>DAORGN010000352.1:0-1504 GCA_035340095.1 Pseudomonadota bacterium | reverse complement strand
CATCACCCCGAGCGAATACACATCGGCCTTGTCGGTGATGTTGCCGCTGCCTTTGCACTGCTCGGGCGACATGTAAAGCGGCGTTCCGACCATCATCCCGGTGCTCGTCTGCGACGCAGCCGCTTCGCCGTCCTTGGTCTGCGAAGCAAGCTTCGCGATGCCAAAGTCCAGGATCTTGGCCCGCTCCCCCCCCGGTGCCTCCGGATCCGCCACAATCATCACATTGTCCGGCTTCAGGTCACGATGAACGATGTTTTTGGCGTGGGCGGCGGCGAGGGCGGCGGCTACTTGGCGGGTGAGTCGCAGGGTGTCAGCGATCGAAAGCTTGCCGCCAAAGCGCTTCATCCGCGCGCCGAGCGACTCGCCTTCCAAAAACTCCATCACGATGTACGCCGTGCCGTCGGGCTGCTGGCCAAATTCGGAAATTTGGACGACGCTCGGATGGTTGACGATGTTGACGGCGCGCGCCTCGTTGAAGAAGCGCTGCACGACGGACTGATTCACCGCATACTCGGGATGCAAAACCTTGATTGCGACTTTGCGCTCGATCTGCGGGTGAATCGCCTCATAGACCGCGCCCATCCCCCCTTTGCCGACCTCGCGAAGCACGCGATAGGGACCGATAGTCTGTCCGGTCATCGTCACCACCTAATGTAATCAAGATAACAAATTTCCTTGAGAGAAGCTTGACAAACTCTCTCTCGGGCCGACAACCTGGCAGCCGGCTTGGCATTTGGCGAAAATGTCCGGTGCCCACTCACCCCGCAAAGGAATCCGCCATGGCATCGTCTGGTTTGCTCGCCTCGCTGTCTTTGGACCTCGACAACCAGTGGTCGTACATGCGCACGCACGGCGATGCGGGCTGGGAAGCGTATCCGTCGTATCTACACACGGTGCTACCGCTGGCGCTTTCGACGGTGGAATCGGTCGGGCTCAAAATGACGGTGTTTCTCGTCGGAGCCGACGCCGCCATGCCGCAACATCGCGAGCTGTTTCGTTCGATTTCCGAGCGCGGCCACGAAGTAGGCAACCACTCGCTACACCACTTGCAGTGGCTGCACAAGCTGCCGCACGCCGAGCTTGCCCATGAAATCGTCGAGGCCGATCGCTTGATCAGCGAAGCGGCAGGACAGAAGCCGCGCGGTTTTCGCGGACCTGGATTTGCGTGCAGTACGACGCTTTTGCGCATCCTTGCGCAGAACGGCTACGACTACGACTGCTCGACGTTTCCGACGTTCGTCGGGCCGCTGGCACGCGCGTATTACTTTATGTCGGCGCGCAAGTTAAGCGATCAGGAATCCGACGAGCGCAAGGATCTGTTTGGTAGCGTCCGCGACGGTTTCCGACCGCTGTCCGGTTATCTGTGGGCGCTCGATGAACGTGATTCGCAAGGACGCCCGCTTCCCGATCTGCTCGAAATTCCCGTCACGACGCTGCCGGTCCTGCGCACGCCGATTCATATGTCGTATCTGCTGTTTTTGGCGCAGCGATCGCCGTTTGTGAT
>DAORGN010000351.1:0-2064 GCA_035340095.1 Pseudomonadota bacterium | reverse complement strand
CAGCAGCCACTGACCTATCCGCTGCGCTTTGCGATCCGCTTCGACGAGTTTGATCGCCAACACAAAGGCATGATCACGTTCGAGGTCACGGCGCTCGATTCCGTCGGAGACGCCTTGGGTCAAGTGCAGCGTTCCGTGGCTATCAACTACACCGAAAAGACGGCGGTATCGCTGTCGATAGGTGCGCTGTTTGATATGGCCACGCCCGCCGACCTGTTGCCGCCGCCCGATTTGGCAACCCCCGACATGGCGTCCGTCGATGCCATGCCAAGCGACGGACCGCGCCCCGACGGAGGCCCCTTGTAACCTTTCGCCCCATTGCCACAGCCTAGATCGCCTACTTTACCAGGGTAGGCCAAGCTCCTCCCTCGCCAAGGGTCAAAGAACATTCAGTTTTGTGATAGGGTGCGTAGGGAGTGGGCGAGTGCCACGGCTTTTGGGTAGCTCGCGGAAAGAATGTCCCGACTGCGCATCCAGATCGTCAATCCCGCCGACGGTGGGTTCTTCTACTGGCTCTTCAAGTACTACCTGTTCGCGGCCCTCGGGCTGCTGATGGTGTCACTTCATGTGCTGGTGGCGGTCTACGTGTATTTTGCGCGGACGCTGCCCGAAACGCCGGATCTGTCGCGCTATGCACAGCTGGCCCCCGGTATCACCGAGGTGTATTCGGGCGATGGCAGTCTGCTTGCGACACTGGCGAGCGAACGACGAGAAATCCTGCCGCTCGACAAGATTCCGCAGTCGATGCTCGATGCGGTGATCGCGATCGAGGATCGCCGCTTCTACGAACACCGCGGGCTCGACCTGCGCGGCTTCGTGCGGGCGATGCGGGTCAATTTTTACTCGGGCCGGATGCGGCAAGGCGGTTCGACGCTGACCCAGCAGGTCGCCAAAGCGTTTCTCGGCGCCGATCGGACCGTCTCACGCAAGATCCGCGAAGCGATCTTGGCCCGACGGCTCGAAGCCCGTTACAGTAAGGCGGAAATCCTTCAGACCTACCTCAATCACACCTTCCTCGGACATGGCAGCTACGGTGTCCAAGCGGCGGCGAAGCGTTTTTTCGACAAAAATATTTGGGATCTGCCCGTCGAGGATCAGGCAGTCCTGGCCGGACTGCTCAAAGCACCGACGCGCTATTCACCGATTGACCACCCGCAAGCCGCCCAGCAGCGTCGCAACTTGGTGCTGCGCAAAATGGTCGAAGTCGGCAAGCTCGATGAAGCGACGGCGGCCAAGCTCTACGGCAAGCCGATCGTGCTCCAGCAGCGACGGGACATTTCGCGGGATGTGTCACCGTATTTCGTCAATCACGTCCGCAAAGAGCTGATCGCAACGCTCGGTGAGCGACGGGTGATGGAGGACGGGCTGCAAGTCGAAACGACCGTGCAGCCATTTCTCGATGTGCTGGCAGGGGAAAATGTCGATTTTGCGGTACGCCGGCTCGACAAACGACAAGGCTATCGCGGCGCTGAAGCGAGCCTCGATCCCGACGCCCAGCGCGTGTTTCAGTTGCGGGCGCAGAAGCGCTACGCTGACCCGCTCAAGGAAGACACGCTTTACCTCGGGCTGGTGACGGCGGTGCGTCCATCAGGCGCGACGGTGCAAATTGGCCCGCACACAACGGAGCTGCCGCTCAACAACATGCTGTGGGCGGCGCGCTATAACCCGCGCGACCCGACCAATGATCGGCTGATTCTGTCGGCGTTTGAAGCACTGAAGCCGGGCGATGTGATCTGGGTGAAGCAGGCGTTTCGCTCGAATCTTGCGAAGTTTAGTGACTTCGTCTACGCGCCGATTACGCCGTACAGCACACCGGAACCGAAGCCGCCACAGGCAGGACAGCCGCCCAAACCGACGCCGCGTCCGGTGGTCGCCGCGCCTGCACCAGCCGGGGAGCGGGTTCAGCCGGTTCGCACTGCGGCTGCTGCGCCCCCACGCACACAAGCCAAGCCGGGCACACGTCCGGCGGGACCAGCAAGACCCGGCGTTGCGACCACCCGACCCGGTGGCCGAGCCACGCAGCCCGGACGCGGACCTGGTGGGCGACCCACGGGAAGCCGGCCC
>DAORGN010000350.1:0-2303 GCA_035340095.1 Pseudomonadota bacterium | reverse complement strand
TTGACGAGAAGCGCATCCAAGAGATCGTCGACAAGGTGCTTCTGCGCCTGTCGCCCGACGTCCAACAAACGCCCGCCGAAGCGGTCATGAAGGCGGCGGACAAAGGCACGCCAAACACCGGCACGTCCCAGCGTCCCGGTGCGTTTGTGCCGCCGCACCTTCGCGGGGGCGGAGCTGGCAAGCGCGGGGATGCCAGGGTTCCGCGGGGCACCCACGGCCTGTTCCAAGACATCGACTCGGCGACGGCGGCGGCGCAAAAAGCGTTCGAGCAGTATTCTTCCGCGCCGCTGTCGACCCGCGAAAAAATGGTCGCAGCGATGCGCAAGGTGTCGCTCGACAACGTCAAGCTGCTCGCCGAGTATGCGGTGGCGGAAACCGGGCTTGGGCGTGTCGACGACAAGATCAAAAAGAACACGCTGGTCGCGACGAAGACCCCAGGGCCGGAAATCCTCCGTCCGACGGCCTTTAGCGGCGATCACGGACTGACCGTTCTTGACCGCGCGGCCTACGGGGTCATCGGCGCCATCACTCCGACGACGAACGTCACCGAAACGATCCTGAACAACGGGATCGGCATGCTGGCCGGTGGCAACGCCGTGGTGTTCAACACCCATCCGTATGCCTGGCGGACCTGCGCTTGGTTCATCCACATCCTCAACGAAGCGATTGTGCAGGCGGGCGGACCGGGCAACCTGCTCTGCAGCGTGGCGGAGCCGTCGATTGAAAGCGCCCAAAAGCTGATGACCCACAAAGGGATTCGGTTGCTCGCGGTCACAGGTGGTGGCGCTGTCGTCAAAGCCGCGATGACTTCGGGCAAGCGGGCGATTGCCGCTGGACCGGGCAACCCTCCCGCCGTCGTCGACGAAACCGCCCGCATCGACATCGCCGCCCGCGGCATCATCGAAGGCGCATCGATCGACAACAACATTGTCTGCGTCGCAGAAAAAGAAATCTGCGCGGTCGCCAAGATTGCCGACAGCCTCAAGGCAGAGCTCGTGCGGCAGGGCTGCTATCTGCTAAACGATCGGCAAGTTCGCGACCTCGAAAAAGTCATTCTCGACGGCGATCACGTAAACAAAGACTGGGTGGGCAAAAATCCCTCGGTGATTGCCAAACAGATCGGCGTCCATGTCCCCGACGAATGCCGGCTGCTGTTTGCCGAGCTGCCCGAGCAGCATCCGTTTGTGCAGCATGAACTGCTGATGCCGGTGATTGGCATGGTGCGCTACCCCGATGTCGCTTCCGCGATTGCCGGGGCCGTCCGCTGTGAGCACGGCTTTGGTCACACCGCCGTCATGTACTCGCAGAACATCGAAGCCCTGTCGGCCATGGCGCGCACATCCAACGTGTCGATCTACGTCAAAAATGGTTCGAGTCTGGCGGGCCTGGGCTTTGGTGGCGAAGGCTATACGTCGTTTACCATTGCTTCGCCGACCGGCGAGGGCATGACCACTGCGGTCAATTTCACCCGCGAGCGTCGCTGCACGATGAAAGACGCCTTCCGTTTCGTGTAGCCTAAGGCACGGGAGTTATTTCGTTTGGGTCCGCTGCGCACAGGTCAGCCAGAACACATCGTCGCCACCGGCGCGGCGCTGGGTCTTCTTGAGCTTCAGTCGATCGCGCGCGGTCTGACGGTCGCCGATGCGCTGGTCAAGCGCGCTGCGGTGCAGCTTCATCTGAACCGTCCAGTGTCGCCGGGCAAGCACCTGGTGTTGTGCAGCGGCGATGTCGCTTCCGTCGAAGAAGCGATGGAAGCCGGGCGTGCGCAAGCTGGGGCCGCACTGTGTGACGAGCTGCTCCTCACCCAAGTTCACGACGAAGTGGTCGATGTCCTGCGCCGCAAAGACAAGACCCCGCTTGGCGAAGACTTGTCGATCGGGATCTTGGAAACTCTGAGCGCGGCATCGACGCTGCGTGGGGCCGATGCGGCCTGCAAAGCCGCCGAAGTCCGTTTGCACGATCTTCGTTTGTGCGACGGACTGGGTGGAAAAGGCTTTGCGATCCTGGTCGGTGAACAGGACATGGTGCAGGCGGCGCTCGCGACTGTCGAACAGCTCCTGGCCCCTGGACTTTTGCTTTCGGTCGAGCTGATCGCGCGTCCGCACCCCGACTTTCTGCAAACGCTGTAGCCTGCCGCCCCGCAGACGAGTAGGCACCGCGCGCAGCTTGTCCGCACGCCAGAATGTACCGCTCACGTCCGTTATGTGAACGGTGACTGGCTTGGCTGGGCGACGGCTTTGGGGTTTTGTCAGGTGGGGTGGTTACTGGTTTGACTTGCCGCGGCTCGGTTTGGTCAGGACGAC
>DAORGN010000349.1:0-2356 GCA_035340095.1 Pseudomonadota bacterium | reverse complement strand
AGCAGCTTTTCCTGAATCGTGTTGCTGTAGACCGGCTTGCCACCGGCTTCGTGCGTGACCTGGAATAGGTGGTCTTGATCGTCGCCCGCGATGGTCAGCGGAAACGTCACCAGGTACTGTTTTTGGATTTCGTCGACAATGCCATCGAGCTTCGGACCAATTTCCGTCGGTGCTTTGGCGACGCGATCGGTGCCGTAGCAGCGCTTGGTCATTTCCTGCAAGTTGCGCAGCTTCGACGCATCAAATGCGTTGTAGCCGACGGTGTCGATGACGATGCCGCCGAGCTGGGCGCGGTTGCCGATTTCGGTGAAGTTTTTCTTTTCGTTGTTGACGTCGATGCCGTCGGACACAAGGATGATGAGCTTGCGACGGCCTTTTTCCTGCTGCTTGAGCAGGTCGATTGCCGTGCGCACCGCGTCGAGCATGTGCGATTCACTGGCTTCGGTCTCCAGTGCGATCTTGCCGATGCTCGCGTCGACTTCAGTGGTGGTGCCAAACTCGAGGATGCGGTTGGTTTTGTCGGCGTAAGCGAGCACGCCCATCCGTCCGCCCGGCGTATTGCCAACGGCATCGTTGACACGGCGCAGACCGCCTTTGACTTCGGAAAGCACGCGCTCATCGACGGCGCCGCCGACTTGAACCACCGCGACGACAAAGATCGGCTCTTTGGCCTGATCAAACGTCGTAATCGCGCGCCCGGCGCCCTGGTCAATCGAGTCGACCTGAAGCTTAAAGTCCGTCGCTTGCCGACCAGCGATGACGGTGCCGTCTTCCTCGACGTAGGTGATGTAGACCTTGAGGTCGGGCAGCTTGTCAAAACCAAAGCGTTCGAGACGCAGCTTGGCGTTTTGCGCCAGCGCAAGCCCCGGTGCAAGCAGCGTAAAAAGCAGCGCCACCGTCGGAAGGAAACGGGCCAGCAGCCGGAAGACCGAATTACCCGAAGTCGTTTGGAAAAGTGACCGACAGTGCATGGTCTGCCCTTAGTGCTTGGTCTTGAAGCGGAAGGTGGTACGACCCAGGCGAATGTTGTCGCCGTCGACCAGCTCGGTGGAGGCAATGGCCTTGTCGTTGACATACGTGCCATTGCGTGATCCCAAGTCGTTGATGCGGAAGCGGCTGCCTTGCGACAGCACCACTTCCGCGTGGCGACCCGAGATGGCAGCATCGAACAGCTTGATCTCACAGCCTTCGGCGGTGCCAATGATCGCGCGCGTCCGGATTTGCAAAAGCTCACCCGTCATCGCGCCTTCAAGGGGGACCAGCCACGCGACGTTTTCGCCGGTGTCACCCGTTGCGAGCAGCGGTGCATCGATCGCCGCCGCATCCATCGCAATCGTCTTGGCCGCTCCGCCTGGCGACGGCATCGGGGCGCCGTAACCCGGTGCTCCACCTGGCGCTCCGTAGCCTGGCGCGCCCGGAGGGGCCCCGTATCCCGGTCCACCCGGAGGTGCTCCGTAGCCCGGCGCAGCCCCTGGCGCCCCCGGTGCAGCCCCTGGCGGTCCGGCGGTGACCGGCTGGTTCTGATTTTGGCCGCAGTAGGGGCACTGATCCCAGCTTTTCTGCAGCTTGTTCTGACACCTAGGACACGTTTTTTTACTCCAAGGAAACGACCAGCCCATCTTTTTCTTTTCCGCCTGTTGCTGCGCCATTTGGGGCGGCGGCGCCGCCGGCTGCGACGAACCCCAGCCAGGAACGATCTGGCCGGGAGCGACGACGATGTTCTTCATGCCGGCGACCTCGGAGCGGGCGCTATCCCCAAGGTATTGCACTCGCCGCACGTCGGCCAACGCGCCGCTCTGGACACCGCGCACCCGCGCGATCACGTTCCACAGTTCGCGGAACGGTCGCATGATGAGGTCGATTATCTGGTCGAGAAACATGACCCGTCCAGCTTACATTATTGTCGCGGCTGGTAGAACCAGTAACGGAACATGTTGATGTCGCGGCCAGCCGTGACGGCGATTTGCTTGACGTTCGGCTCGGCGCGCACCACAAACTCCGCTGGAATGATGTGCGGCCAGTTGCGCCAGCGGTTGATGCGGTCGGTGCCCGGACACTCGCAGATGCCGGCCTTTTTGCCGTCGACTTCGAACTCCAGCGAGTAGTCGCCGTAGACGTAGTCCATGCGACGGACGATGAGCAGTCGCTTGCCGGGCGTGACGCCTTTGACCTTGTACGTGACGAAGCCCGAGACGTGCGCACGACCGACGTCTTCGAGCGACTTGCCGTCGGGATACTTGAGCCGCTGACGCGATCGGTACGAGTCGCGCGCCTCTTGGATCTTCAGGTCGTGGGCGCTCTCCGAGTCGGTGTCCATGACCTTGATCATGTCGATGCGGACCCAGGTCTCGCCGTT
>DAORGN010000348.1:0-2407 GCA_035340095.1 Pseudomonadota bacterium | reverse complement strand
CGCCACCTGCGATCACGACGCGAACGCCCGCTGCCGAGAGGGGACGGGGCTTTTCACTCATGCGCTTGCTTCCGCTGTGCGAGGTAGTGCGCGGCGACGGTTTTTGCGTCGATGAAACAGGCTGCGCCACGATCGATTTTTGCTCTTCTTTTCAATCGGGGCCGGTTCTCGTCGCGAAATGTTGAGCAGCACGCCGATGGCACCCAGATCGATGACCAGCGTCGAGCCACCAAACGACAAAAACGGCAGTGTCAGCCCTTTGGTCGGCAGCGCTCCGAGGACGACGCCGATGTTGAACGCCGCTTGCAGTCCAAACATCGCGGTAATTCCCACGGCCAGATACATCCCAAACGAATCGCGGGCCCGCGCTGCCGTCGCACAGCCGCGCAGAATCAGGATCACGTACAGTCCGACGACGAAGGCGATGCCGATAAAACCCAGCTCCTCGCCGATGATCGCCAAGATGTAGTCGGTGTGGGCTTCGGGCAAAAACAGCAGTTTTTGTCGACTGTCGCCAAGCCCCTGGCCGGTGAGTCCACCGGAACCCACCGCAATCAGCGACGCCGCCATTTGATAGCCGAACGTGTCGCGAAACTGCCACGGATCAAGAAAGGCCAAAATCCGTCGCAGACGCCACGGTGTTCCGACGATGGCGTTGTAGATGATCGGCAAGGCGCCAAGACCCGCAATGGCCAGGTAACTGACGCGGGTTCCCGCGACGAAGAGCATGACTATCGTGGTGCCCCCGACGATCATCGCGGTGCCCAGATCGGGCTGCTTGAGCAAGAGCCCGGCAAACATCGCGCAGACGACGATCGGGGGCAAAAACCCGAGGAGAAAGTGCCGCACCTTGTCGGCTTTTTTGGCCAGGATATGCGCCAAAAAGACAATCAGCGCGACCTTGGCCAGCTCGGCGGGTTGAAAGGACAGCGGTCCGACGTGGAACCAGCGACGGGCACCATTGACACGCGCTCCGACGACGAGCACCGCGGAAAGCAGCAGCGTCGCCGTTCCGAGGATCGGATACGCGAGCCGCCGATAGAGCGAATAGTCGATCCGCATCGTCAGCGCCATTCCGACGAGCCCGAGCAGCACCCAGACCAGATCGCGGACGAGGAAATAGCGACTGTCTCCCATTTTTTGCTGCGCCAGGACCGCCGACGATGAATACACCATCACCAGGCCAAGCCCGACGAGCAGGAGCACGACCACAAACAAAAGCGGATCGGCCCGATGCGGCTGCGGCAGCGTTACTTCCTCGTTTTTCACGAGTGGGCTCCGCCTCTGCTGTGACTGGCCGAAAGCTTTGCACCGGGTAGGCTGGCGACGGATTCACAGAACACCGCGGCGCGATGTGCATAGTCACGGAACATGTCAAACGACGAACAGGCCGGCGACAGCACCACCGCATCCCCCGACTGACACAGCGACATCGCTTGACCGACGGCGCTCTGCATCGAGTCTGCGTGCAAAATCGGGAATGGACAGCCCGCGAGCGACTGCTCAATCAGCGGGGCTGCTTCGCCTATCACGACGACGCCGCGGGTGGTCTGTTCGCACAACGTCTTGCGCAGCGGTTCATACGAACCACCCTTGTCGCGTCCGCCGGCAATCAGCACCAGCGGCCTGGGAAAACCCGCGAGTCCAGCGACGACGGCATCGACATTGGTTCCTTTGCTGTCGTCAAAAAAAGCGACCCCGCCGGATTCTCCCACCAGCTGCATGCGATGCGGGAGCGCGGAAAACGTCGTCGCGGCCCGACGGACTTGCTCATAGCTTGCAAGTCCCGACGCCCGCATCAGCAAAAACGCCGCCAGCATGTTGGCCTGGTTGTGCCGACCGACGAGCTGAAATTCTTGGAGCGGATAGCGTTCTTCGACGGGTTCTCGTCCGGACAGCACGGCCTGAAGCCCGCCGACTGCGCCACGCAGCACCAGATCACCGCCGTCGACAAATCCACCGATCTGGATCGCACGGCCTTGAACACGCCGCGACGGCAGCGTCGACTGGGTTGTAAACAGAAAGCACGGATCGTTTGACCCCAGGTGGCGCGCATACAGTGCCTGCACTTCGGGATCGTCGGCGCTTGTCACTTTGGTCGACCACGGCGCCATGTTGCGGAAAATGCGCGCTTTGGCGTCGCCGTACTGCCGCATCGACGGATAGCGATCCAGGTGATCGGGCGTCAAGTTTAGAATCGCCGCCGCCTGACAGCTCAGGCTCTCGCAGGTCTCCAGTTGATACGATGACAGCTCGATGACGACGATGCCTTGCGGTCCTCCGGCGGCGGTGCCCACAGCGTCGGTGAGCGGTGTACCGAGGTTGCCACCGCAAAAGCTCGGGCGCGACGTCGCTTTCGCAATGGCGCCGCACAGACTGGTCACGGTCGATTTGCCGTTTGTGCCGG
>DAORGN010000347.1:0-2413 GCA_035340095.1 Pseudomonadota bacterium | reverse complement strand
GCTTCCGCTGGTTTGGCCGCTTCCGCTGGTTTGGCGGGCTCACCGGGCTTGGCCGCTTCCGCAGGCTTGGCGGGCTCACCGGGTTTGGCGGGCTCACCGGGTTTGGCCGCTTCGGCAGCGGCCTTCGCTTCGGTGGCCGCTTTCTGCATCGCCAGCGCGGTTTGCAGAAGCTTGCCGGCGTCATCCAGATCCTGACGCTTCAGTTCGTCGTTCGGTTGCGCGTAGGAGCGTTCCCGCAAAAGCAAGTTGCCGTAAATCACCGGCGTCGGAGCCTTGGGCGAAAGCTGCCGGGCAAACTCGATCAAATCGAGCGCTTGGTTCGCCTTGGCAATGCGATCCGCAAACGGCATCTGCAGGTGGTTTTTGCGCAGCTCCATCGCGGTCCGGCACTGCGAATCGTTGCACAGCTCGTCCCAGGTCATGATCGCCAGCGAGACGTATCCGTCGGTGTCCTTCGGATTCGCTTTGACGCGGCGCTCCAGCCACATCCGACATGCATCCAGCTTGCCGATGCTCTTGGCGATGTTGCCCAGGATCGTCAGTGCTTCGATGTCCGGATTGTCGCGCTCGACCTGCGGCTTAAAGAAGTCGACTGCCTCGTCGTACTTTTTGGCATCGACGAACGTCTGCAGCAGGTAGTCACGGGCGCGCTGCCGCTGCTCAGGCTTGAGCTTCGGCATGTCCATGTACTGCCGGAACGACTGGACGGCGATGTTGGCGGCTTCCTGCCCATCCTTGCTGCGGGGATTGAGCTGATAAAGCGCGAGGTGGGTAAAGCCGCGATTGATGATGATCGGAGGGACGGTGGGATCGATCTCGGCGGCCTCACGAAACAGCTTGGCCGCCTCGGCTATGTCCCCGTCGCGGTACTTTTCCACGCCTTTTTGCGCGCGCGCACGAGCACGCAGCGTGTCGCAGCCCGTGGAACCAGCCACAAGCGCGACCAAGGCGAGCGAAAAGAGGGTGCGGGACGTGCTCATGATGCGCGGAACGCTACCAATCTGGGCCGACCCATCGCAAGGGTTTCGTGTTGAGCCGTGTATTTTTCCTGAGTTACACAACCGCCCCACAGCCCGCGGCGCGTCGTCTGCCGCGGGTTTTTGCCGGCCACAGCCGATCCATCTGCAAAGCCGCCGTGTTGAGAGTCTAACGGCCCAACCTCTTTCGCCACGGCGCAGACCCGCCCGTCACTTTGTCGTCGGATTCGCGAGGTCGGGTCGCAGGCCCCCATCGGGATGATTGGTCGTCGCTGTCGAAACCACTCCCTCTGGATCGATCGGCACCAGATTCGCTGCCGTGTCATCCAGATCACGCAGCCGCGCCGTCGCCTGTTCGAGCGGCGCCACCAGCGTCATCGTATAAGCGACCGGCCCGTTCAGAAACAGGTACTGACGGACGACGCGAGCACGATCTTTCCCTTGGGCGGGCAAGTTGGCGTCGACCTGAATCCGCACATTCCCGGTCCAGCCCGTCGTCCAGCCCAGCGTCGACAGCACTTGGATGCGCACGTTTTCGATCTGCGGAGCGCTCTTGATCGCTTGCGCCTCGGGTAGCAGATCACGAATCGTCGTGTGAGCCGCGACGCGCTTGCCGACCAAGCTGATCACCGCCCGCTCGCTGCCGTCGCCCCGACTGGCCCAAGCGATAAGCTGCGGATAGCTTGGCCGGTCGCGTGGCGTCAAATCCCAGCGCGGCGGAGGCCGAAACCCGTCTATCGCCCACTCTCGACTGCGCAGCTCGGGCCCAGCGTGAAGATGAACCGCAAAAAACAGCCCCATGGCCAACACCCCAAGCAGGGTCAGGCGCCGGGCCAGCGGTCCTCGTTTCAGACTCATGATGGGCCCTAGCCTATCAGCATCTTGGCGAAGGGACAGCGCCCGACAACCACCTACCTGCTGGGATGCAGTCCCCGACTTCTCATTTTGATTCTTACGTATTTCAAACAACACAAGGTGACGACAAAGAAGCACCAAGGCGGTATAGTGCTGTGTAAGAGCCGCAAAGTGTCTCTCGATCGTATTGGTCCATATCAGGTCGTCCGCAAGCTCGGCGAAGGTGGCATGGGAGCGGTCTTTGAGGCCGTCCAAGACCCCATCGGTCGTCGGGTTGCGATCAAGATCCTCCACCCGAAATACGCGCAAGATCCGGGCATCTGCGCACGCTTTTTCAACGAAGCCAGGGCCGTCAACCTCATCGACCATCCTGGGGTCGTGCAAATCTCCGACTATGGGCAGCTTCCCGACGGGACCGCGTATCTCGTCATGGAGTACCTCAAGGGCGAAACGCTGAGCCAGCGGCAAAAGTCCAAAGGCATGCCGCCGCTGCCGGAGATTATGCGGCTCGCTCGGCAGATCGCAGCGGCACTGAGCGCAGCGCACGAAAAGAACGTCTATCACCGCGACCTGAAGCCAGA
>DAORGN010000346.1:0-2486 GCA_035340095.1 Pseudomonadota bacterium | reverse complement strand
TCCTGCCCCGATGCTATCACCAGTCGCGCCGCCGTCGCTTTGCGGTATTCTCCGCTCGATGTTCGTGCTGTGCGGGCTACTCGTCCTCGGTTTGCCGTCGGTGCTGTCGGGTACCGTCGCTGCCGATGCCGGCGTGGAGTACGACAGCAACCCCGCCCGCGTCCCGTCCGACGGATCGCTCGATGTCTTGCCTCAAGGTGCGCCGCTTTTTCGCGGTTTGATTTCGGGCAGTTTGGCTTACGCCGGCCCGACGCAGCGGCTGCGGTTGCAAGCCACCACCACCGGCAAAGTCTTTTTGACGCCCGAACAGCAGCAACAAAACGTCCTGGTCGCGCAGTTTGGTTACGAGCACGGCGCGAAGATCGGGCGATCGCTGTTGGGCGGTTTTGTCGACTACTACGATGCGTTTCAAGCAGCCGCACCGACGTATCTGTCGCGTGATTTTCGATCCCTGTCGGTCGGTGGTCGTTATCAAGGCGCGCGTCCATTCGAAAATGGCCACCGCATCGACGGGGGATTGCAGCTAAACGGACAGCTTTTTCACTACAAGCCCGACAGCCTTCAGAGCTTCGTCGGACCGTCGCTGCTCGCCAGAATCGGCGGTCGCATTCACAAAGGCGATCCCGAGCTTGGCCACGACTTCGATCTGTCGCTGTGGGGTCGCGGCGATCTTCGTGTCTATGGTCCGGTGCGTGCCGACGTATTTTTGTCCACCGGCGCGAGCGTCCAGTGGCAAGGTCCGCTGCTGATTCAAGTCGGGTACAGCGCGCAACTCAACTTGTCGACGACAGAGCTGGAAAGCTACCAGCGCCACCTGCCGTTTGTGAAAATCGCGTTTCCGCTGCCGGGCGAGCTGTTCGTGACGGCAAAAGCGCAGCTGAATCTGGTCAAAGCGACACAAGGACTGACGGTGCCACTGCAAAACATCGACGAAGACAACCGCAGCTTGGCTCTCTTGGACATCGAGCGCCCGCTGCCCAAAGGCTTTGCGGTGAGCGCCCGCTACAGTGGCTTTTTCAGCCTCCCGAGCGACGGTACGGCCCCCTATCAGCGTCACACCGGACTGCTCAACGTAAGCTATCGCTTCACTCGGTAGCGACGTCGCACATTCGATCAGTCGTCTTTCAGAATCGCAATGTCGTCGTCTTTGAGCAGCTCAGCGTCCGAACCAAGCCGCGGCAGCTTGCTGTTGCCGTTTGTGCGATTGCCCGGATTTCCCATCGCTGCCGGTCGCCCGGTTTTGACGCCTGGCACGGTCGCGACGCCGTTTCCGACTTTTTCCACCGCTTGAGCAGACGGAGTGCCGATCGGCTGACGCGCAATCGCCGCCCCAGGCTTGGTTCCGCCATCAGGCCCACCCGTCGAGCCCGGCAGCCCGCCATCTTGGATCACGATCACCGGCGCACTGCCTGCGGTTCCCCCATCGACGACCACTTCGCTCGGCTTGGGTTCCGCTTGCAGCACAACCGTCTGGGTCGCCGACGAGGATTCGTCAAACCAGACCTCTTGGTCACGATACCCCTCGGCGCGCAGCACAAAGAGCTGTCGCCCCGTCCCCTGGAGCACCGAATGCGTCCACGGCGTCGGCCCCATCGCTTGCCCATCAGACTTGCGAACCACCTGCGCCACCGGCGAACAAGAGATGTTCCAGTACACCGGCTTGGCTTTCGCCGCGAAAAGCTGCGGGTACATCTTCAGTGCGTAAGGGATGCTGACGCCCGTACCACCGAGCACCAGCACCATCGCAAACCACAGCCCAAGCCGCGAACGCGAGCCCACAGTCACCGCCGGAGCACTGCCGCTCTGTCCCACTGCCGTGCCGATCGTCGACGGCTGACTGGCCGCGCTGGCCCCGCTGGAACCGGCAGACGGTGGTGCATCGACGGTCGGCGCACTGGCAGAACCCGGAATGGGAACAGCCCCCGATGAGCCCGTCGACTTGGCGGCTGGCACCACGGCGGCTGCCGTCGCGGTCTGCGCCATCTTTTCCAGTTCACCCGCCACCTGCGCCATCGTCGGACGCTCGTGGGGTTCTTTGGACATCATCCGGTGGATGATCGCCGCCAGTGGCTCGGGAATCCGCGGCTCGATGTCGCGCAGCGGCTGCGGTTGCGAAAAGATGTGCATCGCCATCACTTCGCCCGGACCCTCGGCGCGGAACGGAACCTTGCCGCAGCACATCCGATACATCACGACCGCGAGCGAATAGACATCGGCCTTTTCCGATACATCGCCGGCACCTTTGCACTGCTCGGGCGCCATGTACGTCGCCGTCCCGAGCACCAAACCAGTGTTCGTCTTGAACTCCTCGGCCCCCGGACCGCTGTAATCGGTGATGACCTTCGCGATGCCAAAGTCGAGGATCTTGACCCGCTCCCCGCCCGCCACCTCCGAATCCGGCACCAACATCACATTGTCCGGCTTCAGGTCTCGGTGGATGATTCCCTTGGCGTGGGTGGCGGCGAGGGCGGAGGCGATCTGCCGGC
>DAORGN010000345.1:0-2545 GCA_035340095.1 Pseudomonadota bacterium | reverse complement strand
AATGTTCTGCAGGTTGATGTCAAGGAAGCCAGGGAATGACTGCGAAAGCTGGATGAACTTTGCGTTCTTGTTCGCGGCCACGCCTTCCGGAGCGTGACACTTCAGACAGTTTTTCGAGACGACTTGCGTCCAAACTTTCTGCTCGTAGAAGGCATTGTTATCAAGGCACTCAGTAGAACAACCACTTAAGACGGAGGCAGACAGTGCGACCGCGCTTCCCAATAGGCGCTCATTTGTGAGGCTTTTCCACCGCGCGGTGCCTCGCTTTTTCCTGTTCCCGCTCATGCAACTGGCTCCTTCTGCTGCCGCCGTGGTTGCGGCACGTACAATCGCATTGCGTCGCCCCCCGACGGCATGTGTGACATGGGTATCCTGACGAGCTCACCCCCATGTAGTGAGCCCCAGCCATGACAGCTCATGGCAGCATCGATCAGATTACGGATGTCGTCGTAGCGCAGCAAACCTTACGTCAGATTCCTTCTGACCCTGCGATGTCGTTTGAGAATCCGCGCTGACGTTTGCGGCAGAGTGCACAACATCCAAAATAGACAAGGAGCCTACTGATTTATGTCCATCGTGTACCGATCGGTTCATCACGCAGGCCGGCCAAGCCGCGCACTCGCCACCTTGTCCCTGCTCTTTTCCGTCGGGTGCGTATCTTCGGAGCGCTACATACTCGATCGCACAGCGGCGGAACAGCTTGCGCCAAACGTCGTTCCGCCGGACGAGCGAATGTCTCCGCAAGGTTTGGACTATGTCGCGGCAGTGCGCGAAAAAGATCGTCGCCCAGTGTTTGTGAAGACATCGGCGCTGCGCAAAGACACCCTGACTCCGCTTTCGCCGGATTCGTTCCGCATCGAAGCGCGCGGATACAATCGACTTGTCACCGCTGGATCGATTTTGACGTGGGTAGGAACCGCGGTGTCGCTGGCCGGAACGGTGATCGTGGCGGTAGCAAAGCGTGAAGACAACACGCCGCTGTTTTATGCCGGCGGAATCACTGCACTTGCTGCAGAGCCGATGATGTGGACGGGAACCGGACTGTGGATTTATGGCGCGCTGCGCTTGCCGTTTGAAAAAAATCCGCAGCCGACCACACCCACGGCAGGGCAGCCGGGTCTCTAGCGGACGGGAAAGAAGGTGCGTTCTGTCCGGGGCTGCCGCGTCGGAGAAAACGACCACAGCACGCGACGGACTTTGGCCGTGACCCGCGCAACCGGAATCGATCCAAAGTGGCGGCTGTCATGGCTGTTGTCGCGGTTGTCACCCAGCACAAACACTTGATCTGCGGGCACCGTGAACGTCTGCGGCTGCGCTTGGGTGTCGTGCACAAGACTCCACGCCACGTTGTAGCGGACGCCCGCCAGGATCTCGGTCTGTCCCCGACACTTCATGAGCGTGCCCGGTGGCGGCTGTCGTTCGTCGATGTCGTAAAACTCACAGGGCTCGCTCGATGGCTGCGTCTCGACTGGCGTTCCGTTTCGCCACAGCGACTGGCCGCGCAGCTCGATGACATCGCCGGGCAGACCAACCACGCGCTTGACGAACTGCTGCGGTTCATCGTCGCTGCGTGAAAACACCACCATGTCACCAAGCTGCGGCAGGCTCTGCGCCAGGGCGCGCGGTTTGCCCGGCAGGTTGATCCCGTAGTCGAACTTGGTCGCCAGCACCAAATCCCCGGCGAGCAGCGTCGGATGCATGCTGGCCGATGGCAAACGGAATGTCTCGATGACCATCGTCCGCATCGACAAAGACAGAAGCGCCGGCAGCCCCAGTGCAACCAGTGCCGACAGCCACGCCCGCTCGCCACTTGCGGCGCCGAGCTTTTTCATCCCGCTGACGATGATGCGCGCGCCGAGCAGAAGCCCTAGCGGCATGCCAATCACCGGCACGATCAGCACCGGCATCGTGGCTTGCGCAAAGCCAACGCCCGACACCGCCAAGTCCCACGCGCGCGGACCCGGCAGAGGCTGCGGCCCAAAGATGCGCACAAACAGCGATTCCAGCCCCAAAAGCAGCAGGGAAAGCAGCGGTCCCGACACCAAAAGCAAAAGCGCCACCGCGCCCAAGACGCCAGGCTGTCCGACAGCAAAACCGATGGCGCAGACGCCCGCGGCGGCAATGCCGTAAGACAGCACAAACATCGTCAGGGCAAAACGAATGGCCCGCTTCCGCGTCGCAGCAAGGTCGTCTGCGTCAAACAGCCGCTCGGGATCTTGCCACGCCGTCACAAATGCCGATACCACCGAGGCGAAGAACGCCCCGACGGAAGATTCTGCGTTTGCCATGTCTACACGACGCCAGGAACAAACAGCTCACCGCGGCTGAGAAGCTCACGGCTGATGACGATGCGCTGGATTTCGTTTGTGCCTTCGCCGATTTCGCACAGCTTGGCATCGCGCATCGCTTTTTCGACGGGGAATTCGCGGGTGTAACCGTAGCCACCATGGATCTGCACCGCGGTGTTGCAAGCCCGCATCGCCGCTTGCGCCGCATACAGCTTCGCCATCGACGCTTGCAGACCAAACTTCATCCCTTGATCGTG
>DAORGN010000344.1:0-2549 GCA_035340095.1 Pseudomonadota bacterium | reverse complement strand
CCGATGAACCAGAAAGCGCCGCAACCGATTCATTTACGTCGGATGTATCGAGCACCTGCGGCGGCAGCTTGGCGGACCCGCCACCGCCCCGTTTTTCCGCGTTCGATCCCGCGCAGCCCGTCGCCGACAGCAGACCGACCACAGCCAAGTAACCCAAACAGCGTGCAAAATCCCCCATTCCCCTATCGTATCACGGCTTTTTCACCGTCGGGGATTGTGCAAAACCAGCAGCCGCGTGGGGATCACGGGCTAGCGCGGGGCCCGGCCTTTGGCGATAAGCTCGCGCACGGGTCGACGGAGGCTCGGCTGCTCGCGGGGTTGCAGTTTTTCCGGCAGTTCTTCCACTTTGCCCGGATGTCCGACGGCGATCATCACCTGCACGGCTTGCGCATCGGGCACTTCCAGCACCGTGCGCGCCCGCTCGGCATCGAAACCGCCCATCGCGTGGACCACAAGCCCCATCGCTGACCCCTGAAGCGCAAGGCTCATCCACGCCGCGCCAGCATCGAACGCATGCGGCGGATACGGCTTGCCGTTGTCGAGCACCGCCTGCGACAAAACGACGATCAGCGCCCCCGCCCGATGGCACCAAATCTTGTTTCCATCAGCGAGCAGGTCAAAAAACCGCGCGAACTCGGGTTCCCCGGCGATCGCATACGCGAACCGCCACGGCTGACTGTTACCGCCCGACGGAGCCCAACGCGCCGCTTCAAACAGGCGCAGAAGTTCAGCCTCGGTGACAGACTGGCCGCTCATCGCGCGCGGCGACCAGCGGCGAACAAACATCTCTTCGATCGAAAACTCAGCAACTCGGGTCATCGTCTTTTCCTTGCCGTTCACAATGTCGTTTATGATGCCGCGCCGTGACCAGTAGCGAAAAGTCGTCTTCTGCGCCGCATCTTCTCGTCGCAATCGTGAAGGCGCTGCGCCCCAAACAGTGGACCAAGAACGTCCTGCTCTACGCGGGATTTCTTTTTACGCTAAACAAAAAGTGGTTCCTGTTTCAGCCGAGCATGTGGCAAGCGCTGCAAAAAGCGACGCTGGCCATGCTGCTGTTTACCGCGCTGGCGTCGGGGATCTACTTGCTCAACGATGTGCGCGATCTGCCGCACGATAGGCTGCATCCGACCAAGCGGAAACGGCCCATTGCCGCCGGTCATGTGCCGCCGTGGCTCGCGCTCGTCCTCACGCTGCTGCTCGAAGTGGGCGGCCTGTGGGGAGCCTTTGCGCTCAGTCCCAGCTTTGGTTGGGTCGGTCTGGCCTATGTGCTGATTCAGCTCGCGTACACCTACTCGCTCAAGCACATGGTGATCATCGACGTGTTTGTGCTGGCGTCGGGGTTTGTGCTGCGAGCAGTCAGCGGCGTGCTGGTCCTGTCAGCCGACATCTCACCGTGGCTTTATATCGTGACGTTTTTGGGCGCGCTGTTTTTGGGGCTGTGCAAGCGTCGGCACGAGCTGTCGCTGCTCGCGGAAGACGCCGGTCGCCACCGCCAGAGCTTGTCGCACTATTCGACGGAGCTGCTCGATCAGATGATCGGCATCGTGACGGCGAGCACCATCATGGCCTATTCGCTCTACACGTTTTCCGCGCAAGGCCTGCCGCCCAACCACTTGATGATGCTGACGATCCCGTATGTGCTCTACGGCATGCTGCGCTACTTGTATTTGGTGCACATGCACAAGCTCGGCGGCAGCCCGGAAGAAATCCTGCTCCGCGATCGACCGATTTTGGCGGTGCTGCTGTTGTGGGCGGGCACCGCAGCGGCGATTTTGGCGTATGGACGAACCTTGCCGGCAAGTTAGGCGATCGGCGACATCCTATTTCCCAGCCAACCTGGGCTCTTCTGCGCCACCATGCCGACACAAGGACTTTTGCTGCTGAACTTGGGGACGCCGGATGCGCCGACACCGGATGCTGTCAGGCGTTATCTGCGCGAGTTTCTGTCCGACCCGCGCGTCATCGACATCCATCCGATCGCGCGCTTTCTTTTGCTACACCTTGTGATCTTGCCGCTGCGTCCGCGTCGCAGTGCCGAGGCGTATCAGAAAATCTGGACCCCTTCGGGCTCGCCGCTTTTGGTTCACGGTCGCGCGCTGGCACAGGCGGTACAGGCGCGGCTTTCGGACAGATGGAAAGTGCGGCTGGCCATGCGTTACGGAAATCCGTCGCTGCAAACCGCGCTGCATGATCTGACCGACTGCGAGCGCATTGTCGTGCTGCCGCTGTATCCGCAATATTCATCGGCGTCGACCGGATCGTCGCTGGAAGAGCTGTACAAGCTCGCTTCTGCGAAGCAGGTGACGCCGAATCTGTCGGTGGTGCCGCCGTTTTTTCGCGATCCCGGCTACCTTGCCTGCTTTGTCGCCCGCAGCCGCCCGATCATCGAAGCCGAGCGCCCCGATCACGTCGTGTTTTCGTATCACGGACTCCCCGAACGGCAGGTCAAAAAGTGCGACCCGAGCAAGCGACACTGCCTCGCCAGCAACGACTGCTGCGCGCAGCTTTCGTCGGTCAATCAAAACTGCTATCGCGCCCAGGGCTATGAC
>DAORGN010000343.1:0-2598 GCA_035340095.1 Pseudomonadota bacterium | reverse complement strand
AAGAAGTCGGTCTGCTGCCCGGCGTAGGTCCGGGGCTGCGGTTCGCCCGCCATCCGCTGGCCTATCTTGTCGAAGCCGCCGATGACATCGCGTACTGCATTCTCGACTTGGAAGACGGTTTGCGGCTGCAACTTGTGCCTCGGCAAAAGGGTCTTTTGGCGCTGCGGGCCGTGGCGGAAAAAGCGCCGCACTTTGCACCGCCCGAAGACGATGAAACCAACGATGTCGTCGAATACCTGCGGGCCCGTGCCATCAAGCAGCTTCTTATCGAAACCCAGCAGGCGTTTATGGACTGTGAAGCGAGCATCCTCGCTGGCACATTCCAAAAGGGGCTGCTCGACTGCGTGCCGTCGGCCCAGCTTCTGCGCAGCATTCGCGGCCTGAGTGAAACCTACTGTTACAGCAGTCGAGCGGTGCTGGAAATCGAGCTGGCCGGCTATCGGCTGCTCGGTGAGCTTTTGGCCGAGCTTGTGCCGGCAGCGGTCAAAACTCCGTCCGATCGCTGTCAACATGAGCACAAGCTGTTGCGACTTTTGCCGCGCATTCCCGACGAAACGACCGCTTACGAGCGGGTGCTGCGGGTGACGGACTTTATTTCCGGGATGACCGATTCGTATGCGGTGTCGCTGTACCGCAAGCTGCGCGGCATTTCGCTTCCGGGGAGCGTGCGCTGGTGACGGCAGACAACGTCCATTTGGTCTTTGCCTCGCCGCGGGTGCTGCCAAAGGCCGCCAAGCTTTCGGGCCGGGTCGCGGTGCTTGATGTTGCATTTGTCGCCGACGAGCTGGGCACGTCGTTTTCCGGCACCACCCTGAAACTGATTCAGGATCTTGGCCCGCGCTTGGCTGTCTGGGTCGATCACCACGATCACGACCGCCATCCTGACTTTGCCGCCGACCCGCGCTTTGTGTTGGCCAAAAAATCCGAGCACGGCGCGTGTCCAGAAATGGTCAGTCCGGAACTGGTCGCTCGCATCGGGCCCGTCGACACCATCTTGTGCCATCTGGACCTGGATGGTCTGTACGCCGCTGCCAAGTGGCTGCGAGGGGGACTTGAACCCTATCCCGGTGCCGACGCTGACGCCCGCGCAGTGGATACGCGCATCGGCACGCCGTCCCCAATCGCCGATCGGATCGACCGGGCCCTGCGCGCTCATTTTCGCGACGACGATCTGAAGCTGGCGATCGTGCGCTACGTGGCGTCCGGGGCCCACGACATCGAACTGCGGCAGCGCATCGATCGGGCTGCCGCGGACTTCGACGACATGGAAAAAGAAACCCATCGCTTGGCCGGGCTCTACCAGCCGCGGGGCAGGGCGGTCTTCGTCGATGCGCAGGTTCACGCCCGGACCGCGTTCGACAAGACCGAGCTTTTGCTGGCGGGCCAAGCGCTGGCCCAGGTTGCGGTGGTTCGCCATGCCGGCTATGTGACGCTGGCCGCCGCGTTCGATTCGGGCGTCGATTTTCTCAAAATGTTTGGGATTTCGGGGGGAATGCCGACGCGGGTGACGCTGCCGGAAAAGCGGCTTGGCGAAGTGCTGGCCAGACTTTGCGCGATCGAATGACCGCTGGATTTCTGCGGTTGACCCACTGATTTCGCTTTGTTAACGTCCGGCCACTTTTTGCGAAAGCCCCATCGACATGGCGACGACGACGCTCCGAACCTATACCTTCATCGATGCCTTGCAGCCGCAGCTTGCGAGCTTCATGGGCAAGACGGCGAAAGGCTTCCTGCCGGTGCCCGGTCAGGCCTCGCTGTTCGTCGAGATTGCCCCTGGTATCGCCATCAACCGCGTCACCGACGTTGCGCTGAAGGCGACCAAGGTGGCTCCGGCGCTCCAAGTGGTTGAGCGCGCCTACGGTCTTCTCGAAGTCCACGACTTCGATCAAGGTGAGGTCCGGCAGGCTGGCTCATCGATTTTGAACCACCTCGGGATTTCCGAGCAGGATCGCTACAAGCCGCGCGTGCTGACCAACCAGATCATCCGCGCGATCGAGCCGTACCAGGCGCAGATCATCAACCGCAACTCGCAGGGCATGATGATCCTGCCGGGACAGTCGCTGTTCATTTTGGAAACCGAGCCGGCGGGCTACGTGGCCTTTGCGGCCAACGAAGCCGAAAAAGCCGCGCGGATTTTCCTTGTGTCGGTGACGCCGTATGGCGCGTTTGGTCGACTGTATCTGTCCGGCCCCGAAGCCGAAGTGGATGCAGCGGCAGCCGCCGCGACCGCCGCGCTCGAATCGATCGACGGCAAGCAGTTTGACAAGTTTGTAGACAAGTAACCAATCGCCCACAGGGGCCGGGACCAAAGACCGGCCCTTGGAGACGAGCACGAACAAGAGGGTACGAAAATGGCTGATGCGCTTGGAATGATCGAAACCAAAGGTTTTGTCGGCATGGTCGAGGCCGCCGATGCGATGGTCAAGGCGGCTCGGGTTGAGCTGGTTGGCTACGAGAAGATCGGCGGTGGTTACGTGACCGCGGTCGTCCGTGGCGACGTTGCTGCCGTCAAGGCCGCGACCGAAGCCGGTCAGCGCGCTGCGGAGCGCGTGGGTGAGCTGGTCTCGGTGCACGTCATTCCGCGTCCGCACCAGAACA
>DAORGN010000342.1:0-2612 GCA_035340095.1 Pseudomonadota bacterium | reverse complement strand
TCTAAATCTTGTGTTGATAATTCATCGCGGCACCAATCGACCGCTTGTTTGATGATCGGTGCTTCGGTGTAGCGCTCAATGAGCTGGCGATCGAGGAGAAACTCGTCGTGATTGCCCATGATGCACGGACATTTTCGCTCCTGTAATATGTTCAATACTTCACGCGGGTGCGGTCCGAGTGTGGCCACATCCCCCAAACATATCGTGATATCTGCGCCTAGATTGTCGATATGGCGAAAAACGGCTCGCAGCGCGACTTCATTGGCATGGATGTCAGATACGAGAGCAACTCGCACGGGGACTCCTTCGCTTACGCTCGCGGCTGGTTGATAAGCGGTCGTGGCGCGCTCGGTGCCCGCAGATCGGGGGCTGGGCTTTTGCTCGCAGCGGTTTCACTTGCCAAGATCGCGTCGACGAGCTGTGCGGCACTGACCAGCATTTCCGGCGTACAGATGCGCGGTGAATAGTAGGCATTTTCAACGAGCTGGGTCAGCTCGCCGAGCTTTTGCTGGATCGGTTCGCTCAACCGACGCGACTTGGCGAACGTCAGCAGATCATGCAGCTCTCGTGGGGTCTGCGTCGCCACTTTGTCGTCGCCGAGCCCTTCGGCCACGCGACGCCACTCGGCCAAAAGTCGCACCCGCAAGGGTTCGAGCCGCACCGCAATTTGGCGATATTCCCCTTTGTGCGGCACCGTCGCGGAAAACTGCTGCGGCAGATAACCTGGCGCGGAAATGCGCATTTGGTAGCGACCTTGTGGCAGCGGCGGCGTCGCAAAGCTGCCATCTGCTTCCGTGGTCAGTGTCCGCCCAGGTTCGGCCTGCGAAAGCCCGTCGAGCACCATCGAAAGGGTTGCAGCGACGGGAATTCCGAACGTGGCATCAACCACCTGGCCATCCATCGCAAAGTCAGCGGCACGGCGCAGGCTGGCCAGACGGCGATTGGGCGACAGCTTGACGCCCGGTTCACCTGTACTTAGGTCCAGCGTGCTGTGGGTGATTGCTGCCGCCTCGGTTGATTTTGACGTCGACGACTGTTGCTGCAAACGCCGCGCTGCCCATGTTGCCCGCAGCCACGCGACAACACGTCGTCCCAGCACAAAGCCGACCCACAGAAGCAGCGTCACCGCGAGCGGCAAAACAAAATAGAGGACGGAGATCGGCTCGGGGGGCAAGACCTGTAGCGCGACTTCCGGCGAGCGACCCGGAAGAATGTGCCCGCGTCGCGGAAACACTTGGGCCGAAAGCAGCACAGGCCCGGTCGGTAGAAGCAGCTTGGCGATGCGAATGTCGAAGCGTCCTTGGCTGTCGGTCTGGGCTTGCCCGATGCTGCGCTTGCTGCTGGCGGGGTCTAGCGCGGGAATGGTTTCGTCGGTGAGCGCTTCCAGTTCGACCACTTCGCCGGCCAGCGGTCCTTGTTCGTCGCGGACAAGCCCCAACGCCGTCAGCGCATTGCCCTGCGGAATTTCGTGCGTCGCACCGATGAGCTGAAGCTGAACCGTGGCTTGACTGACCAGCAGCAGCTCTTCTTTGGTTTCCGACGGCGCAAACTGCCGTGTGCCTTTGTATCTGGCGACGATAGACAGCTTGTCACCCGATTTGCCCAGCGCTTGGGCGCGTAGCTTGTGTTGGCCGTAGCCCTGGCTGAGCGTCACGGTTTCTTGCTTGCGACCGATCGAAAGCTCGACGGTTCCATCGAGCGGTGCGCCGTCGCTGGTCAAGGCAATTCGCAGCGGAAGCTCGTCGGAAAGCCGAATCCGCGCCGGCGCCATCAAGCGAAGCTGCGTCGGCTGCCTGCCTACGTCGATGGTGAACACTTCACGAACCGAGTCGCGCAGATCATCGCCACGGTATTCGGCAAGCAGGCTGTACGTGGCTGGTTCGACGGCGCTTTGCTCAAATGTCACAAGTCCGTCGTCGCCTGTGCGCTTGGTCGGCAGATACAACGTGCCGGCGGGGCCGCGTAGCTGGGCCAAAATCGGTCGATCGGCAAACGATCGATCGTCGCCACTGTCCGATTTGTCGCCGCTGACTCCATCGCTAAGCTCAAGCGAAAACTGGACTGTGAATGCGTTTTTTCCGTCGGGGCGGCGGCTTACCTGGCGGAGCTTTAGCTGGCTTTTGCCGCGCACCCTCAGAACGATCGCGTCGTCGGCAGCCGCGCTTGGGCCAGCGGCAATCATCAGCACGACGAGCACGATGACCAGCCGGCGCAAAAAACGCAGAGGCCATCGTGCAAAAGGTCGCATGGTTAGCAGTATACGCACGCAAGCTGCGTCGCTGCGTGCTGTTTGGCGGGTTCCGCTGGGGCCGCCGGGCCGAGCCTGGTACATTTTGGCTTCTAGATGTCTGAAAGTCGGGCGGTTGGGGATGACACGCTCCTCCCCGGATCGCAGCAAGCAACGAGCGAAAAGCGCAAGCTCGCAGCGGATGAGCTGCCACGGGGTTCGTCCATTGGGCGCTATCTCATCATCGAAAAGCTGGGCAGCGGCGGCATGGGCGTCGTCTACGCGGCCTACGATCCCGACCTAAACCGCAAGGTTGCGATCAAGCTGTTGCGTAGTCAGCCAGGCGCGATGGCGTCGCAGGGTCGGGCGCGGCTGCTTCGTGAAG
>DAORGN010000341.1:0-2616 GCA_035340095.1 Pseudomonadota bacterium | reverse complement strand
GCTATGCCAGCGTAAGAATGGTGCCTTGTTTGAGGCACAGAATTGGGGAGTGTTCGCGGTCGAGCAGGTCGGGATAGTGAATCAGCCGCAGCTTTTCCCGCAGCGAATCGGGCAACAGCATCAGCGCATGCAGCGGCGTATGAACCCCGAAGTTCGTTTCGTGAACCACAAGCTGCGACGGTGAAAGCCACGCAATCAAGTCGGGATCGAACGCCGTATCGGCGCTGTACCCCAAAAGCGGCGACGACTGTCCGACAAGTGAAATGCGCAGTGCCGTCGTCGGAATGTGGTGACGGGTAAAGCGACGCTCGATGACAAGCGGACCGATTTCCGTGCGCGGGGCCAAATCGACGCGATGAGCATAGTCGGCGAGCGACAGCTCTTTGTCGACGGACGGAAGCGTTTTGAGCGCCCGCTGCGCCGGTTCATCGGTTTCGGGACGCAGATAACTGGGCGAAGCCAGACACGCATCGACTTCGCTCTGCGAATACTCGGGCACACACGGCAGAAGATGCGCCATGCCGCCGCGCAGTCGCGTATCCCACAGTGGGTCGAGCACTTCTTTGGCACCGTAGAGGAAGGGCCGTCGACGCACCAAAAAGCGCCGCATAAACAAGTACGCTTCGAGTCCGCCGCAGTGATCCCCGTGCAGGTGGGTCAAAAGCACATGATCGATGTTGTGGACGGCCAGGTCGCTCAGGGTTCGCTCGCGATGGTCGGCAAGCACACGCGGCAGCGCCGGCGGACAATCTAACAAAAGACGGGTTCCCGACTGCGGCTCTTCGACACACAGACAGGCGTTGTGGTAGCGCTCGGTGAAGGCATCACCGACGCCGAGCACATGAAGCTTGAGCATGGAAATCCCCCCGCGACGAAACTAGCCGCCGTGGCCAATCGCCGCGCAGACACCGTCGGTGAACGTCTTGGTGTTGGCCTGTCCGCCGAGGTCTTTGGTGCGCAGCCTTTCGTCAGCGAGCCCAGTCAAGAGCCCGCGACGCAGCCGCCCCGCCGCTTCCGACTGACCCAGGTGGTGCAGCATCATTTCTGCCGCCAGCGCCAGCGCCGTCGGATTGGCAATCCCCATTCCCGCAATGTCCGGCGCCGATCCGTGGACGGCTTCAAAAATCGCCGCTTTTTCGCCCAGGTTCGCGCCCGGCGACACGCCCAAGCCACCGACCAGACCCGCTATCAAGTCCGACAGAATGTCGCCAAACAAGTTCATCGTCACAATGACGTCGAAGCGTTCGGGGAATAGCACCAACTTCATGCAGGCGGCGTCGACAATGACATCGTCGTGCTGAATGTCCGGGTATTCCGATGCGACGGCCTTGGCGACTTCCAAAAACAGGCCGTTGGACATCTTCAGGATGTTGGCCTTGTGGATAATCGACACTTTTTTGCGCTTGTGGCGACGGGCGTATTCGAAAGCGTAGCGGACGATGCGCTCGGAACCGAAGCGGGTGATGACGGCGATCGATTCAGCGGCAGAGCGACCCGGCCCGACGAAGTGTTCGATGCCAGCGTAGATGTCTTCGGTGTTTTCACGCACCGTCACGATGTCGACGTCTTTGTAACGCGACGGCACACCGGGAAAGCTCAGGGCCGGACGGACATTGGCGTACAGATCAAAGTGTTGCCGCAAAGCGACGTTCACCGAACGAAAGCCCGAGCCCTTTGGCGTCGACAGCGGACCCTTGAGCGCGACTTTGTTTTTGCTGATCGACTGGATGGTGATTTCGGGCAGCGGGTCTTGGTGAAGCCTAAGCGCGCCTTCGCCCGCCGGCAGTTCTTCATACGAAAGCTTGGCGCCCGCCGCGTCGAGCATTTTGACCACGGCTTCGCTGATTTCTGGACCAATTCCATCGCCCCGAATGAGCGAGATGACAGGAGTCGTCGAAACGGACATGGATGTAGAGCCTTCTTTCTTGCGTAAGATGCGGCGCGGTCCACGGGGAGAAAAGCTGCCGCGCGCCTTAGCTTTTGCTGAGCAAAAACTGGTACGCCGCCTGTAGTTCCGCCTTGGCACCTTGCCGGACCACGTCGCCGTGCGTGACTATCATGCGGTCGAAGTCCCATGCCAAGATTTTCTCGATCGAAGCGCGGGTCGCCGCCCGGTCTTTGATCAAGCTGCGCAGCACTTTGGTCGCCCGCACACCACCGAGCGCCCCGTTCAGCCGAAACAGAATCCGCCCAATCAGCGACGGCATCTGCGTCAAATTGAACGCGAGGTCGGTCTGGATCAGCGTGCGGCTCTTCTTGTGGAAAAACACCACTTCCTGTAGCCCCGGCATCCCCGCCACCAAGTGCTGCTCGAAATCACCTTGTAGACCCGCTGGCGGCGCATCCGACAGCACACCGTCGGGCGCAAGATCCTTGCGCTTGTCGGTCAGACCGGGCGGCACATACAGCTTGGCATCGGGATAGCCTTTTTTCAGATCCCCGACGTACAGGTGATGCATAAGGTTTGGCGCGACGATGTGCCGCACCGCGCCCAGACGATCCAATTCGGCCCGCTCCTCGGGGGTCAGTGCAACCGGCGACACCACGAGCAGCGTCCCGTCCGCAAGCCTAACCACCGTCATCCGTCCCCCGATATCAATGCCCATCATTTTGAAC
>DAORGN010000340.1:0-2674 GCA_035340095.1 Pseudomonadota bacterium | reverse complement strand
CGGCGGCAGCTCGGTCTTTTGAACCCGGAACAGCCGTCGTGGCCGTCGCAATGGGGCGCGCTGCCAGATGGAACGGTGGTGCGCAAAGGCGCGACGCTGTTTCCACGCATTGATCCGGATCGGCAAAAGGAACTGCTCGGGAAGTGGCGGGCGGCCCGGCTCGCGGCGGAAGAAAAAGCGCAGGCGAGCGCTCCCAAACCCCAGCCGACCCAAGCTTCGACATCGGGAGCAGCAACGGAAGCCAAGCATCCCGCCGAGTCGCTGCCGGAGATTGGCATCGACGACTTTAAGAAAATCGAGCTGCGCATCGCCAAAGTGCTCACGGCAGAGCGCGTTCCGAAAAAAGATCGGCTGCTCAAAGTCGAGCTGGACCTGGGACCGCTTGGCAAGCGGCAGGTGATCGCGGGCATCGCCGAGCTGTGTACGCCCGAAAGCCTGGTCGGCAAAAACGTGGTGCTTTTGTGCAACTTGAAGCCGGCCAAAATCGGGGGACAGGTCTCGTCGGGGATGATCCTGGCACTTGGAGACGACAAACTGCTTGGGCTGGCGACCGGCGACCGCGAAGTTCCACCCGGCACCGCGCTGCGCTAAGACCATCTGCACTGGACCTGCGCAAGAGCTTTGGCAGGATTTGCCAGCCAGCCAAAATCCCTGTGGAAAACATGCTTGAGGACTGAAACGGGACGGTGATAAAGTCCCGGCACTCACGGCGCGTCGGTTTGAGCTGTCAAAAGCCCATTGTTTCGCGCAGAGATCCAAATTCCCGTCGCGCACGCAAAGTTTAGGAGCACAAAAAGACAATGAAAAAGTCACCGCTCGCTCAGGTGAAGGAAACGTATGGCAGCAAGGAGAAGCTGGTCGACGCACTCGTCGGGCTTCCCGAAGGTGTTCTCGATCGCTCGGACGACAAGGACGCCTGGAAGCAGCAGCTTCTGTCTGCTGCGAACGCGAAGCTTCTGCGGCTGCACACCGTCGGAAGCCAGGTTGCCAAGCGCTTTGGCAGCAAGGAAAAACTGGTCGACGCGCTGCTCGGTCTGCAAAAGCGCGGCAAGGACCAGGACTTCCGCAGCAAGCTCGTCACGCTGCCGATTGGCAAGCTGTACGATCGTTACATTTCGGTCGAGCGCGCCCAGAAGCGCGCCCAGGCCAGCAAGAAGTAGTTCCGTGCTACTGGCCCGCGTCGTTTTACCACTGTGGGGGGCGAGGCGGGCAGACAGCCTCACGGGATTCAAGCTACTAGAGCTTGAAACGCCGGGAGGCAGTCGACTGTGTGCACTAGATGCACTCGGCGCCGGACCGGGAGAATGGGTGATTGTCGCCCATGGCTCTCGGGTACGCGACCTGACGTGCGGGCCGGACGTCGCGGACAAGGACATCATCATCGCCATCGTTGATGGGTTCGAACGCGAAGACGGGCAGGCCGAAGGACTTTCGCCATGATTCTTGGTCGAGTCGTGGGCGAGCTTTGGGCAGCGCGGCGTCATCCAGGTCTGTCTGGGCGCAAGCTGCTGCTGATTGAACCGCACTACTGGTATTGTCCACCGTTTGAGGTTGCACACCTCGTCGCTGTCGATACCCTTGGCGCTGGCCCCGGAGACGATGTCATCGTCTGTTTGGGTGAACCAGCCCGTCAGTCACTTTGCGAACAGCCGGCAGGTCGCGGCAGTGTACCGGGCTACGCAAGCGCGGCGATGTTGCCGGTGGAAGCAGCCGTGATGGCCATCGTCGATCGGGTCGACATCGACAAACAGCCGGCACCCTTCACGGGACGCCCGCTTCGGACGGTTCTGCCGTCGACGTTTGCCGAATCGATCGAAACAGGCAGGACACCAACCGACCGGGAGCTTTCGCGATGAAACGCGGCGTTCTCATCGGTGAAGTGTGGGCAACGCGCAAAGCGGCAGGTCTTGCAGGCAAAAGCCTCAAGCTGGTGCTTGAATCGCCCAGCCTGTCGGAACCTGGCGCGCTGTACGCTCCCATCACCGTGGCCATCGACACGCTCGACGGCAAGCTTGGACAGCCAGTCCTTGTCGCTTACGGATCGGGTGCGCGCAACGTGATGGCAAAGGGGGCCAGCAATCGAGCGGTTCTTGCTGACGCCGCGGTGGCCGTGTTGCTAGATGGCACTGAACCTTCTGCCGCAAACGACGACCCTGCACAGGCGCCAAAAAAGGAGTAGCGGTATGTTCGTTGGCAAGGTGGTTGGAACCGTTTGGTCGACCGTAAAGTGGCCCGGCGTGAGCGGTCACAAGCTGCTGCTCGTGAGGCCGTATCATTTGGGCGACCTCCTGGCGCACCCAGCAGCTACGGTGTCTGAATCGGGATCGGAGCCAAGCAAGTCGGCTGCCCCACCGGCCCATGTCGATGCGGAAGCAGTGGTGTGCATCGACTTGCTGGATGCCGGCGTAGGTGATGACGTGGTTGTCGCGTTCGGACATGCCGCCAGAGTCGCCGCGGACCCGTCGCTGCTTGAACCATCATTTCATCAATCTTCCTCGGGACATGCAGCGGCGCTTCCGCCCAAGGTGAGCCCTCCGGTTACGCCAATCGATGCGGCGGTGGTGGCAGTCGTCGATGGCTTTCACATAGTACGACCGGGTACTTGACTCATGTACGCGACAAGCGGTACCGTTTCGCTATGCGAGTCTCTTTCGCCGCCGCTGTCTGCACCTGG
>DAORGN010000339.1:0-2731 GCA_035340095.1 Pseudomonadota bacterium | reverse complement strand
AATCGTCGGTGCACTTGCGGCGGCGCTGTGTGGCGCCAAGCTACCGCCACAAACCCCGAGTGTGGTCGCAGTGACGCTGTGTCTTTTGTGCGCGTTTTCGGCTGGGGCGCTGCTCGGGGCCCTGGTCGGGATTTGCAAGTGGCTGTGTCGCGCGCACGAGGTCATCGTCACCATCTTGGGCAACTTCATCGTTCGCGCCGTGATGGTGGGCCTGGGCAGCGTGCTGTTTCTGAAGGAATCGGTCCACACGGCACCGATCATCGAACCGGCCCGGCTGCCGAGGCTGTCGACGCTGTTTCCGCAGCTCCACGGCTCGGCGGTCAATGCGACGCTGTTCGTGGTCATCGGTCTGGCGCTGGCCGTCGAAGTGATGCTCCGCTCGACGCGCTTTGGCTTTGCGCTGCGAGTCGTTGGACAGAATCCAGATGCGGCAGAAGCGGCGGGTCTTTCCATCGGCAAAGTCCGCACCTTGGCACTTCTGCTTTCGGGCGGACTCGCGGGGCTTGGCGGTGCGAACTTTGTTCTCGGGTACAAGTACTACTACGAGGATGGTTTTTCGTCGGGAATTGGCTATCTCGGAATTGCCGTCGCGGTGTTGGCCCACAACCGACCGCTGTGGCTGCTTTTGTCGGCGCTGTTCTTTGGAACGCTGGCCCAAGGCGGACTGGCGGTAAACGCAATGGTTCCGCGGGAACTTATCGACGTGCTCAGCGCGGTCGTAATCCTTGCAGTAGCCACCGCAACCGCCGAAGTCAGTCGATTGCTGCCCCGGTTTTCTGCCGCTTCTCGGCCCAATGAGCCCGCTGCCCCATCGCAGACACCGCCAGGAGAGCAGCCGGACACCGCGCCAGAAACGAAGATCACACCGCATCTGCTGAGCGAAACGCAGGCAGCGTCAGCCGCAGCTTGGGAGACGACTTAAGCATGCTGACGATCGCGCTGCTTGGCCTGCTGTGGTCGATTCTTCGCATCTCGGTGCCGTATGTGATGGCAACGCTCGGTGGCACGGTCTGCGAAAAAGCCGGTGTCATCAACATTGCGCTAGAGGGCATCCTGCTTCTGTCGGCGCTGGGCACCGCGCTTGGAGCTCCGCATGGCGCGCTGGTCGCACTTGTCTGCGGGCTTTTGGCGGGTGTAGCGACGGCACTGCTGTATGGACTGCTGGTGGTGGTGTTTCGCGGCGACCAAATTGTCTGTGGCGTCGCCATTTTCATGCTGGCCGACGGACTTTCGCGCTACCTGCTGAAAGTGGTGTTTGGTTCGACTTCAAACTCGCCGCGGCTCGATGCGCTGGTGGGACACGGTCCTTTGTGGCTGCTCGCGACGACGCTCTTGGCGACGCTGCTTTTGCACGGAATGATCCATCACTCGGTGTTTGGGCTGCGGCTGCGCGCGGTGGGTGACAAACCAGCCGCGGCGCAAGCGCTGTCGGTGTCGGTGCTGCGCGTGCGGCTTTGGGCGGTGCTGCTGTCGGGACTTTTGACCGCAGTGGGAGGCGTCTATCTGGTCTTCGAGCAGCGGCAGTTTGTCGCGCTGATGTCGGGTGGGCGTGGCTTTCTTGCGCTGGCTGCGATGATTTTTGGCGGCTGGCGCCCGCTGTGGGGTGCGGCAGCGGCGCTGCTGTTCGCGACGGCAGAAGCCACGGGAATCTTCCTGCAAGCGCGCGGACTGCTGATTCCCAACTGGCTGCTCCAGTGCGTGCCCTACGTCATCACCCTGCTTTCGCTGATGCTGCGGGGCCTGGTTGGGCAAAAGCACAGCAGCGCTCCGCTCGCACTCGGCATCCCTCGTCCATAAGACCGCTGGAAGCGCGCAAGCGACCGAACCCCAGCCGCACGAATGCTACGCAGTGTCGCTTGGGCAGGGTGTCACAGCTCGATTTGCGCGCCCATTTCAACGACTCGGTTTGGCGGAATCCCAAAGAACGACGTCGCGGGGCGGGCATTGCGTGACAGAAAGCCAAACAGCATCTTGCGCCAGCGAGCGAGACCACTCTTGCCGGTCGTCAAAAGCGTCTCCCGCCCGAGAAAATAGCTGATGTCTCCCTCGGCGGTCTTGAGCCCTGCATCTTTGCAGCGACGAATCACATCCGGCACGTTCGGGCTCTGCATGAAGCCGTAGTGGGCAATCACCTGGAAAAACCCCTGCCCTAGCTCCTTGACGCTGACGCGCTTCGACGGCGGCACTTCGGGCACCCGGTCGGTCAGCACCGACAACAGCACGACCTGTTCATGGAGCGACTTGTTGTGCTTGATGTGATGCAGCAGCACCACCGGCGCGCCTTCGGGGTTGCCCGTCATAAACACGGCGGTCCCCTTCACCCGCGGCAGGTTGCGCTCTTGCAAGTCACCCAGGAACAGATCCATCGGCAGGCTCGCGCTCTGCACAAACTGTTCGAGCGCCGCCCGGCCCGCTTTCCACGTCGTCATGACGATGAAGATGCCGATTGCGACCGCCAGCGGAATCCAGCCTCCGTCGGCGACTTTCGCCAAGTTGGCGCCAAAAAACGACAGATCGATCAGCAAAAAACAGCCGACGAGCGATCCGATTTTGACCACGCTCCAGCCCCAGCGTTCACGCGCAACCACCGCGAACAAAATCGAGGTAATCGACATCGTGCCAGTCACTGCGATCCCGTAGGCCGCCGCAAGTCCCGACGATCCTTCCTTGCGGAACGCCAGCACCAGCGCCAGACAGCCGACCATCATCGCCCAGTTGATCTCGGGCACGT
>DAORGN010000338.1:0-2747 GCA_035340095.1 Pseudomonadota bacterium | reverse complement strand
AACCCGTTGAGCAGCGTACCGACGGAATAGATCAGAATCGAACCGTACAGCGCGCGCAGCCTGCCGAGCCGGTCGCCAAGTGTGCCAAAAACGAACGCACCGACGAGCACGCCGACCATCTGGGCATTGAGCAGCCGCATGCCCCAAAACAGCGAATCCGCCGGGGACACGCCCAGGTCGCGCAGACTCGGCTGCCGCACGACGTTAAACAGAAACAAGTCGAGGATGTCGACGAAGTAGCCAAGCGCGGCGACAACGACGACAAGAAAGGCCCGCTGCATGGCGGTCAGTATCGGCAAAGCGGGCGATGGCGGGAAGAAAGAAGCGCAAAAGACACGTCGGCAGCGCGGTGGGCTACCGACAGAAGGCGGGTCTAGTTGCCGCTGGTGCAGTCGGGCAGATGGAACTCGACACGGCGGTTTTTGCCCCAGCCAGTCGGGTTGTTCGGGGCGATCGGCTTGTCCTGACCGTAGGCTTTGCCCTCTAGACGACCTTCCTCGATGCCGTTTTTGATAAGCCACTTGCGGACGCTGACGACGCGACGTTCCGACAGATCCTGGTTGTAGCTCTTGCAGTTTTTGCGGAACTTGGCCGGGCACTGCGTGTCGGTGTGGCCCTCGATGCGCAGCCGCTTGATGGACGGCGACGCTTTGAGTGCATCAGCGACGGCGAGAAGGACCTTACCGCTCTGCTTTTCGTCGATGACTTCGCTGTTTGGCTTAAACTGGATCGGCTTCAAAATCACCAGTTGGCAGCCGCGGATCTCGACGACGCTTGGGCAGCCGTGACGCTTTTTGTCAGGATGCGGCGCGCCGGCTTTGTCCGGGCATGCATCTTCGGCATCCGGGATCTGATCGCGATCTTTGTCGGCCATCGGGCAGCCTGGACGCGCTGGATCGGGGCTTGGACCCGCCGGCTCGAACAGACACTGATCCACCGGATCGAGCACGCCGTCTTTGTCGCTGTCCATGGCCGGGCAGCCCAGTCGACCCGGATCTGGCGTTGCGCCCTGCGGTTCCGACGGACATTGATCGTTGCGATCGGGCACACCATCGCCGTCACGGTCGGGCTCGGGCTGCGGCTTTTCGGGCAGCGGACAACCCAGCCGATCGGGATCTGGCGCCAGACCCTTTGGCGTATCAGGACAGAGGTCGGACTTGTCAGGCACTCCGTCGCTGTCTCGATCGGGTTCGACCGGGCAGCCGTGCTTTTTCGGATCGCGGCTTGCGACGCCTTTTTCCGTCGGACAAGCATCATACTTGTCGATGATTCCGTCGCCGTCTCCGTCAGGTTCTTTTTTCGTCTGCGGGGCGTAGGCAACCCGCAAAAGTCCGCGCACGTCGGGCGTCCCCGGTTGACGAACAAAACCAAGGCCCAGCGCTGCACCGACCTGCACGGTATTTAAGATGTTGTAATGTCCACCGAGCAGCGCTTCGAGGCTGGTGCCATAACGCGAAAAGCTATCTTTGCCCGCGAGTGCCGACGCCAAAAGCAGCTCCGGGCCGATGGCGAACCGTCGCTCTTGGTCGTAGTACGCGGCGCGCAGTCCAATCTGTAGTTCCGACGCAGCGCGACCAGCCTCGATCCCGGTCCACTCCTGCGGCAGCAGCGTCTGCGCCTCGGGCCGAATCAGAAAACCGAGGCTGCCCGACCACAGGAGCTTCTTCCACACGCCCGCGAACACCGCTTTGGGCAGCACGCGCACCGATTGATCGCTCACGATCGACGGCAGTGTGTCGGAAATGCCGCGCAGCGGAACCCACAGATCAAGCCCCGCGCTCACCGACCAGGTGTTCTGATTCGGCTGGCCGTAGATGCGAGCCAGCGCACCGATCCGCGGATCACCGACGGAAAAGCTCCCTTCATTCGGATTTTTGTCGGTCAGGGTGCCTTGGCTGAGCATCACCACCGGCAGCGACATCGTCACAAGCACACGGTCCAGAAACGAACCGGCCAGATCGAGATGCCCGATAAGCTGGTGCGAGACGAGCGACTGCGTTTCGGTAAAGCCGGTGCTGTCCTTGTACCCGAGGACAAGCGGCTTGTGCGCATAGTTTAGCGAAAGCCCCGCGGCAAAGTAGCGCGTCGACGAAAACCACGGATGTTCCACCGCAAACGACCACTCACCGGCGGCGGTCGGCTCATACCGATTGAGCTGGTAGCCCATGTTGGGCTGGGAAGTCTGAGCCTGCGCTTCGCTTACCGCACCTTGCGTCGCAGCGAGCGCGAGCACAGCCAAAATCGAGCGTTGCAAAAGAGGTCGCACAGCAGCCCTCCATCTCCTGTTCGGGGCAGCGCCACCGCAGCTGCGGCAGCGCGACATACATGTTTCGTCGAGCCGTTTTTCCACCTAGCGCCGGGCCGCAAATCGGCGACGCAGCCGCAGACCCAGCGCGAGCAGTGTCGTCGCCAAAAGTCCGAGCGCGCCACCCGTCGATCCACCCGTGGCCGTCGAACAGCCCAGACCACCACCGGCCACCCTCAGCACGCCAAGCTCCGTCGTTTGGGTCACGGTGTTGTCGCCCGGATTCGGGTCCGTTGATCCATCCGAGGCCACCGTTGCGGTCGTCGTGACCAACGGCATGTCGACAGTGCTCGCCTCATTTGACAGCACCGTCACAGCCACCACTTGGCTCGACTCTCCCGGCTGAAGCGGACGATAGCGCAGGCAGCTTACTTTCTGATCCGACAGAGAGCAGCGCCAGCCGGGCTGCGCCGTCAATTTGTCGACGAAACCACCGCGATTC
>DAORGN010000337.1:0-2871 GCA_035340095.1 Pseudomonadota bacterium | reverse complement strand
CCAGCAGCTCCACCAAGAGCAAGGCCCCAAGCTGCGCCCCGAGCTTCTGCTTTCGCGGCTCAACCAAGCGATCGGCTCGACGATGCGCGGCAAGTTCACGATGAGCTGTTTCGCCGCCATCATCGACATCAAAGAGTGCTCGATCACGTTCGCCAGCGGTGCCCACGCCTTCCCGCTTCTGTTCCGTCATCGAGAAACCAACAAGCCGTTTATCCCGCTCGTCGCTGCCGGTTCACCGCTTGGATCAAGCGACGGCGCCAAGTTCGTCGCCAACACCCAGCCGTTTGAACCGGGCGACATCCTGATCTGTTACACCGACGGTCTCATCGAAGCCCAAAACGGCAACGGCGATCAATTCGGCGACAAACGAGTCCGCCAGACCGTTCAGCGCGGCAGCAACCGCAACGTCGAAGAAATCTGCGAAATGCTCATCGGCGAAGTGTCACGCTTCGTCGGTTCGGCCTCGCTCGAAGACGACCAGACACTGGTTGTGGCACGGCACGGCTCGCCGTCGTATGTCGGAGCGTAGTCAAAGCAGCGCATCGGAGTCGCAATGTCTAGGCAGCTTCCCTGGGTTCACGTCGAACTTGTCCCGCTCTATTTGCAAATTCGCAATCTGCGGCGCTTCGTTCGCGACTTCTGCGTCGGGATGTCGCTGCGACCGGAATACGCCGAGCACGTCGCGATGGCTTCGGCAGAACTTCTGGAAGTCGCGGCCAAAGGAGCGTCGGCAGAATGGGTACGCTACGATCTGCGGCTGCTCGGCACTTTCACCGAAGTCAGCGTAACGGGCACAGCGACGAGAAAACAGCGCGAAACGCTACAGCAAGTGGTGTCGGAAGTCAGCCAAGGGGAAGCGCAAGAGGCCTACGCCCGCAGCTTAAGCCAAGGGGAAATCTCTGGAATTGGCGTCGCTGGGCTCAGTCGTCTGCGCCATGAAGCCGCGGCAGAGCTTGCGCTCAGCCAAAACGACGAAGAAGTCTGCCTGCTGATCCGCGTTCCGATCTGAACCAGTGCAATCGGTTCAGTAATTCAATTCACAATTTACGGCGCTGCAGGAGCGGCTTCCGGCTTGTCTTTGGGCGGAGTCGGTGCCGCGGGCGTATCTGGAGACGGGATCGAAGGCAGCGCGCCGCCTTCTGGATTGATCGTCTCGGGCTGGCCGATGCGCTCGCAAAACTCACCGTAATCGCCAGTGCACTGGTAGCTCGCCCGGCGGTTGCAGCCCGTCGCTTTGTAGAACTCGGGCCGATTTTTGTCAGGGCGTTCGACGGTGACGCGGTCGCGGCTGCACTTGAACTCACCGGCAAAGCGATCGATCACGGTGTTGGCGCGCAGCAAGCAGCCAGGAACCAGAAGAAGGAATGAGAGAGCCAAGAAATGTTTTTTAGAAAACATTTTCTCATCATAGAGAAAGACCCCAAGGCGACGAAAGAGGAAGCTTGCGGCCCGACTCAGCCAAGGCCCATCGCAGCGGACTACTGCCACAGTTCCGCAATCGTCGCGACCCCAACGGGTGGCGAAAACTGCGGCCAGCCGCTCCGCAGCAGCGCCAGCAAGTCGTCACGGCAGCGCTCGAGGAGTGAATCGTTGCCGACTTTGAGCAGTGCCTCGCCACTGTGTTCAAAAAAACGATAACTCGCGACCAAGCGATGTTCGCTATCGCCGCCGCTCCAAGCCCCGTGATTGACCACCCGCCCCTGCAAAAGCCGCAGTGGCCAGCCCGCCAAGCTGCGACCCCGCTCGTCGGATATCTGGTGCAGCGACTGCGAAGCGGTCAGCCCCGTCGTCAGCAGCGCCCGCAGTTGCGCGTCTTCCAGCGACGGAGGCCGAAGCAAAAGCTGCCCGATGCGAAGCTCCAGCGGAACTTGTTGCGCGACAAACAGCCGCATGCCGTCTTGTTCGCCAACAAAATCCCAGCCGCCCGTCAGAAGCTCCAGCTTTTTGGCCACAGCGTCGGGCAGCAGGGCTTGCCGCGTCAGTGATTCGTGTGACTCGACGAGAGGCGACACCGATTCATCCACCACAGCGAGACGTAAGCGCATGCAGTTTGGAATTGTAGCGGAAATGCTGCTATAGAACGCGCGCAGTCGAGCCCAAGTCCCGCGGGCTCGCATTCGAGGTCTTGCCATGACACAGACGACCCGCCGCACGTTCACGCAGTCCCTCCACCATGCCTTTGCATTTCCGACGCCAGCCGGGAGCCGCACGTTCGCGTTTGGATCGCTGCTCGCGACGGTGACAGGACTGTTTCCGGCTTGCGATCCGGCCACCGCGCCAAGTGCCGACGACCCGCGGATTGATTCCATCGAGCAAGGCGTCATTGCCTACGGTCAGGCCGACTGGGTCCAGCTTCGAGGCCGTCGCGACACCTCGCAAGTTCAGTACTACAAAGAATTTTGGCGCGACACCTCGGGTTGCAACAGCCGCTTTGGCTGCCGATCGATGACGGTGTTTATCAAGCTGCGCGTCAAGCCGGCTGCTTCTGCCGACCTCTCGAAAAAGAAAATCGGCGTCGTCTATCGCGAAGCGGGTCGCACCGATCCCGTCACCGTCGTCGGCAATTACTTTACGACCCACGGCGATGGCTACGAGGAATGGCACGTCCCGGTCAAAAGTGACACATTCCGTGGCACTTTCCTGTTTACCGCGTGGTACGAAGACGGCGCCGGCGGCACGTTTTTCGACGACAACAGCGGTCAGCGGTACGCCATCCAGTGGCAATCGAGCGACTGGCAGACGCTGGCTTTCGACTACGCAAACACCACGGCGCGCTTCGATTCGACGGGCGTCCATGGCGTGCTGTCGTTTGTGGTTCAGGATCTCGACTACGACAAAGTGCTCAAATTGGTCTATTCGACAGACGGATGG
>DAORGN010000336.1:0-2914 GCA_035340095.1 Pseudomonadota bacterium | reverse complement strand
CGTGAAAGCAGAAGCTCGGGGCGCAGCTTGGGGCCTTGCTCTTGGTGGAGCTGCTGGGCGCAGCCGTATGCCATGGCACCGACGACCGCCGATCCAATGCCGTGCCCAACCACGTCGGCCATGACCAGCATCGTCCGGTGCTCATCGAGCGGATAGTAGTGCCACCAGTCTCCCGAAAGTTTGCTGGCGCTGCGATACACCCCACAAAGCTGAAGCGCGCCACGCGAAATCCGTCGCACATCCGGCATCAGCGTCTGCTGCACAATCTGGGCGTCTTCCAGTTCCTGCGCCATCCGCGACGTGTGCGCCGTGCCTTCGAGCTGCGTCTGCTGCAAAAGCGCCGCTTGGTCGGCCATCATGTTAAGCCGCTCGGCAATCGCCGCAAACGACGGCACTTCCGCCGGGCTCAGTCGGGTTTCAAAGTGTCCCATCGCCATTTGCTCGGCGACTTCTTGAACCACCATCGACTGCCGTTCGCGCTTGCGATCGTTTAGCAGCCACATCCCAAGCGCAACCCCGACGCCAAGGATGCCAAGCCCGATCGTCAGCCACTGTGGCACTCGCTGCGGCTGCACCGTCGTGACCACTTTGCCGAGCCCGTCTTCCATTTCCGCCGTCGTAAGTTCCAGATAAAGCAGTCCGCTTGAGCCCGGCTGCCCCGTCACTGGCAGCGCCAAAACCACACGCTGATTCTGCGGCAATGATTCAACTTGACGGGCAAAGTTCGCGGCGACGGCCTTTTTGACCAGCGACTCTGCGTGCCCGCCAAGTGGCTTGCCGATTCGGCCTTTTTCCGACGATGCAACGACCGACAGATCGTGATCGACGACGCCAATTTCGACCAGGTCTGGATCGGCTTGGGACGCCAGATCCAGCTCCGCTTGCAGCTTGGCTTGATCACCCTCGGCAAGTGCTTGGTTTAGTCGCTGCGCCAGCCGCTCGGCGCGTTTTTCGGATCGGAGATAGACCGACTCGATGGCGACTTTCTGCGCGACGTGCTGGGCTCGTCTGGCTGGACTGTCGGCCAGGCTGAGCACCAGCTGCAAAAGGAGGCACAGAATGCCTCCACCGGCGATGAAGATTGGAATCCGATGTTCGGACATCATGGACGACTCCCTTGCTGGCTCAGTCCCGTCGATGGATTGCGGCGCAACACGACGACGGTAAGGTCACGGTTTTGGCTGCCAACCTGCTCGGTCACGACATCAAGCAAGTGATCCCGCAGCTCGGCAGCTGTCAGTCGCTGCGCATGTTTGGCGATGGCGTCGGAGAGGCGATCAAGTGCAATTCGCTCGCCCTGTGCGTCGTGTGCTTCGGTGATTCCATCGGTCACAAGAACGATCAAGTCGCCCGCCGTCATCTGCACCGAACGGTCGGTCAGCCGATCGTCAAACTGCTTTGATACCGCGAGCCCGAAGCGCGCAACCTCCAGCTTTTCCACCGTGCGGGTGCTGTCGCGGTACAGCAGCAAAAGCGGCACACTGCCCGAATAGGTGACGCGCCCGCCGCCGTCGTGACGCAGCAGGAGCACGGACACCATCTGGTCATCATGCATGCGCTTGCGCAGGCTCTCGAACAGCGCCGCGCCGACCTGTTGCAAAATGGCCGTTGGCGACGGAACCGCGTCCCGGCACGCGCGAAGTGTTGCCAGCAGCAAGCTATCGACGATCACCATCGACAGACCCGGCCCGACGCCGCTGCCCGAGATGTTGCCGACCGCGACGAAGCTCGACGATTCACCCTGGTAGGTTTCGTAAAAATCGCCGCCGCCATTTGGCGCCGGGATGATGCGGGCCGCAAACTCAAAGCCGTTGACCGACGGCTGAAGGGGCAGCAGTTGGCCACGTAGCTTTGCCGCGAGGGCGGCTTCTCGTTCGTGTGCCGCGCTGCTTTGTAGCTCGGCCTGGGCACCGCGCAGCTTGCGAATCATGTGGACCAGACTGCGGGCAATCGCGGCGATTTCGTCGTGGCCTTTTTCGGGAACCTCGACGTCGAAATCCCCGCTTGCGACTTGCTGCATCGCCGCCAAAATGCGTCGCACCCGCTCCATCAGCGCCAATCCCCACAGTCCAGCGACGAGCAGCGCAAGCAGAACCGCACCGCGACCGACTGCAAACAGGGTCGTCTGCACCGTCTTGGATCGCGAAAGGACCGCATCGACAGAGCGCAACAGACAGACACTTGTGCCTGAGCCCGCCGCTGCATACACGCTGCGATAGCGCTGCCCCGATAGGATCAGATCCCGGTCTTGTGTTGCTGTTGCGGTGATGCAGCGCGTTTCCACTGTCAATCGGTCGCGCTGAACATCGCTGGTCAGGCGGGCGCGGCTCAATCTTCCGTCCCGAACCACCAGCCAGGACAAGCCCGGACGTGGCAGCTCCGCGAGTGTCTCTTCGGGAATCTGGGCACGCTGGATCGCGTAAGTGACAAGCAGCACGTCGGACGCAAGCTCTTCGTCGACTTCACGCTCTCCCGCCGTTCGCAGCGATCGCGTAAACACCCAGCTTGTCGTCGCTACCACAGCGCCAACAAGCAGCATCGAGACCAGCGCCAACTTGATCCCCAGCTTCAAAGCTGTTACCCCCCCGGGTCCCCTGCGAAAAACGCAAAGTCTGAGAAAGATTTCATTAAACCACTTTTCCCACTCCGTCGTAAAGACGTCGTCAGGGTGGCCGTTTCAAACCGATTGCTTGCAGACGGGTTAGGCGATGCCGCGGATGGGCAGGGCGGTGAGCTTGTGGCTTTTTAGGTAGCTCTCGACGTCGCTCGGGATCGGCTGGTCGAGATCCTTGCCTTCGAGGTTTAACAGCACGAGCAGTGGTTTGGCGCTGAGAAATCGGCAGCCGGCCACAAGCGAATGTTCGGCGGCGCTCAGCGGCAGATCGCGCAGCGGCAGTTTGCGCTCAAGCTGGTC
>DAORGN010000335.1:0-2919 GCA_035340095.1 Pseudomonadota bacterium | reverse complement strand
CATCGAGACCCGCAGTGCTGGGCTGCTCAAGGGCACGCGCAGCGATGTGCTGACCGCTGTACCGCTGGATGCTTCGACATAACTGAGCCGCCGCGACGGTTTGATCGCGTCCCGTCCCGCCATTCCCGCCGCCGCCAAGTCTTCGAGCAAAAGGTCATCGACAGCCAGCAGAAGATCGCCGCTGGCTTTCCCGCTTGATCGACCGCTCGGCTTGTCTTCTGCAACGATCGGCAGCGACGCCATCACAAAGGGGGAAAACGTCTGCTCGACCGCCTGCTTCATCGTTTCCGATGTCAGGTGGCGATGGGGCTTTTGAATCAAAAACAGCCGATTGCCCTGCCGCACAAACGTCACGACTTCTTCCAGAAGTCCGGTGCCTGTCGGCTGTCCGAGCGGCGTGCCTGCGCTCATCCCGGCGCCCTGGCTGACAAGTCCGGTGAGCAGAAACGGCTTGCCCAGCTGCTTTTTTTGCACGAGCAGATACGTCTTCTGCCGATAGGCGTAGGTGACAAACAGACCGGGGGTTGCGCGGGTTTCTTTGTCTTTTAGAAATGTCTGGAGCGACGCGGGCGGCGGATCGCGGCTGTCGCGGGGAAGCGCGGATTCATCGGACTGACTGGCGCTGCGAAGCTGACAAGCGGGCTGGATGGAAAGCAGGATCGAACATACGCCAAATACAACCGGACTCCGTCTACCAAGCAGCATAGGAACCCCCTCCCAAGTCCTGCCAATAGCTTCCCATTATGGCACAAATTTCGTCACCACAGGGGGCCCCACTTCGCGACGCTCGATCGATATGATGGCGTCCACCTGTCGCGTGCTGTCTGGGTCTTACACCGAGGTTTCCAGTCGATGAAACGTCTCCGCGAGCTTCTGCGTCTTGTGCTGCTGTCGAAGTGGCTGCCGGTCTTTGTGTTCGGTCTTGCGCTGGTGCTGTGTCTGCCGGCGCTTTCGGCGGGTCTGATGCTCGACGACATCCCGATGCAGATGATGTTTCAGCCGGACTTTCCGCATCAGCCAGGGGGGCCGCGCGGCGACTGGGACTTGTTTCGCTTCCTTGGGCCTGATCGCAGCTATCTGCGCTACCAAATGGAGCTGGGGCTTATGCCGTGGTGGACGGCGCCGACCATCCGGATCGCGTTTTTTCGCCCGCTGAGCTCGCTGCACATGGCGATCGATTTTCGCAACTGGGCGGACAAGCCGTGGCTTCTGCACCTGGAAAGTCTGCTTTTGTACGCCGGGCTGGCGCTTGCGACGTGTCGGCTGTATCGCCAGCTTTTCGGCGTGACCATCGCGGCGGGTCTTGCGGCGGTGATGTTTGCGATAGATGACGCGCACTCGCTGCCGGTGGTGTGGCTGTCGAATCGCAACGCGCTGTGGGCCACCTGTTTGGGCGTGCTTTCGCTGTCGAGCTTTGTCGCGATGCGGCGCGGGACGTTTTCAGCCGGAAAGTGGCTGTCTCCGATTCTGTTTGCGCTGGCGCTCTTGTCTGGGGAAGCGGCGCTCGGGGCGGCTGCGTACCTGTTCGCCTACGTGGTGTGGGTCGAAGAAGGTTCCTTGTGGGCTCGGCTTTCGCTGCTTGTGCCGTATGTGGCGATCGGGCTTGTCTGGGCGGGGATCTATGGCGCGCTCGGCTACGGGACGGTTGACAGCGGCATGTACATCGATCCGCTGCGCTCGCCTGTGCAGTATCTGATCGCGGTGGGGTCGCGGTTGCCGCTTTTGCTCTTGGCCCAGCTTGCGGTGCCGCCGGCGGATTTGTGGATGCAGCTGTCGCCGGAAGTCCAGGTGCAGGCGGGTCTTGCGGCTTGGCTTCTGCTCGCGCTGGCGGGGCTTTTCGGCGTTCGGCTTTTGCGCGGCGACCGGCTGAGCGGTTTTTTTGCCACCGGCATGATCCTGTCGCTTTTGCCGGTCTGCTCGGCGTGGCCGATGGATCGGCTGCTTTTGTTTTCGGGGCTGGGTGCGTTTGGGCTGTTGGCGCAGCTTCTTTTGCGGCTGCGAAACGGGCTGACCGAGCCGGCCTTGTCACGACCGGGACTGCGCAAGCTGGCCATCGGGGTTTTGGTGCTTGTTCACATCGTCTTGGCTGGGCTGCTCCTGCCTGCCCGCATCGCGTTTATCAACAAGACCTTTGGCGGGCTTGATGAGCGGGCCGCGATGACGCTGCCGTCGCATGAAAAACTCCACGGAAAAACGCTGGTGTTCGTCAATTCGCCCGATCCGCTGGTCGCCAGCTATTCCGTGGTGTACCGCTATCTGCATGGCCGCACGCTGATTCATGACTTGCGGCTCTTGTCATCGGTGTTGCGTGGATCTCTCACCATCACGCGGACCGATGAACGGACGCTTGTGGTGTGGCCGAGCGCTGGCTTTTTTCAGGAACCGCTCAGCCGGGTGTTCCGCAGCGCGACGCTGCCGTTTGCCGCTGGCGACAAAGTCACGCTGTCGAACCTCACCGCCGAAGTGCTGGAGGCCAGCAGCGAAGGAACGCCGCAGAAGGTTGCGTACCACTTTGACAGGCCACTGGAAGACGCGCAGCTCACGTTTGTTTCGTGGGTTGATCGGGGCTTTGTGCCGTTTGTGCCGCCGGCAGTGGGTCAGACGGTGACGCTGCCGGCGATTGATTACGCCAAGGCACTGGGAAGCAAGTAGGAGGGATCGCGCGGGCTGCCGTGGGCTAGACGCAGTTGTTCATTGCGTTGCAGGTTTTCATGCCCATGCAGTGCGACGACTGCGTGCACTCGACGCACATGTTGAGCGTCGGGTTGGTGTTGGTCTTGCACGCTGGGTTTGGATTGGCACAGCCCAGGTGGGGCAGCGTGGCACTGTCGACGCGGCAAGGCGAGCACAGCTTCTTGGTCGGGTCGCAGGCCGGATTCATCGCCGGGCAGTCTGCGTCGGTCTTGCAGTCACCGCAGA
>DAORGN010000334.1:0-2975 GCA_035340095.1 Pseudomonadota bacterium | reverse complement strand
CCCGCCACTTCAGCGACGAAGCAATCGCCCTGCCGCGCTAGTTCTGCGTTTGGACAAAGGCGCCGGTCAAAAGCTCCCCAAGCTGTTCGCGCCGAACCGGATGTGCCGGATCATTGTCGAGATCAGCGACGATCTGGCCGCGATACATGACCAAAATGTGGTCCGCCAGCGCTTGCAGCTCCGACAGCTCGGCGGACAAAAGCAGCACCGCGCAGCCAGCGTCACGCGAACGCAGCAGCGTCCGGTGCAGCGACTCGATGGCGCCGATGTCGACCCCTCGTGTTGGCTGGGCTGCAATCAGCACTTTGGGCAGCCCGCCCATCGTCAGCGCCCGCGACATCACCAGTTTTTGCTGATTGCCACCCGACAGCGATCGCGCCAGCGCACCTTGCGCCGCAGGCCGCACATCGGCATCGGAAAGCACTTGCTCTGCCACCGTGCGGATTTTTTTCCCGTCGAGAAGCAGCTTGCCCGGACCACGCGCAAAGTCGGCGTCATGACCCAAGATCAGGTTTTCACCCAGCGTCATGTCGAGCACCAAGCCATGGCGATGGCGGTCTTCGGGCACCAGTGCCAGCCCAAGTTGGGAACGCAGCTTCACATCCCCGTCGGTCACATCGGTGCCACACAGCCGCACACGACCGGACTTTATCGGCAAAAGACCCGCGATCGCCGAAACCAGCTCGCTCTGACCATTTCCAGCGACGCCAGCGATGCCCAAAATGCGACCCGGTTTGAGCGACAAAGAGACGCCACGCACCCATTCACTGCCATCGCGCTCGACGACCAAATGGTCGACTTCGAGCGCATTTGCCGATGACACACCATCGGCGCTGTCGGCCTGGCGCGGCGAACGAACGACGGCAGAAACCTGTCGACCGACCATCGCCCGTGCAATGCCCGACGCCGAAAACTCGCTGCGCACAAACTGTTCGACGACGCGACCACCGCGCATCACCACCGCCCGATCCGCCACTTGCAGCACTTCATCGAGCTTGTGCGTGACTATCAACAGCGCGCGATCCCGGTCTTGCGGCTTGTCCATAAGACCACGCAGCGTCGACAAAAGCGCGGTCGCTTCCGCCGGGGTCAGCACCGCCGTCGGTTCATCCAAAAGCAAAAGCCGCGCGCCCCGATACAGGGCTTTTAGGATCTCGACCCGCTGGGCTTCCCCGACGGAAAGTTCCGAAACCAGCCGCCTCGGTTCGACAGCCAGACCGTGCGCGCGACCCAGCGCCGCCACATCTTCGATCGCTTTCTTTTCGTCGACGAGCAGACCAAATCGCCGGGGTTCACAGCCCAGCACCACGTTTTCCGCCACGGTCAGCGTCGGGACCAGCAAAAAATGCTGATGAATCAGTCCAAGTCCCGCCGCGATCGCCCGCTCTGGCGACGGCACCACCGCTTGACCGCGATAGCGAATCACCCCGTCGCAGATCGGCCAAAGTCCATACAGCGCGTGCAAAAGCGTCGACTTGCCCGCTCCATTTTCCCCGAGCAGCGCCACCACTTCCCCTGGCTGCACCGTCAGAGAAACCCGCTCATTGGCGAGTTTTTGATCGTAGCGCACCGATACACCGTCCGCTTCGCACAAAGGCAGCTGCGGCGCCACATGGAGAGCTTGCATGCGCAAAAGAGAGCAACAAATCGCCGCCACTGCAAGCGCTGTCCGTCGATTCCTGTGCGCCTGCACCGACTTGCCCACCGGGGACAAACTTCGCAGTGGGCGACAGCGGAAAAAGTGCTAGCCTCGCGACCATTCACCCCGCCAAGACGCAACCAGTTTCGGGAGGAACCTCGATGCGACGCTTGCTTGCCTACCTTGTCCTTTCGCTGTCCCTCGGGATTGCGCTGCCCAGCTTTGCTCAGAGTGAGCCAACCACAACGGCACCAGCCGCGACGGGCGCGCCGGTCCAAAACAATGCACCGATGTTTGCAGCCCCAGTCGCCGTTCCGTCCCAGGTGACACCACACGCCCTGGCACTGCGGGCGCGCTGGGTGACGGTGCCGGGCTGGTCGCTCAATGCGTTTCTCGATGCCCACACCCAGCTCAATGACGGCTGGTCCGTCGGGCTTGAATACCTCTACAGGCGATCCGGCTTCGATGTCGTGTTGTCGGTCGATTACTCGTGGCTCGAAGCAGCGTCGGGTAACTTCCTGGGCCGAGGCAACGCCCCCGCGACGGACACCCACTTTACCCGCTTTGACAAACTGTCGTCGCTGTCGTTCGATGCGTCGCTCATCGGCCACTGGAACCTGACGCCCTGGCTCGAGTTCCGACTCGGTGCCGGTCTCGGCATCGGTTACGTCTTTGGCAACATCTATCAGATCACCAACAACTCGGGCTGCACCGCCGACAATGCCGGCGATTCGACCAAGTGCTTTCCGAAAAACGTCGGGGCAATTGAAACCGTCGATTCGGGCACCATCGATCGTCTGAACTCGGTGGCTTGCCCCGGTGATGATTCGTCGCTGGATACGCCGAACAAGCCGTGCACGCGATCGACGCAGTCGTATCCGTTCAATCCCCGGATTGTGCCGGTGCTAAACACGATGTTCGGCTTCCGCTTCAAGCTCCAGGACCATGTGTATTGGCACCTCGATGCGGGCTGGCGGCTCGTCGGATTTTACCTGGGCGGTGGCCCTGAGTTCCGTTTCTAACCGAGGGAGCACGCCGTGGCCTTGCGGAAGTTTTTGGTAGATGCACAAGCTGCAAATCAGCGACTGGATCGGTTCGTCGCAACCCATGCGGGGGTCAGTCGCGGCGCGGCAATGAGGCTCATCGCCGACGGTCTGGTGCAAGTCGATGGCCGGGTCGGCAAAAAGGGCGTGTCGCTGCTGGCCGGTCAGACGGTGGCGCTGCCCGAAGACGCACAGGATGATGTATCGACGCCGCCAGTGGCCGAACCGGATCTGCCGCTTGTGGTTTTGTATGAAGACGCCGACGTGGTGGTGGTGGCCAAACCGCAAGGCCA
>DAORGN010000333.1:0-3007 GCA_035340095.1 Pseudomonadota bacterium | reverse complement strand
CACGAGCTGGTGCTCAACAACGAAGCGCTGGCGGCGCAGCGCGACCAGATGCAGCAGCAGCGCGATCAGCTTGTCCAGCAGCGCAACCAGCTTGCCGAGCAGCGCGATCAGCTGGAGCAGCAGTCGTATCAGCTGCGGATTCAGCGCAACCAGCTTCGCGAAGTAAACCGGCTCAAGTCCGAGTTTCTGGCCAACGTTTCCCACGAGCTGCGCACGCCGCTCAACGCCATCATGGGCTACACCGAGCTGATTCGCGACGGCGTCTATGGCCTAATTACAGGTGAAGCGCATGATGCCACCGACGGTGTGCTGGCGTCTTCGGCCAACCTGCTTCGGCTTATCAACCAAATCCTCGACCTGTCGCGGATCGAAGCCGGCAAGATGGATGTCCACGCCGAATCGGTGGAGCTGTCGGCACTGGTTGCAGCGGTCATCAAAGAAGCCGAAGCGATGGGGCGCGATCGCCCCTATCGTGTCCAGCTTTCGTGTCCGCGGGATCTGCGGGTGCAGACCGATCCGGCCAAGCTTCAGCAGATCCTGACCAACTTGGTGGCCAATGCGATCAAGTTCACGTCGCAGGGTTCGGTCAACGTGGTGGTCGGTGCCGACGACGCGGAGGCGGAATATGTGACGGTATCGGTCATCGACACCGGCATCGGCATCCGTCCCGAACACCTCGAGATCATTTTCGAGGAATTCCGCCAAGTCGACGGCAGCTCGACGCGACGATTTGGCGGCACCGGGCTCGGACTGGCGATTGCGCGTCGCCTGGCCGAAATGCTCGGCTGTGTGCTTGAAGTCAAAAGTACGTTCGGGGAGGGGTCGACCTTCTCGCTGCGCATGCCGCGTCAGCTTGGTGGGGGTCGAAGGCTGTCGCGACGCTCCGTCGATATGGATAGCAATCCCAGCATAGACGCTCCACAGCGCGCCCAAGGCGTGAGAGAGTAAGAGCCACGATGTCAGCCGCGATGAAAACTCATACCGTCCTTCTGGTCGATGATGACATTCACAACCAGAAGATTTTCGAGACGGTGTTGCGTCATTCGGGCTTTCAAGTGCGCCAGGCCGGCAACGGAGAAGATGCGCTGCGGGAAGCGCGCACGCATCGGCCCGACCTGATCCTGATGGACTTGTCGATTCCTGTCATCGACGGCTGGGAGTGTACGCGGCAGCTAAAAGCCGACGAGAGTACGCGGAACATCATCATTTTGGCGCTTACCGCGCATGCGATGCATGGCGACGAGGAGCGCGCGCTAGCGGCAGGCTGTGACGGCTATTTGTCGAAGCCAATTTCGCCGCGCAAACTGGTCGAAGAAGTAAAATCGCGTCTGCAAGTGACGCGAGGTGCGTTGCCTTCATAAGCTCTGGGGGAAGTAGATGAAGCGCGTTGGGAAGATGTGGCTGCTCGGCGGCGTGTCGCTGCTTGGGCTTGTCATGCCGTGGCAAGTCAGGGCCAATGATTCGTCGGCAGTCGAGACGGTGGCCGTCGTCGATCGGGCTCGAGCGGCTGAGCGCGGCGGACCGAGAAGCGGTGGCGAAGTCCGGGTCGCTGACGGAAATGCAAGCAAGGGCGCCGATACAGCCAGCGAAAAAGCGGCGGACAAAGCGGCGGACAAGGGGCCAGAAAAGTCAGCCGACAAACCGGAAAACTACATCGACAAGATGTTCGACGGCGGACCGGGAAATGATCGACTGACCAAGATGCACGCAGCATCGGCTGATCTTTTGAATGTGCTGCGCAGCGACGGTCATTATGCACAGTTTGTCCAGCTTGCTGAGTCATCGGGCTTCGACAAAACGCTGCACGGACGCGGGCCGTTTACGGTGTTTGTGCCGACGGACGAAGCGTTTGCCAAACTTCCGGCTGAGATGCGGGACCGTTTGAAGCAAGACCCGACCCGTCATCGCACGCTGCTCGCCTACCATGTGATCCGCGGGCTCGTCTCGAAAGATGTGCTCAATCACCTGCGCAACGTCAAGACGATGAGCGGCTCGGTGGTCAACGTCGATTACACGAGCGGCATTCGCATAAACCGCGCGCACATCGTGTCTGGCGACCACTTTGGCAACAACGGCATGTTCCACGCCATCGACGAGATGCTGATCATGCCAGAGCGACCGGCGCAGCCAGTCAAGCCAGTCGCTGGACCCCGCAAAAAACCGCTGCGCAAGCCGGCACCGACTTCATAGCTGCGTTTGCTATCGTCGGACAGCCCGCAGCGCTTGGCGCTTTGGCGGCGTCCCAGGCGGCATCCTAGACGATATGCCTTCCTCGTTTTCGTCTGCCATCGATCCCAATCGAATTGTTTGTCTACGGCAGGGGTCGCCTCGAACGTCGGGACGCTACGTTCTCTATTTTTGTCAGATTGCGCGACGCGCCGAGCAGAATCCGGCGCTCGACTACGCGATTGCTTGGGCCAATCACCTGCGGCTGCCCGTCGTCGTGTATGAAGGACTGCGCCCCGACTATCCGCATGCGAGTGCGCGCCATCACCGCTTTATCCTCGACGGAGTACGCGATTTTGCGCTGCGACTTGCGACGCGAGGGATTGCCCACGTTTTCTATCTGCCAAAGCGCGGTGAGCGGTTTGCGATGCTGGCGGCGCTGGCGGATCAGGCGGCGCTGGTGGTCACCGACGACCATCCGACGTTTGTGGTGCCGCGGCACAACCGCAAATTGGCGCAGACACTCGACTGCCCGCTGTACGCGATTGATGGTTGTGATGTGGTGCCGCTGCGGACATTTTCGCGAGCGTTTCCGACGGCGGCAGCGCTGCGTCCGCACCTGCATCGGCTGTGGCCCAAGCTGCTTGCGGAAACGCTCGACGAACCGCAGCCGATCCACGACTCGTTGTCACTTTTTTTGCCAGCGCTGCCGGGGCTTGTGCGCGGTGTTGACGTATCGGATGTGCCCGCCGACCTGGATCGCCAGATCGTCGAAACCGGCGTGGATGCGTCGGTGACTGCGGTGGCTTTCGTGCGTGGCGGACGGACGGCAGGGCTTTTG
>DAORGN010000332.1:0-3037 GCA_035340095.1 Pseudomonadota bacterium | reverse complement strand
CGACTGCCCCGGCCACGCTGAAGGCAAAGAGTGGTGTGTAAACGGCAAGTGCCAGGCCTGTCGACCCACGGGAAATGACTGCGGCCCCGGCAAAGCCTGCAACAACGGTCGCTGCGAATCGGTGCCCGGCTGGTGCGGCAAGCACAGCGACTGTCCATCGGGCCTCTGCGAGCAAAACCGCTGCGTCGCCTGCAAAAACGACAGTGGCTGCCCAGCAGGCGGACGCTGCAACGCCGGCAAGTGCGAACAAGACACCCGCAAGCCATGCAAAACCAGCGATGAGTGTGCCGAAACCGAAGACTGCGTCGCCGGTCGCTGTACGCCCGCCGTTGGTCGCCGCGGTGGCGAAGCGTGTCAGCCGCAGACGATCTATTTCGGCAGCGACCAGTACGAACTATCGCCCGCCAACACTCCGGTGGTCGACTCGGACGCCGACTGCATCAAAAAAGTCGGCAAGCCGGTCAGCATCATCGGCCACACCGATCCGCGCGGCACCATCGAATACAACCTGAGCCTGTCGGAAAAACGAGCCCAGGCGGTGAAGCGTCGGCTCGGGGCGCTGGGCATTCCGGAAAACAACATGAGCACGGTGCCACGAGGCGAGCTTGATGCTTCGGGCAGCGAAGAGTCGGGTTGGGAAAAAGACCGCCGCGTGGAGGTAAATTTCCGATGAGAAAGCTTGTGGTGCTGCTGTCGCTGGGACTCACGGCCTGCGTCACGACCGATGAAGGTCGCAAGATGCAGGATCAGATCCTCGAGCTGCAGCAGCGCTCGCTCAAAAATGAGCTGGGTGGGGTTGAGCTACGCAACGAAATGCAGAAGCAGGCCGACGACATGCGTCGACTGCTGGACGAAGCCAAGCGACTGACGGTGAGCTTGGCCGATGCGTCACAAAAAGCCGAGCGCGTGCAGATGGATATTATGCAGGTGCAAGGCAAGTTTGAGGACATTCAGAAGCAGCTTGAGCAGCTTCAGCGCACCTTCGTCGACTATCGCAGCCAGTCGGACAACAAGCTGGGACAGCTCAGCAGCACGCTGGCGAAGAGTCCGCCGGTTCCGGAAAGCCCCGACGCGCTTTATAACGAAGCGCACCAACATTACACCGCCGGAAAATATCCCGAGGCGCGCTATATGCTTGATGCATTCGTGGCGCGCTATCCGACGGACGCACGGGCGGCGCGGGCACAGTCGATGATCGGCGATTCCCACTACGCCGAAGGCAAATATCGCTACGCGATCTACGCCTACACCAAGATCCTCGACAATTTCCCCAAGAGCGACGAGGTCGAGGTCGCGATTTTCAAAAACGGCCAGTCCTTCCTTCAGCTCAAATACTGCAAGGAAGCGAAGGCTTACTTTGATCAGTTCTTGGCCCGCTACCCCAAAAGCCGCTTCCGCAGCGAAGTCCAAGAGCGGATAAAAGAAATCGCGCAGAAGTCCAAAGACAAGGACGCCTGCACCACGAAGTAAGCTGACGAAATCGCCTTCGCACCGCAGAAAGAGAAGCCGCAAACAAGATGCCGCCGATGTCGCACGCAGAAACAGGTCAGGGCGCAGGCGCCTCCTATCGAGGCGAGTTTCCCGTCGCATTTGGCCGTTATCTGCTGCTCAAGCGACTTTCACGCGGAGGCATGGGCGAAATTTTCCTGGCCAAAGTCGGGGAAATTCAGGGCTTCGAAAAGTTCGTCATCATCAAAAAAATCCTGCCGCAGCTTGCCGAAAACGATGACTTCATCACGCGCTTTATTGATGAAGCGCAGGTCGCCATCAAACTAAACCACGTCAACATTGCGCAGGTGTTCGAGGTCGGTCGCGTCGACGGGGAATACTTCCTAGCGATCGAGTTTATTGATGGTCGCGATCTGCGCCGGATTCTGCGTCGCTGCCGTGAAACCGGAACCCGACTTCCGGTCGATCTGTGTCTGTTTTTGGCCCGCGATTTGGCCGCCGGTCTGGCCTATGCGCACCGTCGACAAGTGGCCAAAGGACAGGCGCTCGCGCTGGTGCACTGTGACATCTCGCCGCCCAACGTCATGGTGTCTTATGAAGGCGAGGTCAAAATCATCGACTTTGGCATCGCTCGGTCGGCGCTGCGCACCGCGGATTCCAATCCCAACATCGGCTTTGGCAAGTTCGGATACATGGCGCCCGAACAGCTCATTCGCGGCGGTGTCATCGATAGGCGGACTGACATTTACGCCGCGGGCGTGGTGCTGTACGAGCTGCTGACCGGAGAGCGGCTGTATCAGTTTCCCGAAGGAACGGACTACCGGCAGATGGCACGCACCGTCTGTCAGGGAAACTATCTGCAACCGTCGGCGCGCGATGCCCGGCTGGATGCGTCGATGGACGCCATTTTGGCCAAAGCGCTGGCGGTGCGGCAGGAAGACCGTTACCAGATGGCGGAAGAGTTTCGTGACGCGCTCCAGCACAAGCTGTCGCAGCTGAATCCGACGATTTCGGCGGACCGGCTGGCGAAAGTGATGGACGAGCTGTTTGCGACCGAGCGTCAGACGGAAACCGACGAGCTGGCGCAGATGCGAGCGGTCGATTCCTCGGCATTCAAAGACGAAATGGTCGGCGCCGCTGGACACACCGTGACGTTTGCGCGCGCGCTGGAAGAAGGCCAGCTCGACAATGGCAAGACCGCGGTGACACCGCAGGTCGAAGAGGAAGCGAAGACTTCGGTGGTGCCGCAGGCAGGACGCGAAGGCGGACTGGCCAAAGCGGATATGTCCCCCATAAGTTCTGCCAGCCTGACGCCCAGCTATACCGTGACGACTTCGCCGCACCGCAAGCGCTACGCGCTGCCGCTTCTGCTGGGTCTGTTTGCGTGTGTTGCAGTGATGGGTGGCGGATTCCTTTTGTGGCCAAAGAAGACCGGGCAAAAGCAAACCTCCAACGGGCCAAACACCAAACACAATGTGACGGTCGAAGCGCTGCCCGAGCCGGCGTTGCCGCCCCCTGACTTGGCGATGCCGCCGCCGCCGCCACCTGTTCCGCAGGAAGCGCCGAAGCCGCCCGTGCACAAGCCGAT
>DAORGN010000331.1:0-3054 GCA_035340095.1 Pseudomonadota bacterium | reverse complement strand
CGGAGCAGGCGTTAGCGACTGCTTTTCCGCCACAATTCGCAAAAGGGGCGCTTCCATCCACGGCTCTTTGGTGAGTCGCGAATCCCAGCGCCGTGCCTGGAAGCGTTCCAAAATCACCTGCCAGGGTCGGACTTCATGCAGCCGCGAAAGTGCCAACCGATACAGCACATCGCTGCCGAGTTCCTGTTCCTTTTGGTTGGTCAAAAGGACAAGCTTTTCCGTTTCCGCCTGTGCGAGCTGTTCTCGGAAGGCCAGGACCGATGGACAGTAAACCACCCGCATCGCTGCATCGCCGAGCGTTAGCTGCTCGCAGCCTCGCCACGGTGCATCCACCTTGATGCCAATGGCCATGGCCTGAGGCACCTTGCGGCGGACCTCTTCGACCTTGGCGCGAAGCAGGGACTCGCTAAGCGTGCCGCTGCTCATTCCTTGTCCTCTTCCACAGACCAGGAGACAGACAACCTGCGGCCTTTGCCCTGGCTGGCCTTTGCGATTTCTTGTAGCACCGCCCCGATGGCTTCCCCAGAAAGACCACTGCGACTGCCTTCGGCCACCACGTTGGACCGTGAACCCTGGGCGGCTGCTTTGGCAGGCGAGAGAGACGGTCTTTCGGTGGCTTTCGGGGCAAGCAGCGACACCGCTGTGCGCTCACTTGCCGAAAGCACAGGGGCAAGCGGCAGCGCCAGCTCATCGCGCACAAGGGCGTCTTTGAGCGTCCCCAGCATCGCGCAAGCCGCCTCGCGTCGCGAATCGGAAAGGTGCAGCGTTCCGCAGATCACTTGCAGGCGCGACTCGCCCAGGGCTGCACCGACCACTTTGGCTTGCGAGACACTCGCACCGATGGCTTGCGGCGTTGGCAAAAGCGAAGCTTTGCCAAGCGCCCGGATCACATCCTTGGCATCGCCGCTGGTCATGGATTCCAAAAGCGTCAGCGCCGTGCGGGCGGTTTGCAGTCGGCAGGCAGCCGGTTCGACAATTCCCAGCGCCTGGTAATACTCGGCAAGCCGCGGCAAAAGCAGGTTGGCATCTTCCCGCGCGGCCTGCACTTTGTCGCGCAGCTTCTGCGCCAGCTCTGCCACGTTGACGGCGTTGCGCAGCTCCGACACGCCGGTCAGTCCAAACACAGATTCGGCACGATGCCGGGCCTGCACCCAATCGGCTTCATCCGGCAGATCTTGTTCGCGCAGCTCTAGTTCGTCATGCAGCTCGCCGAGCTTGCCTTCGACGGGTCCGCCATGCTGAAAAAAAGCGCGGTTGGTCTGGGCCGCAAAGACGACGATGATCAGGTTTTGCAGCTCGGGCAAAAGGCCCATCTTGCGCGGCAAGTCGATGTAGCTGCGCAGCATGCGCACGGTCAGTGGGCGCCTGCCTGAAACCGTCCCCTTTTTGATCGTTTCTTCTTGGTGGTACAGCCTGTCAAAATGCTGTCGCCAGTGTTGACCGAGCAGGAACGCATCCCCATCGGTCATTTCGCCCAGCTTGATTGGGTTTGCGATCTGCCGCAAAAGCGGTCTCAGCTCTTTGGGCACAATGATGCGGCCCTCGCGGACTTGGGTGGCCCGCAGGACTTCGGCGCAGACCTTTTTGATCTGCGAAGACTTGATCTCTTCCTCGAAGTCGGGGTGCGCAGGGAACTGCCACGACAGAAGCTGGCCGATGATTTTTTCCAGCGCAGCCCTTAGATCGGCTGCCACTGGTGGTGTCAGGGAAAGCGCCGGTTCCAGCGACACAAAGGTCTGGTCGATCGAGTGCGAACTTTCCACGAAGTTTGGGCGGTCGGTGTTGCCCGCGATTCCGTAGGCTTCTAGCAGCGCCTGTCCGATGGTTCCTTCTAGCTGGCTTTTCTGGCTTTCCAAGATCGCCCGCGCCGCTGCTCGGTCGACCGCGGATAGGTGCGAGGCGTGATCGACAAAGCGCTCTCCGGTCAGCAGGTAATCCAAAATGACCAGCGTTCCCAGGTTCTGCTTGGTCTGGCGGTTGAAAAACCGTGGCAGCCAGACAAACGTATGCGCACTTTCCCCGCGCTCCAGAAACGACTGCACCTTGGCGCGATCGTCGGCTGGTCCATGGTTTTCTTCGTCGAACGGAAAGTCGATGAGCACCCGCCACTCATCCCCGCGTGAGCGAAGCGATTCATCGGTTAGCTCGCGGACGTTGGCATAGACCACCTCGACCCGACGCGAGGTGCCTTTCCAGATCACCTCATGTTCGATGTACAGCGAGTCCTGTTCCAAGACGCCCAGGCGAGCAAACAGAAGCCGCTTGATAAGCTGCCGCCGCTGCGCGGTCGAGTCCTGAATCTTGGCTCGCTCCAAGATGCTGTCGGTGTCAACCCCCGAGAGCTGGAGCTGGATGACCGGGTCACGATCCTCGCTCACGCGGATTTCGCCCACCTGCGCGCTCCACGACCGAATCCGTTCCAGAATCAGCCGGCCTTCGCGCCCCGGAATCGTTGATTGGATGCTGCCGTAGTTTAGGGCCGCCAGCCGGTTTGCCGTCAGGCTCCGCAGCGATTCGACTTCGGGTACCAGCGCCGCCAACAGCAGCGTTTTTAGCAAACGGTCCTCGGCTCGAAAGGCGGTCCGCTTGGGATCATCTGTCGGCAGGTTGCGCAGATCATCCCAGCGAACGCCGTGCGTCGACTCCAAAAGGGGCCGCAGCTTTTGCGTGTACAGCTTGCGTGCGCGCTCGAAGCTAAGCCGCATCGCATCCATAAACGGCTCGTCTCCGTCTGCCACCACATCCCACAGGTCACCGACCGGAACGACTTCACCCAGTGCCAAGTCATTTCGTCGCGCCACCAAAAGCTGAAGCAGCAGCCGAATCGCCGTGCGGGTCCGCTGAAGCGCCGATGACACCGCAACCAGCGTCTGGAGCAGCGCCGGACTAAACGGATAGACCTTTTCAAACATCCCGCGCGCCGCATCTGTGGTCAGAAGCGTCTGGAGCGTTTCATCGCGCATGCGCACGATCTGACTGAACGCGGCCCGAAGTTCCGCCGCAGCTTCCTCAGACACCGGCTTTAGCAGACGGCGCGCCACGATATCGGGCAGA
>DAORGN010000330.1:0-3054 GCA_035340095.1 Pseudomonadota bacterium | reverse complement strand
TGGCGCCCAATCCGCGCGACAGCAAAGGCAACATCGCCCCCGGCACCGGACTTTGTGCCGGATATCGTTTCCTCGGGCCACCGGAAAACCAAGGCGGACCCTCGGCTGGCACCTATTTTAAACCACGACCCAGTTCGGGCTTCCCGGCGGTGGGGGCGAACGACTTTCCTGATTCCGTGAATGCTTTCATGGATGGTCAGACCGGGGCAGCAACGAGCGGCATGCGCGTGGACACGACCATGCTGGTGCCTTTCGACCTGACGAACTTTCTTGATGGCATCAGCACAAACAGCAAAGGCGACTACCTGGCGACGAGGGGCTGCCCCACCTACATGGGGAAAAACTACGGCTGCTGGTTCCCTGGTGCGCCACAAGACGAAAACGTGCTGGCTGGATCGTTTGGCGCCCGGTTTCGCGGGTTTATCAACATCCTCCCAGAGTGGGTCAACCAGACGCTTCATTTTGGCTTTCTGACGGACGAAGCGGTGGCGATGTACTTGTATACCAAGGCAAAACCACCACAGGGGCCCGAGACCAAGCTTGTGATAAGTCGCGGTCTCAACCCGACCAGCGATGGTGTTTATAAATTCCGCGTGACCAATGCGGTTCGATTTCAGAAGGCTGGCATCTATCCGATTGAAGTCACCTACGCGCAGTACTCAACGTCTGCTGCGCTAGAGATGGCTGTTTTGTTCGGATCGAGCTTTGTCGATCTCGACGAAAACGCGGAATTGCCAGGTACAAAGCCGCTCGGGACCTGGAATTTTTCGCTCGATTACACGCAGCCGACGCAGTTTTTCCAGACGGCGAGTGGGGTGCTGCCGTTTGACGGGCAGCCGAATCGCTGCAAGCAGTGCCCGCGCAGTCTCGCCAACATACCGAATCAACCGTCAGGAACGTGTGATCCGGGCATGTTCTGTAACGAGGCCGCCGTCTGCGCGCCGTGCATTGGCGACCAGTTCTGCGGCAAGTCGTGCAAAGAGTGTCTGGCACCCGAGCCATTCTGCATCCGCGATCCGCGCGACCCCGGTGGTGACTACCAGTGCGCCGAGTGCCGCGATGACATGGACTGCACCGCTGGTCGCAAGTGTCTCCAAGGAAAATGCGTCAATCCGTGCAACTGCTGCCCGGGTCAGTTTTGCATCCCGACGGACCCCAGCAAGCCCGATGTCCGCAACTGTTCGCAGTGCCGCACCGACACCGACTGTGGCGCGGGCAAGTGCGACCTGCTAAACGGGCGCTGTATCGACAAGATTCCGGACTGCAACACCGACGATCGCTGCGGCAAAAGCTGCGTCAGCTGCCCCGACAGCACCAAAAATGACCCGCAGGGCGTTCGACCGTTCTGCCTAAACGGCGAGGTCTGCGTCCAGTGCCGCTACGACGCCGACTGCAAAGTCGGGACGTTCTGTCGCAGTGGTGACTGCGTGCCCTGCTCCGATGACCGTCACTGTGGGCCCAACTGCAAGACGTGTGGCATCGATTACGTGATCGCGTCCGACGGCACCATTTCGAGCAAGCCACCGACGGACAAGCCATTTTGTTACACCCCGGATAACCGCGTTGATACCGCGACGTGTGTGCGCTGCCGCAACGACAAAGACTGTGGCGAGGGCGGCACCTGCGACGCGACAACCCATCAGTGCAGCAACACCTGCGCGACGCCATGCCCGCCAAACCAAGTGTGCAGCGGCGGCAAATGTGTCGAATGCTTCACCAACGCGCAGTGTCCGTGCGGCATCTGCGTCGACGGAACCTGCACACCAAACTGCGAGAGTAGCTCCGATTGTTTGGGCACCCAGTGCTGCTCGAAAGACACCAAGACGTGCATTTCTGGACGGTGCAAGCCGGGACTTACGGCACACGGCGGGGCGCTGTGCTGTAGCGGAACACAAGTGGGCTCGACAGACGATCCGATCGCGCCCGGCCCCAATCGGGGTCTGTGGATGGGGTCGCTTTTGACGCTGCTCTTGCTCGGCTGGTCGACGCTGCGGAAAGTGCGGAGCTAACCCATGCGCGCCGCTCGTCTTCTCGTCGCTGGGCTCGGCCTTTTGTGGGGCATTGGTACGGCCCAGGCGCAAAATGTCCGCTTCGACGTCCAGAACTTTCGTCCGACGCCGGGTCCGCGCGACCTGATCATTGTTCCGCAGTCGCAGCCGCTGTCCCATCTGTCGGGAGCGGTTGGGGCCTACTTCAGCTTTTCGCTCGATCCGCTCGTGCTGCTGAACAGCGACGGACAGCGCGCCGCCGATGTGGTCAAAAATCGGCTCGAACTCGACGTGATGGCGGCGATCGGTCTGTCAAACTGGCTGGAAGTTGGCATGGTGATGCCGGTGGTGCTGTTCCAAGAGTCGAGCAATCTGGAGGTCATCGGCGAGGAAGGCAATATCAAGAAAAATGCCGTCGGTGACTTGGCGGCGCTGCTCAAAGTGCCGTTCGTTCGTCGTCTGTCGTATGCGAGCGGCTTCGGCGTGTCGCTGCAAGGTCGGGTAAACTTCCCAACAGGCGACCAGCAAGCGTTTGCCAGCGACGGCAGAGTCACGTTTACGCCCAGCTTTGTTGCCGACTATCGGTTTGGTTTTGGCGCGCTTTTGGCGCTGCAAGCCGGCGTCCACATTCGACCCGCGATCGAGTTCATGGACATAAAGCTCGGTCCGGCGTTCATCGGTGCAGCGGGCGCAGAACTGCCGATCATTCGCAAGTACGGCATCACGACGCTGGGCGGTGTGTATTTCAACGTGCCGCTGCAAGTGCTGCCCGAGTCGATTCGACAGATTCCCGCCGAAGCGATGCTGGGCCTGCGCTGGTATGCATCGTTTGGCGTCACGTTCACGACGGGCTTTAACTTCGGCGCTGACTGCGGCTTTAGCATCCCGACGTTCCGTTACTTTTTGTCGGCGGTGTGGGTACCGGGCAAGACCCGCGAGTATGAAGCGATCGAGAGCTTCAAGAAACCGCCCGACGATCCAGATGGCGACGGACTGATTGCTCCCGTCGACCACTGTCCCGAAGAAAAAGGTCCGGCGGAAAACAACGGCTGCCCCGAGCGAGACA
>DAORGN010000329.1:0-3114 GCA_035340095.1 Pseudomonadota bacterium | reverse complement strand
GGGCAGGGTCGCCGCTTCATCCGGTGTGCAGAGCAGCGACGACGGAAGCCGCAGTGCCCCCACCGCTTCCGCTGCATCGAGCGCATCGTGAAGCCCTCGTCCCAAAAGACACAGCCGTCGACCAAGCTGCTGGCAGCTGCGGGCAAAGTGGCCAATGCGTTCGATGTGCGACGAAAACAGCGTCACCGCAACGCGACCAGGGCGGGTTTTCAGCACATCGAACAGCGCTTCTTCGACGATGCGTTCATCACCCGACGAGCCCGCTGAAAGCGAGTTGGTGCTGTCTCCGACGAGCAGATCAATGCGAGGCAGCGGCTCGGGGCGCGGCGCAAAGCGCACCGTGTCGGCAACGACTTTGAAGTCGCCGGTGTGCAGCACGCTGCGGACGTTTTGTGGCAGCGCGCTCGGTGGGTTTCCATCGATAAGCTGCGATGGCCGCAGCGGTCCACGCAGCAAAATCGAGCACGCCTCGGGAATCGAGTGGGGCACCGCAAGCGGCGTCACATGCAGTCCCTGGGCATCGGGCTCGCTCGCAGACGACAAAAACAGCGGTTCACCGGGCAAAAGCGGTCGCGGATCGAACAGCTTCATCGCGACGCCGTTGCGACGCAGCCGGTTTTGGCACAGCCGCAGCGCGAGCGGCCTACCATAAATGGGAATCGGTGTGCCCAGTGTGCGTAGCAGATGATAGACCGCTCCGACGTGGTCTTCGTGCCCGTGGGTCAGCACCACCGCCGACGGCGGGCCAAAGCGAGCCAAGAGCGCCGACAAGTCGGGGACAATATGGTCAATACCGGGTGACAGGTCGTCCGGCATTTGAATGCCGCAGTCGACCAGCACAAGCGTTTGGGCACAAAAGTAGGCCGTCAAGTTGCGGCCAAACTCACCGCAGCCACCGACCGGAATCACCAGCATGAAGCGCGGACACTAGCAGTGTGCGCGGAGGCCGTAAAGACGCGCACCTTTTGTCTGTTTTGTGTTGGCGCTTGCCGGCTGGCCGCATCCTGTGCTCAAAATGCGCCAAAGCGATGACGCAGACTCTCACGGAAGACCAGCTTGGGACGGCGCTCCGCGATCCGCAGTTGCGGCGCTGGGCCATTCAGAATGGCAAGCTCCACCGCGACTACCAGTTTTCGTCGTTTGTGGAGGCGTTTGCGTTCATGACCGCAGTGGCGCTGCACGCCGAAGCGATGAATCATCATCCCGAGTGGAGTAATGTGTATTCGCGCGTGTCGGTGTCACTGCAAACGCACGACGCACAAGGCATCACCGAGCGGGACATTGCGCTGGCGCGGCTTATCGAAAAGCAGGCTGCGGGCCGGACGGTGGGCTAGCCCAAGGGAGTTTGTTTGAGCATCGCAGCAACCATCAATTCGAGGCTGGGCCGGTTCCTTTGTGGGCTGTGGCTGCTTGCGCCGTCTTTGGGACTGGCCGCCGAAGACGACGCCGCCGAGACCAGCAAGCCGCGGGCGCAGGTCGATGTCATCGGGGCGGTCAACCTGTCGCGCAGCACGGTGTGGGATAGTCCGCGGGCGACGTCGGCAGTGCTGCGAGACGAGCTGCGGGTGCGTCCTGCGCGGATGAGCGGCGATACGCTGCAGACCGAAGACGGTGTGGTGGTGCAGCGGCCAAGTTATGGCACTGCGCTGCCGTCGATCCGCGGGCTTGGTGATTCGCGCGTGCTGGTGGTGGTCGATGGGATTCGGCTCAATACCACGACGACGAGCAGCTTGCCGTCTGGGCTTGGCAACATCAACCTGGTCGACCCGTATTTGTTGGAAGCGGTCGAAGTGGTGCGCGGTCCGGGCCTGGCTTCGTATGGCAGCGACGGACTTGGCGGCACGATTTCGCTGCGGACCCGTCGCCCGGTTGCGATTGCCGGTGCCAACTTGGAGCTCAGCGCCGGCAGCCGGCTCAGCTACGCCAGCTTTGACCAGTCTTTTTCGGGCAGTCTGTCGGGCGGGGGTCGCTGGGGACGTTTTGCCGCCGAGACGGCTTTTTCCGCCCGTCGCTTCAACGACTTAAGTGGCGGATCGAGGGCTCCGTCGATACCGCTTTCGTCATTCAATGACGGCGGACTGTATCTGGGGATAAGTGCCGACGTCGGACGCGGCAACGTGCTGCTGATTTACCAGGGCGGCAGACAGTACGACGGCTTCCGCGGTGAGCGCAGCCAGCCTGACGACCTGTATCTGCTGACCGAGCTGGCGCGCGATCTGGCCTATGTCCGCTATACCACCAGCATCGAAATTGCCGATTCTTCCGTCGATGTGACCGCGACTGCGGCGTATCACCGCTTGTCCGAGCAAGCGACGCGCGCCCAGGTGGCTTTTGATCGGGTCGACCGCTTTGGCAACCGCGATGATGTGCTGGCGCTGCTTGCCAACGTGCGCGCCGATCTTGGACGCGGCGGACGGTTTTCGGCGGGTCTGGAAGGCTATTTTGACTGGGTGGCGAGCAGCGCCGAACATGCCACCGTCGGTGGGAGCGGCGTCAATACCGCCAGCCCCGAATGGCTGCGCTATCCCGGTGGATCGGCGGCCCATAGCTTTGCGCTGTTTGTCATCGACGAGCTGGACTTGGAACACCTGTTTCGCGGCGAGCCGAGCAGTCAGCCCGGTCGGGTCAAGCTGCTGGCGTCGGGGCGCGTCGGAGGCAACTTCCTTATCGTCGGTGCGGATGATCGACTGTCGCGGCTGTTTCCATCTTTGAAAATGCCACAGGGGCGGCAGCTCGATCAGACGTGGGTCTATTCCGGCTCTCTGCATCTGCGCTACGAGTTTGTGCCTGGCGCCGCGTTTGTTGCCGGCTTTATGCTCGGGACGCGGCCCGCCAGCCTCGATGATCAGGCTCGGCTTGATCTGGGTCGTCCCGGCTTGCTTTTGCCGACGGAAACGCCTCTTTTGCAAGAGACCTCGTATTCAGGTGAAGCGGGCTTTCGGCTGGCCTATCCGCGAATCGAGCTGGCGGCGCTGTACGCGGTAAACTCGCTGGTGCATCCGATCTCACTGACGACGACGGCGCTGATGGCGACCGATTGCTATACGCTTGTGGCGGGGCGCTGTGTCGACAGACTGCTCGCGCGGCGCAACGAAGACTCGGCGCTGCTTCACT
>DAORGN010000328.1:0-3116 GCA_035340095.1 Pseudomonadota bacterium | reverse complement strand
CGCGCTGCAAAATCTCGTCACGGGTGATGGTGTAAATCGTCGCTGCTGCCGTGGCACGATCTTCTTCTTCTCCACCTGACGAAGTCACGACGGCGGCATTGACCAGCGAATCGAGCTTAAACAGGTCCAGCTCGCTGCCTTCCGACGGCACGCCCTGATCAAGTGGCTGAGCCGCAGCCTGACCTGCCCAAAGCAGCCCAGCAGTCACGCAGCCCAGCCAAGGCATTGCCGTTTTTGTGACTTTCATTGCATATTAAAGGCTATTTTAAAGAAGCCCCTTTTTTCAATGGCAAACTGCGTCGACAACAGGCCAGCGCGATGATGCAAACAGCAACCAAAAGTGGCCCATATTTTGGTTACTTAACAACAAGAAAAAATTGTCTTGATTTGCTGTTGCAAAGTCTGCCGCTTACCCTGGCGCTCTGCCTCGGAACAGCCGTCGGAAGTGCGCGCGCCGACGATCCACCGCCGAGCCAGCGCATCTCTGTCAGCTATTTTGGCGAATCGTTCCGCAATCCGGGCGCGCGCCTGGGCTATGAAGGTTCGCTGTGGAAGACCGGCCCGTTTGAATATCTGCTCGGCGGCAGCATCGGGCTTTTCTTTGAACCCGGCGCGCGACGTGGTTTTTTTGGCCTTGTCGAAACGGGTGCCCGACTGACCACCGACATCGGCCTCCTGTTCGATCTGCGCATCGGCGTCGGCTATCTGAACATCGCGTGGGACGAAACCACGCAGCACCCGCAGCCGTCGCTGTCGACGAGCCACTTTATGCCTTCGGCGCTGCTCGGCATCGGCTACGATTTCCGTCGCGTAAGCAGCGCCCCCGTCGGCATTTTGGTCCGTTCCGGCATGATCGGTCGCTACTCGACAGACGACAACTTCGACGGCGCGTATGTCATCGACGCCGGTCTGTTTTTCACCCTCAAGTAAGCTGGTTGTCTGCTTTTTTTCGACGAGCCGAAGTGGGCTCGCGACGCGGCGTTATTCGATCGTCTTGGCGCAGCGGAAGCCCAGCCGGTGCGGGCCGCGGTTCGACGGGGGAACGCCACGACGTTCGGCCCCGCGCATGCGATCGCCGGTGAAGTACCACGAACCGCCCTTGAGCAGCTTTTCCGAATAGCCCTTGCAGTATTTGGGACCACCGCCGCACGGACCTTGGGGGTCAGGACCGTCGCAGGCTGTGCCACATTCGTTTTTGCAGCCCTTGTAGCAGTCGCTTTTCCAGTCGTTCACCCACTCCCAGCTGTTGCCGGCCATGTCGTACAGGCCGTAACGGAACGCGCCGTGCGTGGCGACATCTGCCGTCGTGCCGGTGCCGCAGCCCTTGGCGCCCAGCGGTTCTTCGTACACCGCGAGCTTGCAGTTTGGCTGCTCGTTGCCCCATGGATACGCTTCCCCGTCGGGACCGCGCGCCGCTTTTTCCCACTCTGCTTCCGTCGGCAAGCGCTTGTTTGCGTAGTGACAAAAATCGTAGGCTTGATACCAGCTTACAGCGACGACAGGCTGCTTGGGCCGAACGTACAGACCAAAGTACTTGATCGGCGGCTCGCACTTGCCGGCCTCGACGCAGCGAAAGTACTGTTCGTTGGTCACTTCGGTGGTATCGAGGAAAAATGGCGACACCGTGATTCGCATCCGCGGTTTTTCGTCGGGCTTGCCGCCATGATCGTTGCCGCGGAAAAACGGCCCGCCCGGAATGCAGACCATCCCCGGCGGCGGATCTTTGGGACAAGGCACCTCGCTCGTCGCCAGCTTGGTGATGTTTGGCTTGTCTTCCTTCGCATGCTCAGGCTCGCCCGAAAGCAGAAATCCCTGCGGCGGCGGTTCGTCGGTGGGCGCGTTTTCAAACAGCTTGAGCGTCGCCAGTTGTGCCGCTTTTTCCTTTTTCGGACGCGGCTTGGCGGTTGCGGCGCGATGCTCGCAGGACAGGCTGGTCAAAAGTCCCCCCCCGAGCAGTGTCACCGCCAGAAGTCGCCAGAGCGAACCCGAGCGACCGGGCACATGAGCAGCTACTTTCATCTCGGAACTTATCAAAACCGATTGCGAGCCGCTGCGTCAACCCCAATGCCCGACCTTCTGACTTCCCATTTTTTTGCGCGATTGTCGTCGCAAGGGTGCCGTCCGCGCACTGCTTGGGCGAAAGTCGGATTAGACTCCCAAAGTCATGCTCGGAATCGCGTTTGAAGGATGTGCATGTCGGGCCGCGTTTCATGCCGGCGTCGCTGCTGCACTATCAGAAGCCAAGCTCTCGTTTTCCCTTTCAGCCGGTGCATCGTCCGGTTCACTGTGCGCTGCTGCCGTCGCTGCTGAAAAGGGAACCCAGCTTCCCACCATGTGGCGCGAACTGGCCGGACGGAATGTGATCTCGCTGCGACGCTTGCTGTGGAATCGATCGCCGTTTGACATGAGTCACATCGTGCGAAACGCCCTGCGAAACAACTTGGGAAGCCTGGATCTGCGCACATTTCCGACGGAAGCACTAATCGTTGCGACCCGTCTGCGAAAACTAGACAGAATTGTCTATTCCAGCCATCAGGAAAGCGATCTGATTGAACCGCTGATGGGCTCTTGTTTTTTTCCGATTCTGTACGGCAGGCCGGTCAAGGTCCGCAATGACTGGCTGTTAGATGGTGGCGCCATCGACAACATGCCGGTCGAAATCCTGGCAGAACGCGGTGTCACAGACATCGTAGGGGTTGTCACTTCGCATGAAGGAATCGTAAACAAAACCCCGCTGCGCAAGCGCTGGCGTCCTTCTGTCCACGGTGCCAAGCTGCACATCATCAAACCGAGCCGACCCCTTGCGATCAAGTCGTGGGACTTCGATGTCGATCACATGAATCAAGCGATCGACGAAGGCTATCGGCAGGGTCGACTTTTCGTCGGACAATAAGCACAACAGCGCCCCAAACCCACCCGTGCGGAATCCGAAACGGCCTCTTCTTTTTTCCCTCTCGCCTGGGTTTGGAAGTGGGTTGGGAATACGATTGGGAATACAATTGGGAGTCGATTGGGAGTCGATTGGGAGTCGATTGGGAGTCGATTGGGAGTCGATTGGGAATCAGTTAGGAATCCTTTCGGAATCAGTTAGGAATCCTTTCGGAATTTGTAGGGAG
>DAORGN010000327.1:0-3241 GCA_035340095.1 Pseudomonadota bacterium | reverse complement strand
ATCGCCGACCACACGAGCCCTCGGGCCGGATCATCCGGGGTTGCCGGTTCGCCGCCGAGCTGGGACTTGCAGATCGATTCCCACGGCCACGGCGACTGGCACGAATCCGTGTGCCGCAGCAGCGTGATCGCTAACGTACTGCCGGAGCCATCGCAGGCGGCGGCGCCATCATCGGCGGAGGCGGCGGCGGCAGATCCGGCATCACCGGACCATTGAGAATCCAGGCTCCCGACGTTCCCGCGCCCCGCACATACGTCGCTTGGTAGCCGCAGCCACGAACACCCGCGGTCACGGCGACCTGAAACATCCCGGCGCGCTGAAGCACTTGGCACTGCATCTGTGGCTTGGTACAGCGCAGATCATAGGCTGCCCGCACCGCCAGATCGTCGCCACCGCTAAACTGAAACGTCCGCTCGCGCAGCGCATCGTCTTCAGAAACCGCTGCATTGGATGACGCACAGCCGGCGAGCCCCAGCAGCAACAGCGCTATCTGTTTGGTCATGGTCCCGTCTCCTATTTGGGGAAGTCTTTTTCCGGTGTTGAGGGAATCACCGGCGCGGGGGAACCTAGCACTGGCTGCGGCGCGGCGGAAAGTGAGAAGCGACTATTTCGCCCAATCGGTGTGAAACGTCCCCGGCTTGTCGATCCGTTCGTAGGTGTGCGCACCGAACAAATCGCGCTGACACTGAATCAAGCATGCGGGCAGACGCTCCTGACGAATCGTATCGTAATAGGAAAGCGCGCCGCTCATCGCCAGCGTCGGGACTCCATGTTCTGCTGAAAGTCCTACGACCCGTCGCCACGCCGCCTGCCGTGTCAGCAGCTCGGAAGCAAAGCTCGGATCGAGCAGCAGGTTCGGAAGCTGCGGATCGCGATCAAACGCAGCTTTGATGCGGGACAGAAACTGCGCGCGAATGATGCAGCCGCCACGCCAAATCGCAGCAATCTCACCGAGCGGAAGATTCCAGTTTCGCGTCTGCGAAGCGACTTGCAGAAGCCGCAGACCTTGCGCATACGAACACGCTTTGCTGGCATACAGCGCCGCGCGAACATCATCGACAAGCTGGGCGCGTTCCGTTTGCGAAAGCGGTCGCGGATTCGGCCCGGACAGCTTCTGACTGGCCGCCACACGAGCCGCTTTTTGCGACGACAAAACCCGTGCATCGACCGCGCTTGCGATCACCGGAATCGGAACCCCCAGTTCGACCGCATCGAGCACGGTCCACTTGCCGGTTCCTTTCATTCCGGAACTGTCCAACACTTTGTCGATGAGCTCACCCGCACCGTCGGGATCAGGGGTCTTGAAAATGCGCGCCGTGATCTCTATCAGGAACGACTCCAGCTCGCTTTCATTCCACGCCGAAAACACGTCCGAAAGCTCGGAATTGGACAGCCCACCGACGCGGCGCAAGACATCATAGCTTTCGGCGATAAGCTGCATGTCGCCGTACTCGATGCCGTTGTGAACCATCTTGACGTAGTGTCCCGATCCGCCCGGACCGATGTACGTCACACACGGTCCACCGCCTGGACCCTCGACTTGCGCGGCAATCCGCGTCACCACTTCCGCCAGGGAATCGAACGCCTCTTTGGGCCCCGAAGGCATCAGCGAAGGACCGTGTCGCGCGCCTTCTTCCCCCCCGGAAACGCCCATCCCCAGATAGTGAATCCCCGACGGAGACAGCTCGCGGAAACGCCGCTCCGTATTGGTAAAGTGTTCGTTGCCACCGTCTATCAGCATGTCCCCCGGTTCCAGCCAAGGACGCAGCTTTGCGATGGTATCGTCGACGGGCTGTCCGGCTTTTACCATCATGATGATGCGGCGCGGACGCTTGAGTGATGCGACAAACGCTTGCGCCGACACCGCCCCATGCGTTCGGGCAAATCCCTCTGCACTTGCGCGAGCAAGGAATGCGTCGATCCGGTCTGCCGTTCGGTTGTGTACTGCGACGGAAAATCCTTTTTCAAGCATATTGAGCGCGAGGTTTTCCCCCATCACCGCGAGTCCGACCAGGCCAACTTCGTACTGGGTTTCACTCATGCGCAGCGTCTCCTTCCACAGCGATTGCACAACATAGCATGCACGCTAAGTGGGCCAGCAGCACAGCCACCATTTGCGCTGTAAGTCCGCGAAATAACCGAAGGATTGTCCGACGACAAATGTGATTTTCCGAACGGAAAACGTGTTACCATCTCACCACGATGAAAGACATTCGTGACGAGATCGAGCGTCTCACTGCGCTGCTTTCGTTTCGTATCGAACATCTGGCCAAACGTGAAGGACGCGCCATCCATTTTTCCAGTTACTCGGTGGCGGTCCGTCCCGGCCAGCTTGCCCAGCTCTTTTCGACGCTGGTTCACCTGCCCCGCGGCTATGCAGCGACGTTTATGCCTCGCTCGCAGCCCGAATCCGACGGCACATGGCGAATCGATGTGCGACGCAACGACGGCGTGATGCGTGAAAGCTATTTCGACGGCATCGTCGCAGGCCCAAACGGCACAGAGCTGACGCTGCTTTTCAAAGGCCGTCCGCTCCAGATCGAAGACCTCGAGCGAATCCTGAGCGACCTCGGCAAGCCGGGTCTGTCGGGCATGTCGATAGACATCAATCGTCTGTACCGCATGTTCTTCGGCAAGATGGATCAAGGGGTCACGGATCAGCTCGGCGCGATTCGCGATGTCGATCTGCTCGACGACATCTATACGGCGCTGATGAGCGGACGCAGCCAGGGCTTTGTCGATCAGCTGCTCAAGCAAAACACGTCGACGGCACCACTCGCCAGCGCAGCGACACCGCCCCCGGCAGCCCCGGTCGCGAAAGAGGCCGTCACGGAAAGCGCCCCCGCGGTCGCCCAAGATCCGGTCCAAGCCCCTGGCGACGAAAACAGCTAGCAAAATCGCGGAAGCGCGGGGCCGCCGGTGTTGACGAGCCGCGCTTTGGATTAAGCTAGCCGCATGCTGCTTGCGGTGGACATCGGCAACACCAACATTGTCTTTGGCGTCTTCGACGGCGCCACCCTTCTGACCCATTTTCGCATCGAGACGCGCAAGGCTCGCACCGAAGACGAGTATGCGGCGCTGCTTCACTCGATGTTCACCCTGCATGGTCTGCCGTTCCGCGCCGGTCCTGTGCGCGATTCGCAGCCAGACGACGCCCGCGCCGGAGAACCCTCGTCAGCAAGCAACCCCGAGCGCACCAGCGCCGTCTCGGCCCAATCGAGCGAACGAGGCATCACCGCCG
>DAORGN010000326.1:0-3328 GCA_035340095.1 Pseudomonadota bacterium | reverse complement strand
CAGCAGGATCGACTGGTGTACTGCACGCACCAAGGTCCGCTCGCCGCTGGTGAACAGACGCACGCAGTGGACATCGCCGTCCACAATCCAAACCCGGTCGCAGCGGACAATGAGGTGACGGCGCAGGTCATTTCCGACGGCGCGCTTGATCCGAACCCCGCCGACAACTTCTGGGCAGAATACGGGGCCAACCGCCGCATTGCCGGTGGTGGCGTCGGTTGTTCGTTGAGCACAGGCCACAGCTCGGCAAGCACGGGCGCGCTGTGTGCGCTGCTGTTCGGAATGGCTTGGGTGCTGCGCCGCCGCAGCGTCCGGGTAAGCGAGAAGCAGTAAGGAGCATTCGCCATGAAAACGCTGACTACAGCTTCTCTGTGTGCTTTTGCACTGGCGTTCGGTGCCGTCGCGCCCGCGTTTGCGCAAGCCCAGCCTAGGCAGGGCTTCGAGCTCAACCGCTATCAGCCAACGGCGGCAGGCGAGTGGTCGTTTGCCGTTGACCACCCGTGGTATTCCTCGACGCGGTACTTTGCGGCGGGCGTGACGCTAAACTATGCGCACCAGCCGCTCGTCACCGGCACGCAGGATCAAAATGGGGTGTTCAGTCAGACCCAATCGCTGATTGATCACCACTTCATCGCCCACATCGACCTGGCCGGTTCGTTCCTGGATCGCGTGCTTGTCACGGCGTCGCTGCCGATTGTGCTCGCGAGCAGTGGCGACCCGGCGTTTGCGATGGGCGCATCGGTCGGTGATCCACGGATTGGCGCCAAAGTTCGGCTCTACGGACAGCCCTACCAGGATGTCTTTTCGGCCAGCTTTGGTGCGGATCTGTGGATTCCGCTCCGCGCGATGACCGATAGCATCAGCCCGACCTCGAGCGATCAGACGGTGCGTGCACTGCCCAAACTGATGCTCGGTGGTGTGTGGCGGAAGCTGCTTTGGTCGACGACACTTGGCTTCCTGATTCGCCCGGAAGCCGTCACCGTCGCGCCAAACGGCTACGCATCGAGCCTGGGTCGCACCGCGTCGGAAATCCAGCTCGGTCTGTCGGCTGCTTACTACGATGAAGATCGTCGCTTTGCGGTCGGTCCCGAAGCCATTTTGGCCACCTCGGCAACCGGAGCGGACTCTTTTTCGCGCTTTGGCACCAGCTTGGAGCTGCTGCTCGCCGGTCACTACAACATCGCGCACATGGTGCAGGCGGGTCTGGCGCTCGGTGCGGGCTTTGTCCGTCAGCCGGGTACGCCGGACTTCCGCGCGCTGTTCCGGCTCGCGTATGCGCCGATGGTCGACCGCAAGCATGATCGCGACGGCGACGGCATTCTCGATGCCGACGATGCGTGCCCGGACGTAAAAGGCATTCGCACCGGCGATCCGACGACGCACGGCTGCCCACCGCCGCCCGATCGCGACAAAGACGGCGTGCCCGATGCAGTCGATCTGTGCCCAGATGTGCCCAAGGGATCGAAGCCCGATCCGCAGCGGCTCGGTTGTCCGTATGTCGAGCCTGAGCGTGACCGCGATGGCGATGGCATCTTGGATCGCGATGATCTGTGTCCGGATCTGCACAAGGGCGAGCTGCCCGATCCAGCACGGCTCGGCTGCCCGGCCCCGGATACCGACATGGACGGCATCCAGGATCCGCGGGATCTATGCCCGACGGAGCATGCGGGTCACTATCCCGATCCGCAGCGACTTGGTTGTCCGCTGCCGGACCGCGACAAAGACACCGTGCCGGACAAGTTCGACGCTTGCCCCGACAAGCCCGGTGCGCCGCATCCCGATCCGAAGAAAAACGGTTGTCCGGGTCTGCTCGAAGTCCGCGGTGGCCAGATCGTGATCCTGAAGCCGGTGTTCTTCGCGACGGACAAAGACGTGATCCTGCCGGAGAGCTTCCCGGTGCTTCAGGCGGTTGCCCACGCACTGCAAGCGGCCCCAGGCATCCGTCTCATCCGGATCGATGGACACACCGATAGCCAGGGCAACCGGCTGTACAACATCGACCTGTCGCAGCGACGGACGCGCAGCGTGCGCAACTGGCTTATCCAGCACGGCATCGAAGAATCGCGTCTGGCCGCCGAGGGCTACGGTCCCGACCGTCCGATCGCGACCAACAAGACCGTGGAAGGTCGTGCCAAAAACCGCCGCGTTGAGTTCCACATTGTGGACAACGGCGGCGTGACGACCGCGCAGTAAGCTCCCCGCCCCGCTTCCTTTCTCCCGCTCAAAACCGTTTGTCAGCAGGCTTCCCCACGTTGGTGGGTGAAGCCAAGTTGTCACATATCGACGGTCCGACGACGTTTGCCAAGATCCCCCCTCCGACGGTAAAATGGCCGAGTCCTCGCACTAGAGCCGCAATGCTTCACTTGATGAGACGGGAGTTCACTACATGAGAACCTGGAAGCTTCTTGGCACACTCGGCATTCTGACGACCGCCGCCGTGGTGGCTTGCAACAACACCACCATCGGCGGAGACAACTGTACCGATCCGAACAACTGCGTCCAAATGTGCACTGATCCCAATGGCTGCAATCCGCAGCCGGGACCGGAATACACCGCGATCAACATCTCGCCGAGCCCGGTCACCATCCAGGCCAACGGCCAACCCGCCACCAAGCAACTCACGGCGACGGGAACCAAGACCGATGGCACGATGAGCAGCCAGCTTATCGGCGTCAACTGGTCGGCACCGGTCAACCCGATCGGCACCATCGACGCATCGGGTGTGTTTACCGCCAATGGCAATGTCGGCGGCACCGTGACGGTGACTGCGACGTATGTGACAAACGGCGTGACGCTGACCAGCACGGTTCAGATCACCGTCAACGTAAACAAGGTGGTCACCACCCCGAACACCGATCCAAACGCGCCGACGCTGTTTATGCAGACGCCGACGATGGACACGACCAAAGCGCCGGCCATCCTCTATCCGCTCGACGGCGTGATGATGCCGCAGAACGTCTACCCCGCCGACATCCAGTGGTCTCTCGTCGGTACGATGGGTGACATCTACCGCGTCACCATCACCAAGACGAACATCACCACCGTCGCATACGTGGGCTATAACACCACCACGTTTAACTTCGACTATCTGGTCGACAGCAAGGCGTGGGCAAGCATCGCGCAGTCGAACCTCGACGAGGATGCGGTGCTGACGGTCGATCGCTACGAAAAAGCGACCGGCAAAGTGTGGAGCGGCACCCCGGTGAAGATGCACTTCGCCAACGGCTCGCTGCTCGGCACCGTCTATTACTGGGACATCAACGTCGGTCGGATTCGCAAGATTCAGGACGGTACAGCGACGGCAACCGACCTGATTCCCACTGCCCCA
>DAORGN010000325.1:0-3348 GCA_035340095.1 Pseudomonadota bacterium | reverse complement strand
GTCGCGAGTTCGGGGAGAAGCTGGCCCAGGAACTCAAGATTGCGCCACCTACCGATTGCTCTAGGTGTCACCGATGAAGCCAACACTTCCCAAGTGGCCTGGCAGCGCGCCAGGCGAGAAAACCTACTGGCGCAGCACGGACCACGCAGAAAACAGTCCGCTGTTCCGCGAGTCGCTCAATCGTGAGCTGCCGTCTGAAGTTCCGCCCGAGGTCCTAAACCCGCTGTCGCGGCGGTCGTTTATGGGCATTTTGGGTGCTTCGATGGCGCTGGCGGGCCTGTCGGGCTGCCGCCGTCCCGAAGAAAAGATTCTTCCGTATACGCGGACGCCCGAAGACCTGGCGATCGGTCTGCCGACTTACTACGCCACGGCGATGCCGCTCGGTTCGGCGGTGTACGGTCTGCTCGTCGAAAGTCACGAAGGCCGCCCGACCAAGATCGAAGGCAATCCGAATCACCCGATGAGCCTGGGCGGTACAAACACCCACACCCAAGGCGCGATTCTGGAACTGTACGATCCGGATCGCTCGGCGGGACCGCTCTTGGCTGGCAAGGCTGAAAAGGCCCCGGCTGCAGCAGCGGAAGCGGGCGAGCACGGCGGTGGTCACGGTGGCGAAGCGCCCAAGCCGGTGCTGTTCGGCCTGGATGCGGTCACCGACTACTTCAAGACCCGACGTGGCAAGTGGGCGGCTGACAAGGGCCGCGGCGTTCACGTTCTTTCGGGTGCGCTGACGTCGCCGACGCTGCTTCGGCTTCGCGATCAGCTCTCGAAGGAATGGACCGATGCCAAGTGGTGGACCTGGGAGCCGGTCTGCGAAGACTCGATCCGTCAGGGCAGCCGCACCGCGTTCGGCGAGGATCTTGTGACGCTGAACGAAGTGCATAAGGCGTCGGTGATCCTGTCGATTGGTTCGGACTTTGTGGCGCATACGCCCGACGGTGTTCGCAACGCGCGACACTTCGCCGCCAAGCGCAAGGTCGATCGTCCAGTCGATGACATGAACCGGCTCTATGTGGCCGAGTCGGCGTGGACGGTGACGGGAACCAATGCCGATCATCGCCTGCGGCTGAAGCCGAGCCTGCTTGCGCACTTTGCGCTCGCGCTCGCGCTTGAACTGCAGAAACGCAACCTGGCGTTGGCACCGGAAGTCGTGGCGCAGCTGCCCAAAGCGGCGCCAGCCGGGATTGATGCCAAGTTCGTTTCGGCGGTTTGTGAGGATCTGCTCAAAGCGCAAGGCAAAGCGCTCATCGTGGTTGGCAAGTCGCTGCCCGCTGGCGTGCATGCGCTGGTTCATGCGATTCACGCGGCGCTCGGTGCGGTTGGCGAAACGGTCAACTACGTCAAGTCGGGCGATGCCGGTCGCGCGCTCGATCGTGATGCGATAAAGGGGCTGTCGGCAGCGCTCGATGCGGGTCAGGTCGAGACGCTGATTGTCCTCGGTGGAAACCCGGTTTACGACGCACCCGCCGATCTGGGCCTTGCCGAAAAGCTCAAGAAGGTGCAGGTCGTTCACCTGGGCCTGTATCGCGATGAGACGGCGCTGGTTTCGGCGCTGCACATTCCGCGCGCTCACTTCCTGGAGTCGTGGGGCGATCTGCGGGCCGCCGACGGTACGGCGAGCATTGTGCAGCCGCTGATCGCGCCGCTCTACAAGGGCTGGTCGGACATCGAGCTTGTCAATTATCTGCTGACCGGCAACATGGTCCGCGGCTACGAGCTGGTGCGGGACACCTGGCGTGGCGTGGCTGCTGCAAAGTTTGCACCGCCGCCGCCTCCTCCTGCTCCGGTGGAAGCGGCCCCCGTGGCTCCGGCTGGCAAGGGTCCGGCGGGCAAGCCCGTCAAGCCGGTTCCGGGTGCCAAGCCTGTCGTGGGCGTCAAGCCCGCAGGCGCTGCGGCGGTGGTCGCGGGCGCTGCTGCTCCTGCAGCACCGGGCGCGGCTCCTGCAGCACCGGGTGCGGCTCCTGCCGATGCTGCTGCGCCTCCGCCCGCGGTTCCGCAAGAGACGCTCGCGGTCTTTTTTGATCGCGCGTTCCGCAAGTCGCTTCACGACGGTGTGATCGAAGGCACGGCTTTCGACAAAGTGCGTCCGCAGCTCAAAGCAGCAGACATCGGCCAGGCGGTGGCACAGGTTTCTGCGATTGCGCCGAAGGCCTGGGAAATTGAGTTCCTGATCTCGAACTCGACGTTCGATGGCCGCTTTGCCAACGTGAGCTGGCTGCAAGAGCTGCCCGACCCAATCACCAAGATCGTGTGGGACAACGCGCTGCTCATTTCGGTCGAGGGCGCCAAAGAGCTTGGTGTCGAGCGCAATGACATCGTTTCGCTGACTGTGCGCGGCCAGACCGTCGAAGCGGCGGTCTTCGTGGTACCGGGACAGTCGGCGGGCACGGTGGCGCTCGCGCTGGGCTACGGCCACAACGCTGATGCAGTCGGCAAAGTCGGTCGCGGCGCTGGCTTCAATGCGTACAAGATTCGTCACAGCGACGGTCTGTGGTCGGACGAAGTCCAGGTTCAAAAGACCGGCAAAAAATACGAAGATCCGCGCGATTACTGGTTCGGTGACACCACGCACCTGACGGGCCTGGTTACGACGCAGGACCACTTCGCGATGGAAGGCCGTCCGCTCGTTCAAGAAGCGACGCTCGGCAAGTTCCGCAAGCATCCGAACTTTGCCCAGCATGCGGTGCACCATCCGCCGCTGCTCGCGCTGTGGGATCCCTACAAGCGCTCGGGTCAGCAGTGGGGCCTGGTCATTGACCTGTCGGCTTGCGTTGGCTGCGGCACCTGCACCATCGCTTGCCAGGCGGAAAACAACGTCCCGGTCGTCGGCAAGCCGCAGGTCCGCAAGGGCCGCGAGATGCACTGGATTCGCATCGACCGCTACTTCACGTTCGAGCCGGTCGCGTTCGACAACGTGAACCGCAAGAAGATCGAACTGGGTGACGACAACGCGCAGATGATCCATCAGCCGGTGCCGTGCATGCAGTGTGAGGACGCCCCGTGCGAAAACGTCTGCCCGGTTGCGGCGACGACGCATACGCAGGACGGACTCAACGACATGGTGTACAACCGCTGCGTCGGCACCCGCTACTGCGCCAACAACTGTCCGTGGAAAGTTCGTCGGTTCAACTACCTCGACTACCGCGGCGATGTGCCCGAAGTGGCCAAGCTCGCGATGAACCCCGACGTGACCGTGCGCTCACGCGGCGTCATCGAAAAGTGCACCTACTGCGTGCAGCGCATCCGTGGCGCGCAGCGGTCGGCCAAGCTCAAGGACACCCAGGGTCGGTCGGAATACGTGGCCGATGGAACCATCGTGACGGCTTGCCAGCAGGCCTGCCCGGCGGA
>DAORGN010000324.1:0-3380 GCA_035340095.1 Pseudomonadota bacterium | reverse complement strand
TTTGGGCCGCTGGGTGACGACGAGCAGCGCCGGAAGCCGGTTCAGACTGCCGGATACAAACGCGCGGAACGATTCCAGGTAGTCGCCGGGTCGTCCGCTTACGCCGGGGCCATAGCCGCGGCTGACTTCGTGGATGGCGTCGGACTTTTCGGACACGATGACTTTGTTTGCGCCGCTGCCCGTCGCACGATCCAAAAATGCCGCCAGCGCCGGATGCGCTGTCAGGTAGTCCGCCACCTCAGCGACGCGGGCCGATTTCAAAAACTGCACGAGGTCGCGCAGTCCCATGCCTGCCGCCGTCGCGAGCTGTTCTTCCGCATCCCGCAAAAGCATCCGCTTTTTGCGCTGGAGCTTGGCGACAAACTCGTCGATGGACGCACGCCGCGGCGCCTCTTCCTTCCCTTCGCGGACTTCCTGGGCGAGCTGCGCAAACGAAACCAGCGGATTGACGACCACCGGCTTCATATCGGTCACGTCTTTGAGCGCCGAATACAGGTCCACCGCGTCGAAGATGCGAAAGCGCTCCTTGCCAATTTCGGGACACAGGCGCGTCGCCCGGCCAATCATCTGCTCGTACAGAATCCGGCTCCTGACCCGACGCAGAAACACCAGGTTGGCAATCTTGGGAACATCAATGCCCGTCGTCAGAAGGTCGACCGTGACCACGATGCTGGGCTGCCTCTCATTGCGATAGCGACGGATGGCGTCGAGTGGCCTGTCGGTCTGGCCGGTGATCTTCAAGACCGCATCGTTGTCGACAGCTCCGTACTTTTTCGCCAGCGCTTCTTTGAGCAGAACCACCACCAAGTCGGCATGCGCGTCGCTGGCGCAGAAGATCAGGGTCTTTTCGTCCTGCTCGGGGTCGATGTGATTCACCAGCTCGCCGAGCACCGCGCGATTGAACGGCTCGGTGATGACGCGGCGATTGAACGCATCCACATCGAACGACACCTCGTCGGCCAGCTCCTCTTTGTGAACGGTCTGCGTCGCTCGGTCGAGGACCAGCACCTCTTCTTTGGCGCTGTAGTGAATGCCATCGTGCGCAAGCTGGGTGACGATGCGAATCGGCGGCTCATGGTCGACGAGAAAGCCATCAATTACCGCTTCGCGATAGGAATACGAAAAAACCGGCGTGCCAAAGATTTCTTTTGTGTGCAGAGCGGGCGTCGCCGTCAGACCGATCTTCACCGCATCGAAGTGGTCGAGCACCCGACGGTATTTCGAGATGTAGTCGGCCTCGTCGCGGAACTCAAACTCGCGGTCGGACAACTCGCGGTCGAGCAGGTAGCCACGGTGGCACTCGTCGACGATGATGCAGTCGTACTGGTCGACGGGCGGAAACTCTGGCGCGCGTCTGTCGTCGCTGGCCCCGAGCACCCGTCGCACCATCGCCTGAATCGTCGCGATGTGCAGCTTCGTCTCGCGGTCGGGCACAAGGTCGGCCAGCTCTTTCACGTTGAAGATGTCGGTAAACGTCTGAAGATTTTCCAGCCGCAGGTCTTTCAGCGCGTCGGCGGTCTGCTTGCCCAACGCATTGCGGTCGACCAAAAACAGAATCCGCCGAAAGCGCCGCGTCTTCAGCAGTCGGTAACACAGCCCAATGCAGGTGCGCGTCTTGCCCGTTCCCGTCGCCATCGCCACGAGCAGCTCGCGCTTGCCTTGGGCAATCTCGTGCTCGACGGCCAAGATCGCTTTTTTCTGGTATTCGCGATCGATGTACGGCATCGGCTCGACGGAAAGCCGGGCGTGCGCGGCGTCGATGTCTTGCCGAAGCCGGTCGAGCAGTCCCTCGGGCGTGTAAAAGTCTTCGAGCGGAACCGGATGATTGGCCGCCCGCCGCACGTCGAGAAACCAGATTCCGCTCTTGGTCTGAAGCTGCCGCAAAAACGGACGCCCGTTGGTCGCAAACAGAAACGGGACCTTGCATGCGCCCCACGGGCTGCCGTCGGGAAGCGTCTCGTTTGCGTGGATGACGTAGCCGACGGAATAGCGCTTGGCCTGCGGAATCACGCCGCTTATGTCTTTGTGTTTGCGCTTGGCCTCGACGATGGCGACCACCACCAGACCGGCAAACAGCACATAGTCGGCGCGGCCTTCTTCCCCGTCTGCCAGCGTCGGCCACTCGGCAATCGCCAGGTTTTTGCCCTTTTGCGGACGAACGCCCGCCGCAAACGTCAGGCGCTCGGTGTCGACTTCCCAACCGGCGCGACGAAGCTGCTGGTCGATGATCTTGCGCGTCGCCGCTTCGTCGAGCTCGATCGCTTCGCTCGCCTCGGCGGCTCGCTCGATGGTCTTCGCAAGCTGCCTCGGTGGCATCGCCTGCGCCGCCGTCGAAAGCGCTGCCAGCTCGGCCTGGAGCTTTTGGTTCTGTGCCGCGAGCGCTGCGCTCTTTTGTGACTCGGCTTTCGCGGTGGCGCGGTGGGTTTCGATCTGCTCACTCGCGAGCACTTCCCAGATGGCCGCGTCTTCCTGCGCCTTCGCCGCCCGTTCCTGCGCCGTCAGCTTCGCGGAAAGCTCGGCCTCGGCGGCCTTGCGCGCGTCCTCGATGGCTCGCTGGGCCGCGAGCAGATCCTGTTTGTGCGCCTCGACGTCGGATCGCAGGCGGGCAAGCTCGTCCGCAAGCGCCGACGCTGGCTTGCCCGGTCCCGCCGGAGGCACAAACGGCCCCGGATCAAACTTCTGATTGCTGCCGAAGCTGCGCTGAAACCACACCGCCAGCTCTCGCGCCATCCGAAGCTGGTGCAGTGCGTCGCTGTGGCTGCCTTTGCCTTCGTGAACCGCCGCATTGCCGACGCGCCGCAGGTCGTGAAATAGCAGGCACTGCGTCGCCCCAATCACCCCGCGTTCCAGCAAGCGGTCGACGAGCTGTTTCTGCGGCTCTGCCGCCCCAACGAACAGTCCGACCTTGGCCGCCGCCCGCTGCGCCAGCACTTCGCCAAACTGCCGCAGCTTGAACAACGTCACCGTCGGGTCGCCCGCAAAGTGCTCTTCCGCCTGCGTCGCCAGCGCCGAAAGCCGCGCGTCGTGATAGGCAAGGTAAGCAAAGTTCGGGGAAGGCTTGGGCGTCACGCCGCAGGATAGTCGTCACAAACGCTCACTTTGACAAGAGGGCCTGGGCTTGGGACGCTACACGAGTCTGGCTCACTCGCTACCTGGGGAATGCGAGCAGCCGTTGGGTGTGAAGACCGCAGCGAGTCGCTCCTTGCTCAGCGATGCGCGACAGAGGACCTTCCACTCCAAACGGTCGCCGCGCTGTGCTGCCCTACGCTGAACAGGCTCAAACAGCAGGCCGTAGGAAATCACCACTCACCAGCGTTTGTGCAGCTCCCCGGGGCGCTGGTTCGAGCTGCGCCGCTGGCTTGCTGCGAAGGCGGTTCACG
>DAORGN010000323.1:0-3388 GCA_035340095.1 Pseudomonadota bacterium | reverse complement strand
ACGCGCAAGGGCATCACCAGCGTCCAGATGGACATCAAGATTCCGGGTCTGTCGCGGGAAGTCCTTGTGCGAGCGCTCAAACAGGCGCGCGACGGACGGCTGTACATCCTCGACAAGATGGCGCAGACCATCGCGACGCCGAACAAGGAAATGTCGAAGTACGCGCCGCGGATTTACCGTCTCCAGGTCAAGCCCGACCGCGTTCGCGACATCATCGGCCCCGGCGGCAAGATGATCCGCGCGATCATCGAACAGACCGGTGTTGCGATCGACATCGAGGACGACGGCACGGTGAACATTGCCTCGCCGGATGGACCGTCGGCGCAGAAGGCGATCGACATCGTCAAGGGGCTGACGGCGGAACCGGAAGTCGGCAGCTTCTACATGGGTACCGTTCGTCGCATCGTCGAGTTTGGTGCGTTCGTCGAGATCCTGCCGGGCACAGACGGTCTGGTTCACATAAGCGAGCTGGCCAACGAGCGCGTCCACAACGTCGCCGACGTCGTCAAAGAAGGCGATGAAGTGCTGGTCAAGGTCGTCGGAATCGATCGCACTGGCAAGATTCGGCTTTCGCGCAAGGAAGCGCTCGGGCAGCAGCCCGATCAAGTCCTCAACATGCGCTAAGCGCTGCTTCTTTCGCAAAAAGACCCCGCCCCGATCGATTCGGGTGCGGGGTTTTTTGTTTTGGGCGATGGGATCATGCCCCGTGCGGGGCTGGGATGAGCTTACGGTTTGATGTCGGTGAGCGCTTTTGGCATCAGCGTGTACTGGTTGCCAAAGCCGCTCACGATGCCCTGGATTTCACTGAGCGCGGTTCCCGGCGTGAATTTGGGGCTGCCGTCGGTCTTGTCGCCATCGAGCAGGAAGTCGCCGACGCGGGTGCAGCCTGGATTTGTGCCGGTGCACATCTCGGTGGCTTCGTCTGTGACCCAGAAATCATCGTCGCTGGTCAGCGCATTGCGGGCGGTCACGCTCTTGACACGCACGAGCAGGTTTTCAAAACGTTCTGCCGTGGTCTGCTGTCCGCCGAGCAGATCGCGGGTTTTGACATCGACGAACACGCCGGCTGCCGTCGGGTCCATGCCGGTGATGGTGACATTTGTGACGGTGTCGATTTCGTCTTGCTCGCTAAAGACGGTGAAGTTGCCGGTGACGCTGACGATGTGGCCAACTTGCAGCGGCGTGCCGTCGGTGGCTTTCGGGGCCGCGGTGCCGCCTTGGAACACCAGGATTCCTGAATAGGGCAGGTCGGTGCCGACGTCGCGGGCATGGAAACCGAAGCTCTTGATGTTGCGCAAGCCGACGATCAGCAGGTCTTTCACCATGACTTTGGTACCGACGGGAGGACGCAGACCGCGGGCGGGATCGCGCAGGTCTTTGACTGAAAATTCACACGGCGCGCCGGCGGGATTTTTGAAGTTCGGACAGGCATCGCAAAGATCGCCCTGGCCGTCCATGTCGCTGTCTTTTTGGTCGGCGTTCGATACCGTCGAGCAGTTGTCGATGTTGTTGCTGATGCCGTCGCCGTCTTCGTCGTTTGCGTCCGGCTTGCGGCACATCGTGTTGTCTTTGTCGAGCGGACAGAGATCGCACGCATCGCCAATGCCATCGCCGTCGGTGTCTGGCTGAATGCCGCGATCCATCGGTCGAATCGGGTTAAACACGGCGGGGCAGTTGTCGGCGGCGCCTTTGATTCCATCACCGTCGGGATCATCCATGGTGCTCATGCCGTCGAACTCACCCTCGCGATAGGGCACGCAGGTCGGTTCTTTCGACGGAATGCCACATCCGAAAAGCTGATAGATGGGCTTGATCGCTGCGGTTTCCAAGTCAGCCAGCTTTTTGCCTGTCTCGCGCTCGGCGCAGATCCGCTTCGACACGCCACAGACATCAAGCACTTCACACTTGCCGGCGTCGTTTGCGCCCAGTGCTTCGAGCACCGTCGCATCCCCGTACATCGGCAGGCCGCTGCGCAGCACCAGCGCGACATCTTCGACGCCCGCCCGCACGACGGCTTGGTGTTCCGTGCGATCCGGCTTGCTGATGAAAATCGACAGATCCCCGATCTTGCCGACCGCAATCTGTCCCAGCACGTCATTCGTCGCCGTCGCCAGTGCCGCGTTAAACGTCACCATCTGCCACAGGTCACGCGCGGTAAAGAACTTGCCAAACTGCTTTTCGTTCAGGTCGGCAGCGCACGACAGCTCGCGCAGAAGGTTGATCGATCCCGACGCGGTCCAGTCCGTACCGAGCGCGATCGAGACGCCCACTTTCGCCATCATCGGCACCTGCGCGGTGTGTCCATACAGCGAAATGTTGCTGCGCGGCGACCAGATCACCGACGCACCACGCGCCGACGCGAGCCACGCATCATTTGCAGTAAGTCCAATCGCGTGGATCATCGCCGTCTTGTCTTCGACGACGCGCTGGCCACCGTACAGCGTCGCGCTGGTGCACAGAAATTCGTTGTGGGCTTCGTCGTTTATGCCCTCGCTGATGTGCGGCTCGTAGGCATCGACGGTTTGCAGCGCGGTCGACTTGTGGATCGACGGATAGTCACAGCCTGAAGTCAGCCGCTCACCGCCCGAGTCACCGAGGGGAAACGTGTCAAAATCGACCGGCTTTTCGGTCAGACCTTCTTGCACGTTGGTGTCGAGGTTGCGAAGCACTCCTTTGGCCGATCCTGATCCGACGAGCGACGTGGTGCCGCCCATCAGCTGCCGCAGCTCGCCCCACTGGACCGCCGACGAGTTGTTACTGCCTGGGACGGAAATCTTGGGCCGCTTGGGATCGCCCGCAACGCCGATCCGCCACTCGTGCCGGTGGTTGTAGCGGTTCGTCGGGTGGGTGCCTGGCTCGGCCTTGGTGTACGTGATGTGATCGTGCGTGTTGATCAGGCCGGGTGAAATCACGCCGTCAGGACAGCTCACCGTCGATGCGGCGGCGGCTTCTGGGTGGCTTGAGCAGTCGCACGATACGCACGCGATCACACCCGTCGAATCGACCAGCACTTGGCCATTTTTCATCGTCGAATCGGGCAGAAGCAGCGTGCCACTGAGCAAAATCGCTTTGCTTCCCGTCGGACTTGCGGTCGCGGTGCAGCGCTGTCCGCTCGGCGGGGCCGGCAGATCGGGACACACCGTTGGCAGCGGTGGCGGTTGCTCATCCATCGTCTGGGGACTGCGATCACAGACGGGGAGAAGTAGAAGCAGCGAAAGGGTCGCAAGGCGCAGAAGGCGTTGCCTACGTACGGTTTGCATCGGGCTCTCTCCTAGGGGGTGGCTCTGGACTCGGGCATATCGTAGGTCGGCCCCAGCTTGCGCCAAAGTTACTTTTTCGTTTTACCGCCGGATGCACGCAAACTACACTGCCGCCACCACTCGGCTAG
>DAORGN010000322.1:0-3414 GCA_035340095.1 Pseudomonadota bacterium | reverse complement strand
CCGCTGGCCCGACGGGTGGCTGCCGATTTGGGTGTCGATCTGCGCACGCTCAAAGGCACGGGCCCCGGTGGTCGCATTGTCAAACGTGATGTCGAAGCAGCGCCCCGCGGTGCCACATGGAAGACCAGTGCGCCCGCGACGATCCCCGCTCCCGTCCAGCTTCTACCGGGCGACGAACTTGCCCCACTGTCGATGATTCGCAAGACGGCGGCCAAGCGGCTTATCGAAGCCAAGCAGACGGTGCCGCACTTCTATCTGACCAGCGACGTCGACATGGAAGCCGCGATGGCATTCCGCGAACAGCTTAACGCGGCCAGCCAAGCGAGCGGCGGCGAAAAAGTGTCGGTCAATGACCTGATTCTGAAAGCCCTGGCGCGGGCGCTGCGGCTGTGTCCGCGCGCCAACATGTCAGTGTCTCCCGACGGACAAAGCGCCATTGCGCATCAGCGCGTCGATGTCAGCGTCGCGGTCGCGCTGGACGATGGCCTGATCACGCCGGTGGTGCGTGGTGCCGACGGCAAATCGCTCGGTGCGCTGGCAAAAGAAGTGCGCGAGCTGGCGGCCCGTGGTCGCGACAAAAAGCTAAAGCCCGAGGAATACCAGGGCGGCACCTTCAGCCTGACCAACCTGGGCATGTACGGCATCCGTGAATTTTTCGCGATCATTAACCCACCGGAAAGCGGCATCCTGGCGGTCGGACGGGTTGAAAAACGCGCAGTCGTCGTCGAGCGTGATGGCAAAGACCACATCGAATCGCGCCGCATGCTGACCCTGACGCTGTCGTGCGATCACCGGATTGTCGACGGTGCGCTCGGTGCGCAACTGCTCGCCAAGGTCGTCGAAGGCCTGGCCAAGCCGATGCTGCTGGTGCTGTGATGAAAGCCCAGATTGGCCAAGCTCCGGCGTCGTCCGGTCCAGATGTTGTGGTCGTCGGTGGGGGCCCAGGTGGGTACGTCGCCGCAATTCGCGCCGCCCAGCTTGGCAAAAAAGTGCTGGTCGTCGAAAAAGCGCATCTGGGCGGGATTTGTGCCAACTGGGGCTGCATCCCGACCAAAGCGCTGCTTCACTCGGCGGAACTTTACGCGGGGCTGAAAAAGGGCGCAGCGCTTGGTGTCGTCGCCGATGGCCTGCGTTTTGACTATCCAGCGGCCATTTCGCACAGCCGCAAAGTCGCTGAAAACCAGAAAAAAGGGGTCGGTCTGCTGTTCAAAAAGAACCAGATCGAACACATCGACAAGACAGCGACGCTGCGGCGAGAGTCGGGCAAGCTAAAGCTATTTGTCGACGGGAAAGAACTGGTCGCGCCGCACATCATCATCGCGGTGGGGGCCAAACCCAAGACGATTCCGGGGCTTGTTCCCGACGGCAAAGACATCCTGACCTACTTTGAAGCGATGAACCTGCCGAGCCAGCCGAAGTCGCTGCTCGTCGTCGGAGCAGGTGCGATTGGGATCGAATTTGCCTATTTTTACAACGCGATCGGCACAGAAGTGACGGTGCTGGAAGCGATGCCGCAGATTCTCCCCGTCGAAGACAGCGAAGTCGCCGAGCAGCTAAAGCGCGAACTGGGCAAACAAGGCATCCGCATCCACGTTGGTGCGCGCTTTGCTGGCTGTGAAAAAGTCGGCGGTCAGCAAAAAGTCCGCTTCACCGATCCAAACGGCCAGCCGCAGGAAATCATCGTCGACAAAGTGCTTTCAGCAGTCGGCGTGACCGGCAATCTCGAATCGATCGGTGCCGCCCAGGTCGGGGTAAAGATCGATCGTGGCTTCCTCGCCGTCGACGAGTGGTATCGCCTGCTTGATCAAAATGGCAAACCCGAGCCCGGCTTTTACGCGATCGGCGACTGCATCGGCGGTCCACTTCTCGCCCACAAAGCGTCGGCGGAAGGCATCTGCTGCGTCGAAAAAATCGCCGGCATCCCCGAACGCGAGATCCGTCGCGTCGACCTGAGCAGCATGCCCGGTGCGACGTTCTGCCGTCCCGAAGTCGGATCGATGGGCCTGACCGAACAGAAAGCCCGCGCCGACGGTCGCAAGATCAAGATCGGCAAGTTCCCCTTCAAAGCGTCGGGCAAAGCACAAGCGACCGGCGAAACTGAAGGCTTTGTCAAAGTCGTGCTCGACGATGTGACCGGCGAAATCCTTGGCGCGCACATCCTGGGAGGCACCGCCAGCGACATGATTTCGGCGCTGTGCCTGGCACGCGGCGGCGAGCTGACCGCGACCGAAGTGCTCCACACCGTCTTGCCGCATCCAACCTATGGCGAAATCATGAAAGGCGCTTTCGAGGCAGCCTTCGGCGAGGCCATCGACCTGTAATGCACAGCACACCGCAAAGCCCGCGTCATCTGCCCATCGTCGGAAGTGGCGCGCCGTCTCAGGCCGATGGAACCGCCGATCGCCCCAGCGAGCCGCGCCCACGCCATCCGGCCTGGATCAAAGCGCGATTGCCGTCGGGAAAGACGTTTTTTGAAGTCCGCGATCTGGTCCACGGGCAAAAACTGCACACCGTCTGCGAGTCCGCGAGCTGCCCGAACATCGGCGAGTGCTGGAGCCGACGCGCCATCACCATCATGATCCTGGGCAATATCTGCACACGGTCGTGCCAGTTTTGCGATGTGCCGACCGGGCGTCCGCTGCCCCCTGATCCCGACGAGCCGCGTCGCGTCGCGCTGGCGCTCAAAGAGCTGGGACTTCACCACACCGTGATCACCTGCGTCGATCGCGACGACCTGAAAGACGGCGGTGCGGCGCACTGGGCCGAGACGATACGCCAGGTCAAGACCCACTGCACCGGCATGACGCTCGAAGTGCTGACCGGCGACTTCAAGGGCAACACGGGCGACGTCGATACCGTCCTGACCGCTTCACCCGATGTGTTTGCTCACAACCTGGAAACCGTGCCGCGGCTGTCCCGTCAGGTGCGCGTCCAGGCAAGCTACCCGCGCAGTTACAAGATTTTGGCCCATGCCAAGTCGCGCGGCGCCGTCACCAAGACGGGCCTTATGCTGGGCCTGGGCGAAGAGCTTTCCGAAGTGCGTGACGTGCTGCGCGAGCTGGCCGCGCTTGGCATCGACATTGTGACGATGGGCCAGTACCTGCGTCCGTCGAAGAGCCATCTGCCGCTTGCGCGCTACATCTCTCCCGAGGAATTTGCCGAGCTGCGCGAGTACGCGCTGGCGCTGGGGATTCCCCACGTCGAGTCCGGGCCGCTCGTCCGTTCGTCGTATCACGCCGACGGCCAAGCCGACCTGGTGCGCGCCCTGCGCAAGAGCACGACGTAGCGTTTTTGCCGGTCTAGTATCCCGACGGCGGCGGCTGATACGGCGGCGCAGGCTGGTACGGCGGCGCGGGCTGATACGGCGGCGCGGGCTGATACGGCGGCGCCGGACGATATGGCTGCGCTGGCGTG
>DAORGN010000321.1:0-3583 GCA_035340095.1 Pseudomonadota bacterium | reverse complement strand
ATCCCAGCACCGCCACTTGGGTCCACGCCCGCTACCGTAAGTACGTTGGGAATCACTGTGCGCGTCTTCCGATCTGCACCAGCTTTTCCCCTTGCAGTCTCTCTGCTGCTTGGGAATCCAAATAGTCGCTGTGACAGACCGCTTTTCCGTTTTCCGCACCGACGGCTTTGCGGGTCTTGTGGGCCAAGCGGTGGATCTCTTCTTGGGACAGCACACCACGCGATCTGAGCACTTCCTGTTGCTGTTCTGAAAGCGCCGCAGACTTGGTGACACCGTCGCGGGCAAAGCCTGGCGCTTTTCCGGATGTGAACTCAACGATCTCTTTCGAGATGCGAACGGAACACCAGTCATGCCCGCACATCGCGCAAAAATCGGTGTCCACATCCAGGTCTTCATCGTGCAGTGCGCGCGCGTATTCTCCGTCGAATGCCAGCGCAAAGTGCTTTTCCCAGTTGAGCGCCGCGCGGGCTTGCGTAAGGTCATCATCCCAGTCGCGCGTACCCGGAATCCCAAGTGCCACATCGGCGGCGTGCGCAGCAATTTTGTAGGCAACACAGCCCTGTTTCACATCGTCTTTTTTGGGCAGACCGACATGCTCTTTGGGCGTCACATAACAGAGCATCGCCGCCCCGTGATACGCCGCTGCCGTCGCACCGATGCAGCTTGTGATGTGGTCGTAGCCAGGAAATACATCGGTCACAATCGGCCCCAGCACATAGAACGGCGCGCCGTGACAGAGCCGCCTTTGGAGCTTCATGTTGAACTCGATTTGGTCGAACGGAACGTGACCTGGACCTTCGACCATGACTTGGCAGCCGTGTCGCCACGCGCGTTCCGTAAGCTGTCCGAGCGTTGCCAGCTCCGCAAGCTGCGCCGCATCGGTCGCATCGCCGAGTCCCCCCGGACGCAGCCCGTCGCCCAGCGAAAACGAAACATCATACTCTCGCATGATGGCGCAGATGTCGTCGAACAGCGTGTACATCGGATTTTCCGCGTGGTGATGCAGCATCCACTTGGCCAACAGCGATCCACCGCGCGACACAATCCCAATCAGGCGATCACGCAAAAGCGGCAGGTGAGAACGCAACACGCCCGCGTGAATCGTGAAGTAATCGACACCTTGCGCCGCTTGCTGACGCAGCGAATCGAGGATGATCTGCGGCGTCAGCGTTTCGATCTTGCGACCAATGATCATCGAATAAATCGGCACCGTTCCGATGGGCACCGTGGCGTTTTGCACGATCGCTTGGCGGCAGGCATCCAGGTCGCCGCCCGTCGACAAATCCATCACCGTATCGGCGCCCCACTTTTCTGCCCAGCGGAGCTTTTCGACTTCCTCTTGCGTGCTGGAACTCACGGGCGAAGCGCCCATGTTGGCGTTGACTTTGGTGCGGCTCGCGCGGCCAATCGCCATCGGATCGAGCTTGTACTGAAGATGGATGCGGTTGGCTGGAATGATCAGCCGTCCCGCGGCCACTTCGTCGCGCACTTGCTCGGGCGTAAGATGCGGTTCCCGCTCGGCGACGCGACGCATCTGCGGGGTCACGATGCCAAGCCGCGCATGCTCTAGCTGCGTCACCGGGACAAAACCCGACGGCGGCGTCCATTTTCCGTCGACCAGTTTCCAGTCTGGCGGCATAAAATCCCACGCGGTCTTGCCACTTGCTGCTGGCATTCCCGGCGTATCGGGCGATGAAAAGCTGAGCGGTCCACCCAGGTCGGCAGCGTTTGCAAAGGATCCAGGGGACGTTCCGGCACTGCGCGAAGACGGATTGACGGCACCACGAAGGGGAAGGGGATTGCGTTCGGTCACGAGTTCCTCCAGAGACTTTCGGAATCACGGGTGGCCGACGGGCGCTTCGATGTCGCTTCCCTCCGCCGGCATGATCCGGATCAGGTTCTGCGGGTGCATCTCAGCCCTTGTTTTTGGGCGCCCCGAGCGATTCCGGGGCCGAATCTAGCGCAAATGAAGGTCCGCGGATAGCAATGTCTAGCGCGTTGTGTCCGCAGGCGCTGGCGGCGCAAGCGGGGGTGCAGGGATCAGGCTGGTTTCACTCGGTGACGGCAGACGCAGCACCACGCGGTCGTAGCGCAAAAAGGTTCCGACAAACGTCAGCGCCAGACCACTAAGCTGCACGATGCCATCGACGACCAAGAGCGCCTGAAGGCCAGAGCTTGGGTTTGGTCGCAGCGTCTCTTCGTTCAAGATCCACCACGGACCGACCAGCGGCACCCAGCTGACCGGCGACTGCGACAGATCCCGCGCGAGCAGCCGATCCGCGGTATAGGCCGCAAGCAGCGTCGACACGCCGGCAATCAGCAAGTTGAACCGGCGCCGTCTTTCGGTCGTCAAGATCGGCATCACGTTCTGAACTGTCGGGGATGGAGGCGCAATCACGGTCACATCGGTTTCCCCAGACAGCCCACTGTCCCCGGTCGGCGACGGTGGCAAGTTGGGCAGCGGCACCACATTCGGAAGCGGCTGACCCGGACGGGGCGGCAACGCGGGCGGACTCTGCGGCTGCGTACTCGGCAACACGGGGGGAGCCGCCAGGCTCACGGTCGGCAGACCGACAAGCCAAAGTCCCAGCACAGCGTGGCAGCCAGAGCGTCGCATAGGCAAGTGCCCCCATCATACGGCGATTGACTGCTGCCGTGTGTCTTCGTCTTGCCGCTGCGCCAACAGCAAAACAAGCTGCGTGATGCAAAGTCCTTCGTCGTCATCACACGGCTGCGGACCGGCGACAAAATCAAACGATCCGCTCTGCCACGACAGAAGTTCGAACACGGCGTCCATGCTGCGCTCGGGTTTTTGACCGTCGATCGTCCGCTCTCCGCTCAGCAGGCGACCCTTGGCGCACCACATTCGACCGACTTCACCCGGTCTTTGCACCGTCAGTACGCCGCTCTTCTGTTCCGATTCGATCAGAAGCAGCAGTGTCGCCAGGCTCAGCTCGCCGAGTGTTCCGCGCAGACCCGCTTCTGGCACAGCCGGCGCTTGTACTTGCGGCGGTTCACGCACCAGCAGTCGATCGACGCGCAGATCAAATTCATCAAAGCGAAACGGCTTGTCGAGAAAGTCACTGTGCGGCACCCGCAGCGCATCGATCCGCAGGGCAGGGGGCGCCGACTCGGCGAGCAGCAGAACAGGAAGAACACGCCCGCTGACCAGCCCTCGCAGCTTGGCGACAAAGCCCAGATCGGACCCGTTCAGTTGCGCATCGACGATCAGCAGGTCAACCGCCGCCTGCGTGATCTGCTGCGCCGCTTCATCCGTCGAGCTTGCAACCAGGACCGTATGACCGCGCCGCTGCAAAAGCGACGTGGCCATCTTCACCGTCCACGGATCTGCATCCAAAACCAAAATCTGAAAAACCGACATCGGACGTACCTTACTCGGTTTCCGACGACAATGAGCCGCAATCTTCACAAAAAACAAACCGCCCACAAAAGATGCCTTGACAGATCGCCCCTGATTACGGCTAATTACCGTCCTGTTGGCGCTTCACCCCAAACGAAGCGATCAAACCGCGAAGGTGGCGGAACTGGTAGACGCACTAGCTTGAGGTGCTAGCGGGTAACA
>DAORGN010000320.1:0-3588 GCA_035340095.1 Pseudomonadota bacterium | reverse complement strand
GATCACGATTGGTGCGTTGCGCATCGATCGATCGGCGCACCGGGTGTTTGTTGGCAGCGAAGAAAAGAAGCTGACCGCGCTGGAGTTTCGTCTGCTGTGGACGCTCGCCAGTCAGCACGGCAAAGTGCTAAGCCGCGCCCAGCTTCTGTCGACCGCGTGGCAAGACTGGAACGTCGAAGGCGCCATCACCACGCGAACCGTCGACACCCACGTAAAGCGCCTGCGCGAAAAGATTGGCGACGAAGGCGAGCTGATCGAAACCGTGCGTGGCGTCGGGTATCGCTTCCGCACCCCGTTTGATGGTTCAGTCCAAGGATCGTAGGCCGTGAAGCTGGGCATTCGTCTCAAGCTGTTTTTTTTGTCGCTGTCGCTGATCGCGCTGTCGCTCGGGATTTCCTATGGCTACCTGCGGCGGACGCTGGATGCCAACCTGACGACGCAGATCGAGCAAGACCTGACCCAGCGGCTGCGGCTTGTGGCCCACTCCGCCGAGACGGCCCGCCTGCAGCCGTCCGATCCCAAGCGCTGGCAAGAGACCGCGCGGGCCCTTGCGCCTCTGTGTGCGGCGCGGGTGACGCTTTTGCGCCAAGACGGCATGCCACTCGCCGATTCCGAGGTCGAAGACGATGGCCTGGCCGGTCTCCCGAACCACCTGGGGCGGCCCGAGATTGCCCAGGCGCAGCTTCGCGGCTATGGCCAAAGCACCCGGCAGAGCGCGACGCTCAAGCGACGGATGATGTACGTCGCGATGCCGTTTTTGCAGGCCGACCAGCGGCCCGGCGTGGCCCGGCTGGCGATGCCGCTGACGGCGGTCGATCAGGCGATGGGGCAGCTTCACTTGGCGCTTTTGGTCGCGTCGGTGCTGGGGCTTGGGGTCGCGGTCCTTATGTCGAGCGCCGCGGCCCACCTGGCGGCGCGCAGTCTGCAAAAGCTGACCGACATTGCCCACCGGATGGCGCGCGGCGACTTGGCGATGCGCACGGGATCGGCGGGCCAAGATGAGCTGGCGGAGCTGGGGCGCGATCTGGACTCGCTGGCCGACTCGCTGTCGAAAGCGCTGGCGGAGCTGCGCAAGCTGGAGTCGCTGCGGCGCGAGTTTGTCGCCAATGCCTCGCATGAGCTGCGGACCCCGATTGCCGCGCTCTTGTCGGCGGTCGAGACGCTGCGGGCCGGCGCAGCCCAAGATCCCAAGGCGCGCGAGACGTTCCTCGACATCATTTACCGGCAAGCGGCGCGCATGCATTCGCTGGTCAGTGATCTGCTCGATCTGTCGCGGCTTGAACGGCAGGACCTCAAGCTGACGCTTTTGGCGCTGCCACTTGTCGACGTGGTGAAGCAGCAAGTGGCGCTGTTTTTGCCGCGTGCTGAGGAGCGCAAGCTCCGGCTCGTCATTTCACCCAACCTAGAAAGCTGTCAGGTGCTGGCCGATCGGCAGTGCATCGACCAGGTTCTGTCGAACCTGCTCGACAACGCCATCAAATACTGCACAAGCGGCGACACGATTTCCGTGCAGTGGTCCGTCGACGCCGAAAACCGCCAGGTCCACATCGAAGTCAAAGACACCGGCCCCGGCATCGCCGAAAACCACCTGCCCAGGCTGTTTGAGCGCTTTTATCGCATCGACACCGGGCGATCTCGATCGCTGGGCGGGACCGGACTGGGTCTGTCCATCGTGAAGCACGCGGTCGAAGCGATGAAAGGCAAGGTATCCGTCGACAGCGAGGTCGGCAAAGGATCGACGTTCCGCTTTACGCTCCAGGCCGCATAACCTGTTCCCGGATCGCGTAACATCTTGGTCCATGTGCACGCCGGGGAGCGGGGGATGAGAGAGCTGGCTCCGATTTCGGGACATCGACTGTTTCAGGACGGGCCACTGCTCGTCTACCGGCAGCACGAAAACTTCACGCTGCCCGATGCCCAGGCGTCGACCGCGATCTATTCCGATGTCATCGCCAAGGAAGGCTATCTGCTCTTGCTGCTCGACTTTCGCCACGGCGGATCGGCAGATGGCGATGTCCGTCGGCACCTGGCGCACTTTGGCAAAGAAAACGCCGACCGGCTGTGCATCGCCGCAGTCGGTGGCAACTTCATGCTGCGGACGACGCTGACCCTGGTGCTGACGGCGGCCAAGGTGCTGGGCGGTCGGCAGCCCACGGTGCAGTTTTTCGGAAACGAAGAGGATGCGCTGGCCTGGCTGGCGGCATCTGGCGCCAACCTGTCCACCCTGGTACACAACCGTCCCCCACCAAACCCATAGCCTTGCTGCCGCTTCTTTCGCGATAGTAGCGGCATGACGGCACCCCAGTACGAGGTCATCATTGTCGGTGGTCGTCCAGCTGGCAGCAGCCTGGCGCTGCGGCTCGGACGGGCGGGTCTTCGGGTTCTGCTGATCGAAAAAGCGCGGCTTGCCGAGCAGTCGCCGCTGTCTGTGCCGTTTTTGATGAACTCGGCCATGCAGCTGCTCGATGAGCTGGATCTGGCCGAAGCCGACTACGCCGGGGATGCGCCGCGCCTGCGTCGCTTTTACCTGCACTTCCGCGATTCCTTTCGCACCCACCTGCACATTGCCGATGTCGCCGGGCGCGACTACGTCTACGTCGTCGATCGGGTCCGCTTCGACTGCGCGCTGTGGCACAAGCTCGCGTCGCAGCCGACCGTCGACTGCCGGCAACAGTCCCAGCTTGTCGATCTGCTGCGGGACACAAGCGGCCAGGTCTGCGGCATCACCTACCGCGATGCTGGCGGTCAGCTGCGCACCGCGCACGCCCCCTGGGTGGTCGGTGCCGATGGTCGTTACAGCCTGGTCGCCCGCAAAGCACAGGCCCGCATCACCCTGTCGCATCCCGAGGTTGCGACAAGCGCCCTCTACGCCTTTTGGTCTGGCGTCCGCCCCTACGAGCCGCGCGACGGCGAGCCCCATGCGGTGCAGATTTATTCATCGTGCGATGGTTTTAGCACCATCGCCATGCCGACCACCGCGGGCCGCGTCGGCATTGTCCTGCAAGGCTGCGCCGACCGCTTTTTGCCCAAGACCGGCCACATCGAAGACTACTACCTGGCCGGGCTGCGCAAGATGCCGGCGGTCTGGGATCGGCTTGGCAAAGCCCAGCGCGTGTCGCCGATGTTTGGGTGTAAGCGCATCGGCAACCTGTATCGGCAGGCAGGCGGTCCCGGCTGGCTGCTCTGCGGCGATGCCTACCATCAAAAGGACTTCATCGACGCGCAGGGCATTTATGACGCGCTGCTAGAGTCCAAGCTGCTCGCCGGCTGTCTCATCGACTGGCACAGCGGCAAGCTCGCGGCTGCCGACGTGGTGTCCCGCTACGACCGGGAAGCCTTTGCCGCCACCCACCCGATGTTCCAAGCCACTGTCGACAGGCTCAAGCGCGAGCTGTTTACGACCCTGCCGCCCCTTGTCATCAAGACCGTCCTGCGCACGCTCATGACAAGCCCCGCCTACATGCAGCGCTTCGCAAAGCTCGTCAGCCGCCAAATCGAACCCAAAGACTTCGCTCCCAAAACCTTCCTCCTCACCACCCTCCTAAAAAACCTCCCCCACGTCCTTCTGGGGAAAGAGGGTGGGTAGGG
>DAORGN010000319.1:0-3608 GCA_035340095.1 Pseudomonadota bacterium | reverse complement strand
TTGCCGGTGGCGATGTCTTTCCACATCACCCAGTCGCCCATGAAGCTGTAGAGCGGGAACTTGAACGTCGCCGGGCGGTTCTTTTCAAAGAAAAAGTGCCCGACCCAGGCAAAGCCATAGCCAATGACAAGTCCGCAGGCAGCCTGCGCCACACTCCCGTTCCACATCGCGCGCAGGCCCCACAGCGCGGCCAGCGAGCTGCCGATGAAGTGAAGCCGACGGCAGGTCTGATTTTCATGCTGCGATAGATAGAACGGATAAAACGATTCGAAGCTCGGGAACTGCTCGGGCGTGTCCTGACTCATGCAAGAGACTATAGCGAGTGGGCCGCGCCCGTGGTCGTTTTCCATGGACGGCAGCGAAAGGTTTAGGTAACGAAGCGCTGCCGTGGAACCAGAAAGCCTGCTCTCCAAAGAGATCGCCCGCGAAGTCGATCGCCGCCGCACCTTCGCCATCATCAGCCACCCCGACGCCGGCAAAACGACGCTCACAGAAAAGCTGCTGCTGTTCGGTGGCGCGATTCAGATGGCCGGCGCCGTCAAAGCCCGCAAAGCCGCCCGGCACGCCCGCAGTGACTTCCTGGCGATTGAAAGAGAGCGCGGCATCTCGGTCAGCTCCTCGGTGATGAAGTTCAACTACCAGGACATCGAGGTCAACCTCCTCGACACGCCGGGCCACCAGGACTTTTCCGAAGACACCTATCGCGTGCTCACCGCGGTCGATTCAGCCCTGATGGTCATCGACAGCGCCAAGGGCGTCGAAACCCAGACGCGCAAGCTGATGGAGGTCTGCCGCCTGCGCGACACACCGATCATCACGTTTATCAACAAGCTCGACCGCGACGGACGCGAGCCATTCGACCTTCTGTCGGACATCGAAAACAGCCTGAAGATCCAGTGCGCGCCGATGACCTGGCCGATTGGCATGGGCAAGCAGTTCCGCGGCACCTTCAGCTTGTTTCGCAACGAGCTGCGGCTGTTTTCGGGCACCGGATCGGAACGGGTGCAGGACGCGGTGGTGTATCACGGCGCGGAAGATCCCGCGCTCGATGACGTGCTCGGAACCCAGGTCGGACACCTGCGATCGGATCTGGAACTATTGCAAGGCGCTGGGACGCCGTTTGACAAGCAGGCGTATCTGGCCGGCAAGATGACGCCCGTCTTTTTCGGCAGTGCGGTCAACAACTTCGGCATCGCTGAACTTCTGGATGCACTGCTCCAGTTTGCACCGCCACCGCGCCCGCGTGAGACCACGACCCGCATGGTGTCCCCGTATGAAACGGGCTTTTCCGGCGTGGTGTTTAAGATCCAGGCCAACATGGACCCGCAGCACCGCGACCGCATCGCGTTTCTGCGCATCTGTTCGGGCAAGTTCAACCGCGGCATGAAGGTCCGCCACCACCGCATTGGCAAGGATGTCCAGATCCAGAATGCGACCATCTTCATGGCGCAGGATCGATCCGGTGTCGAAGAAGCCTATCCCGGCGACGTCATCGGCATTCACAACCATGGCACCATCAAAATCGGCGACACCATGAGCGACAAAGAGCCGCTCAAGTTCGTTGGCATTCCCAACTTCGCGCCCGAACACTTCCGCCGCGTGCGCCTGCTCAATCCGCTCAAGAGCAAGCAGCTCGAAAAGGGACTCCTTCACCTGGCGGAAGAAGGCGCGGTGCAGCTTTTCCGTCCGCTGCGCAACAACGATTACATCTTGGGAGCCGTTGGTGTGCTCCAGTTTGAAGTCACGATTGCGCGGCTTGGCGATGAATACGGCGTCGAAGCCACCTACGAACCCGTCGAATACGGTGCGGCGCGCTGGGTCCGCAGCGAAGACAAAAAGAAGCTCGAAGAGTTCCGCAGCAAAGCCGCCTCGAACCTCGCGGTCGACATCGACGGAAACCTGACCTACCTGGCCGAAAACGACTGGCGTCTAAACCACACCATCGACAAGTGGCCCGGCATCGTGTTTGACCGCACCCGCGAACACGTCTAGTCCCCACCGGAACGCCGCGCTGGCGAACACGCCATGGGGCAAAGCGCAAGCTCTGCTCGGTCACTCCATCGCCCGCGCCGCTCCGCGGACTTCGAAAAGACGCAGCGGTGTGATCAGCCGCTTCACAGGTCCAGGCAAAAAAGGTTCCGTCCACGCGGGCGGATAGCAGTACAGCACCTGTGCGGAAGTCCCAGGCCCTAAGGGGACGGCATCCCACGTTGACAACACGACATACGTGGTCGGTGCGGTCGACGCCGAAAGCCGACGGGCCAGAACAGCCAAGTCCGCTGCGACTTCGCTGTGCACGGCGGGATGACGGTAGAAGTGCATCGGCAGACCAAACCACTCATCAAGCGGCGTCTTAACGGTCACTACCGTCGTTGGGCCCCGCAAGTCCGCCACGTCCCAGACCGCGTGAGCCAGCCGCACCTCCGATGACAGGGGAATCAGCATCCGCAGCCCGAACAGAATCAGGTTGCCAAGCACCGCAACCGGGACGGCCCAGCGCGGCAGAACGGGCCGGCTTTTGCCCTGCAGCATCGAATCGACGCCCCGCACCGCCAGATACACGACCGGAATGGCGAGCGGGAACAGAAAGCGCAGCTCCTTGTGGCCGATGGCAGCGTGTCCAAGCAGGAAAGGCACCACCCAAAACAACAGCGCATCCTGGCGACTCTTTGCCACCCCACGCAGCGCGAACACCACCAGCGGCAAACCGATGAGCGGAAACGTCCACAGCGCCGCTTGAGGAATGTACCACCACCACGGCTCGACGCCCCACTCCGCCGCGCGATGCTCGATCAGGTTGGCAACAAAGTAGCGCAGCGGTGAAAAAGTAAGCTGTCCGTAAAACCAGCTATCCAGCGCGACACAGGCCAAACCGACGGACAGACAGCCCAGCGCCAAAAGCGCGATACGAAACAGACCAGGCCGCGCCACAAAGCCGATCCACAGACTGATTCCGACAAGAGCAAACGCGATCTGGAAGCGGGCGAAAAAGGACAGACCCCACAGAACGCCAGCGACAAAAAACGCGCGCGCCGAAACAGGACAAGGTCTTTCATCCGCGGCGGGGCCCAGATACAGCAGGCTGCTGAGCAACAAAATCGCCGAGAGGTTTTCCGATGAAAAGCGCGCCGACAAAAGCGGCATAAACCACAGCCCCATCACCCCGAAAGCCAGCAGCGCCCGTGATTGCTTGCGGACCAGTCGTCGCGACAGGAAAAGTACAGCCCGACTGCTTACGACCCAAGCCAGCACCGCGATGCAGGTGCGCAGTGCTGTCGCCACCACAAACGGACTGACAATCCCAACGCTGCGGAACAGCCAAAGCGCACCCATCGCCAACACCGGCTGCAAGCTCGGACGAATCCGCTCCTGAAATTCCCACGGAAGGTCCGCGAGCGGTGACAGTCTGAGCCGCGCGCTTGCAAACTCCAATATCTGGAAATGCTCATCCGGATGGATGAAGCCTTCACCAAACAGCGCCGCCACCAGATAGAAAGCAAGCCCGACGAGGAGAAGCCGTCTTGTTTGCTGCCAAAGCCGTGCGTCCGCCGAATCCTCGCCCCGGTTGCCCAAGCCTTGCGCGCCGCGTCCAGAGCCAACGCCGGACG
>DAORGN010000318.1:0-3670 GCA_035340095.1 Pseudomonadota bacterium | reverse complement strand
GTTCCCTAGCGTTTCCTGTCGCTCGTCGGTGTTTTTGATCGAAAGCACCAATGCGAGCGAAATAAAGTGGTCACCGACGAGCCCTTGTCGACTGAATAGCTTGGTGCCGGTGGCAAACTTGCGGAATGCGGCAAGCTCGGCGTCGGTGCCGGAAAAACCGGCTTTGGCCCGACGGAAAATCGTCAGCGCCGAGTTCACCGACACCCGGGGAATGCTGCGCAGTCGATTTTCCATTTCGTCGATGCGCTTGACCACCGGACCGGCAAACGGGTCGGGCGCTTCGGCAAGCAGGATGATGTATTCGGAATCGCCGAAGACTTTGGCAAACGCGCGCGACGCCAGATAGTCGGGATCGTCGCGGACGATCAGCCGATCGATCGAGTTGTCTTGCGGGACTTTGAGTGCGAAATAGACCGCAGGCCCAAGCAAAAGCGCGAAGATCGCGACGATGAGCCAGCGTGCTCGCGTGACGATTCGAAAAGCCGACCACAGCCAGCTGGGTTTTTGTTCGCTCATGGAGTTACTTTCTGCGACGGCCAGATTGGCTTTTTAGATGCCACGCCACCTGCGCAGAGGGATGGGTTCGGGCCATGCTAGCCGATGCGGCGTGCCGAGAAAATGCTTTTGCAAACGGGGCGACATTCGACGGGACATGTGAGCCTTTCGGTCGCTGTGGCTGGGGGCGACAGGCGCGCAGGCTTGTTTCTCCTGGGTTGCGCTGGCACGTCTGGGCATTTGCCCTCACAATTGCTGGGTCATGGCGATTTCGGCTGCAATGCTTGTGCTTGGCGCGCTCACCTCGCTTGGACTTGGGGCTGCCCTGCCAGATGGTCCCGTCGACGGAAATGGTGGGGGCGTTGTGCAAAGGCCGAGCGCGCCGGTGGTGGTCGTCAAAAGTGCCAACGTCAAAGCCTTTCAAGATGTCGCAGAGTCGTTTCGCGATCGCTGTCGGGTGCCGGTTTTTTTCATCAACCTAAAGCATGAATCTGCCGACGAAGCAGCGCGGGTACGTGAAGCCGTTGCGAGTGCACGGCTGTTGGTGGCGGTGGGGCAGCCCGCGGCGGAAGCTTTGCAAGGGCTGCGCACGCGGATTGTTTATGCGATGGTTCCGTCTCCACCCGTCGGCATTGTTGGTACAAACAGCAGTGTCAGCCCGCGCGATGCGCTTGCGGCGCTGCGGATGCTAAAGCCGGACATTCGTCACGTCGGTGTGATCTACTCGCGGCAGGGGCTGACGAAGATGGTGGCGGCGCGGGCCGCGGCGCGAGCGCTGGGAGTCGAACTGCACGATCAGCTGATCGAATCGAGCCCCGACGCGATTCGCGCGATTCACAGCTTGGTGTGGGGTCGCACCGACGAAACCAGCCATAGGACGCCGAAAGTCGATGCGCTGTGGGTGGGGCCCGATCCGCTGGTCGTCGACATGCCGCTGCTTCAGTATTTGCTGACGTTGCAGCTGACGGCGCGGGTGCCGGTGCTGGCGGGAACGCGGCAGATGGTGTCACACGGCGTGCTGATGAGCATCGACTGGTCCCCCGACGCTGTGGGGGAAAACCTGGCGCTACAAGTCAACCAGATACTCGATGACCCGAACCATTACGAGCTACTGCGTGATCATCCAGTGACGCCACCTGACATCATCATCAACGGACCGGCGGCTCGGCGTTTGGGGGTCAGACTGGAGCCGTTTATCGAGCTGGGCTGGAAGGTGCACGAATGAGTGGCGGCACAGATAGCAAGCCACAGGTTCCCTCAAGCGAGACGCAGCCCACGTCGGCAACATCGGGGCCGGCACTTGTTGGGCCTGGTCTATCGGGACAATCGAGCCCGTCAGGAGTGTCGAATCCGTCGGGTTTTTCAAATCCGTCAGGAGTGTCGAATCCGTCGGGTTTTTCAAATCCGTCTGGCTTTTCAAATCCGTCAGGAGTGTCGAATCCATCTGGTTTTTCAAATCCGTCGGGTTTTTCAAATCCTTCGGGCGTGTCGAATCCAGAAGCGGGTCCGCTGCCGATCGATCCGATGCTCGATGGTCCGACTCCTCCGTCGGCAGAGAGCCCGCCGCCGCGGCTTGATCCGGCGGTGCTGGCGCAGCGCGAGACTCTGCCACTGGCGAGGCCGCCTGCCGATCCGCAGCCGCAGCGCCGGATCGAAGAAACCGTCGAAGTGCCGTCGTTTGCCCCCGATGCCGCCACCGAGGTATCAAGCTGGAATTCTCCTCTTTGGCAGCGACGGTCCAGCTTCTTTGTTCAGGTCTTTTTCTGGCTGTTTGGGATGGCGCTGTGTATGTCGCTGGGGTCGGGGGCGATTTTTTACAATCAGCAGTACCGCTTTCTCGAAGAAGACCAGCGTCAGCGATCGCGGCTCTTGCTAAGCTCGCTCGCGTATCAGTGTCTTCTCGGGGCGTATGCGATGGATCGGTCCATTTTGTCGCAGCCGGTCCAGCAGATGGCGCAGCTCGACGATGTGGAGTTTGTCGCCGTCTACGATGCGCAAGGGGTGGAGCTGCTCAAAACGACGACGCGAACGGGCAAGCCGATGCTCGATCCGACCCCGGCGAAGCTGCGCTCGTATGTCGCTGACGTGCTGATTCGGACGGCCAAGAAAAAGCCAGCCAAGCCGATCAGCCGCGACGCGCTTGACCCGGGACTCAAGCTAGAACCGCTCGAGGAACGGCACGAAACGTATGTCGACCTGTATGCGCCGATGGTGCTGCCGGATCGCGGTGGACCTGGGCTTGGGGCGTTTATCAATCCGCTCGATCTGTCGGTGCGCGATCGGGTCGTCGGGATTGTGCGGATTGGCCTGTCGATAGAACCGGCGCAGGAACGTCTGCGGCAGGTGCTGTTCTTCAGCGTCGGTCTCGGCGTTTTTTTGATGATGCTGGGGGGCGGCGCGGCGCTGTTTATCGCCGGAAGGCTGAGCGGCCCGATCATGGCACTGGCGCGCGGGGCCGACGAGATCCGCAGCGGCAATCTGCATCCTCGCATTAGTGTCCGGCGCAGCGACGAGCTGGGTCTTTTGGCCGATTCGTTTGTCCGCATGGCCGAACGGCTGCGCGAGAGCATGCAGGCGCTGTCGCAGCTCAATCGCAACTTGGAAAGCGAGATCAAGAGACGGACCAAGCAGCTGCGCCTGGCCTATGCGTTTACGTCGGTCCTAAACTCCCCGATCGATCGCAGCGGCGACGCGATGGATGCGGCGGATCTGACCGTCATGCTGGATCAAGCGCTGGCAGCGCTCGTCGAAGCGACCGGAACACGCGGTGGCGGGGTGTTTTTGCTCGAAGACGGCGCAACGGGGGAACCGGAGTTTCTTGTTCGGGCAGCTTACGGGGTCTCGACGCACAAACTGGGACAGCCACCATCGGTGCGCGAGTTTTCCCAACCAGCTACAGCAACGGCGGCTCCGGCGCTGAGCGATGCGGTCAAAGTGCAAGGGCGGCGGATTTTGGTGCCGCTCACGTTCCGCAACCAGCCGCTCGGCCTGCTCGTGCTGGTGATGACGAGCGACGAAACGCCTGACGGATCGCTGCTTGAGTTTGTCCGCCAAGCCGCCGCGCAGCTTTCGATCGCGGTAAGCAATGCCCGCGCGTATGCCCGCGTTGGACGTCTTGCGCACGAGCTGGTGCTCAACAACGAAGCGCTGGCGGCGCAGCGCGACCAGATGCAGC
>DAORGN010000317.1:0-3710 GCA_035340095.1 Pseudomonadota bacterium | reverse complement strand
GGGGGGGTGGTTTCTCGGCGTCGGGGGATTGCGGAACGGCTAGCGGGGATTGGAAGCGTCGCTTGCGGAATCGCGGGACCGAGCGTCGCGGCCAGAGCGCTTTTCGCGAATCAGACGCTTTAGCACGTCGCCCAAGGTCTTCAAATCGACGGGCTTGTGCAACACGTCGTCCATCCCACACGACAGCACGTCGAGAATGACCTCGCGCACCGATTCCCCGGTCAGCGCAATGATCGGCAGCGCGTCATAGCGAGGATCCGCGCGGAGCTGAATTACCGCCGTCCTGCCATCGACATCGGGCATCTGCAAATCCATCAGCACCGCCGCGTAGTAATCAAACGGATGGCTGTTTAGCTTTTGCACGGCCTCGCCGCCATTGTTTGCGATGTCGCAGTCGTAGCCGATCCGTCGCAGCATCTTCTGCGTGATCAGCTGGTTGACCTGGTTGTCCTCGGCAAGCAGCACTTTGGGCCGTTCTGAAGCCACACCACTCGAATCTGACGAACTGAGAGTCACGGGCTCACTCGCACTGGTGGAAAGCGGCGCAGACGGAGCGCTCGCCATGGACGTATTTTCGCTGGGCATCGCCGGCTTGGTTTCGACAGGACGGTCACTGATGCGCAGCCGTACAGTCAGTCGGAACGTGCTGCCGACGCCTTTTGTGCTCTCGCAGGTCAGGCTGCCGCCGAACATCTGCGCAAGCTGATGACTTATCGAAAGTCCAAGCCCCGTCCCGCCGAAACGATGCGAAATCGTCGCGTCAGCTTGCGAAAACGGTCGAAACAGCGCCTGCACTTGCTCTTGGCCGAGCCCGATTCCGGTGTCGGTGACGACGAACAACAGCTCGACATCGGCGGATTGCTGCTCGCGGACCGAGACGTGCAGACCAATCTCGCCTCGGTGAGTGAACTTGACGGCGTTGCCGATCAGATTGGCCAGGATTTGCTTCAGCCGAAGTCCGTCGCCGTACAGGCCTTGCGGAACCGTGGGATCGACGACAAGCGAAAAGCGCAGCCCTTTGTCGGTAGCCGTCGGAAAAAAAATACCAGCGATCGACGTCAGCAGCGCGCCCAGATCAAAATGGATCGGCGAAAGCTCGAGCCGGCCAGCTTCCAGCTTTGAAAAGTCGAGCGTGTGGTTTAGCAGCTCCAGCATATGCCGCGTCGCACTGTCGAGCTTCTGGAGCAAGTCGCGCTGATGGACATCAAGCTTGGTCTCGCCGAGCAGACGCGACAGCCCCATCACACCGGCCAGCGGCGTCCGAATTTCATGGCTCAGCGTCGCGACAAAACGACTCTTGGCCGTGCTGGCAAAAATGGCAGCTTCCCGCGATCGCATCGCTTCTTGCGTCGCCAGCTTCAGCTCGGTGATGTCGCGGGTTAAAAGCAAAAGCCCAGCTTGGCCGCCCTCGCTCACTGCTTGAATGTCGACTTGCAGCCAGCGTTCTTGCGCCGAATCGGGATCTCTTAGGTCGCTCCGCGTCGGTACGTTTCGCTCGACCGCCGCCAGCACCGTCGGCCAGCGCGACAGTGCCACCGTCGCTGATTCACCGAGCAGTTTCGGTAGAGGAATCCGCAAAAGCGACGCCATCGCTGCATTGGCATCCACCACCTGTCGCGACGTATCAAGGACGAGGACGCCGCCCTGAATCTGATCGAACACCTGCTCGCGCGCAAACGGCAGAAGCTGTAGCGCCCGATACCGCAAGAGCGACCAAAGGATAAACACGTTGCTAAACGCCAAGGCCTGCGGCGTCACATCTCGATACCCATAGACATTCAGACCAAACAGCGTGGCCAAGTACGCCACCATCGGAACCAAAAAGCCGATGAGAATCCCCAGCGCTTGCCGACGAAACACCCCACGCCGCTTCAGCATGAAAAAGAACAGCGTTGTGACCGACTGGAGCGCCAGCCCGATAAGATAGGGCATCGCCACCCACGCGACGGGGCCAAACTCGTAGGTGAGCGCCGGGACGGGCCAGCCGGGGATGATGCGATGTCCACTGCCAACGTAGTGGTGCCAGTCGTTGCTATAAGCGAGCGTGGCGACGGCGACCGGCACACAGCCAAGCTGGAGCAAAAGCCACGCGGGCAGCGGTTTTTTCTGGGCGTACTCGCGCGCGAACAGTGCCAGAAACAGCATCCCCGCGAGGCACGGCAGCCACTGCACATTGTCCCAGAACGTCTTGCCGGGAACCGTCGTCGCGAGCAGCTCTCCGAGATAGCCGATGGTGTAAGCCAGCTCGCAGGCCAGTGCGGCGAGAAACATGCGCGCACCCGGAAAACGCCGCCGTTGCCAAACCAACATCAGGCAAGCAAGCGTGACCAGCAGCGACAGCTCATATGGAGCCAGCCGAAGAAACAGCATCCGGGAAGAGGCTTTTGCGCCTCTATAGATATCGTACCAATTGCTGTCGTGGTGCCGATACCCTCGCAGATTTGCTGACGAAAAAATGTGCCGGCGACGGCTTGCAGGGAAACGGCAGGTAGGGTGCGGAAACTACGGCAGGTCGGTGCGGGTTTCGATCTCGGTGGTAAGACGATCGATGATGGCCGAAAGCGGCATCGCTTTGAGGTCGACGCCCGAACGCAACCGAACCGCCGCTGCGCCCTGCTCTTGCTCGCGATCACCGACGACCAGCATGTACGGAATTTTTTGCAGCTGGGCGTTGCGAATCTTCTTTTGCATCGACTCGCGCGAGTCATCGACTTCGGCCCGAATGCCAGTGCCCAGACCGTTTTTCAGCGGCACCTGCGACAGCTTTTCGACCACCTGCTGGGCGTATTCGTTGTGCCTATCGGCAATCGGCACCACCACGGCTTGCAGCGGCGACAGCCAAGTCGGGAATGCACCCGCGTAGTGTTCGATGAGCACGGACATAAACCGCTCGACCGACCCGAGCACGGCGCGATGCAGCATCGCCGGACGCTTGGGCTGCCCATCTTCCCCGATGTACTTGAGGTCGAAGCGATTCGGCAGGTTGAAGTCGAGCTGGATCGTCGCAAGCTGCCACGCCCGATCGAGCGCATCTTTGGCCGTGAAGTCGATTTTCGGCCCGTAGAACGCAGCCTCGCCGGCTTCTTCCACCCAGGTCGCGTTCCGCATGCGCAGAACCGCTCGCAGCTGATCTTGCGCGCTGTCCCACATCTCTTTGCTGCCAAGGTACTTTTCCGGATGCTCGGCGTCCCACAGCGACAGCCGGATCGACAGCTTCATGCCAAAGGCGCGATAGAACGAGTCGATGATGTGATAAATGCGCAGCGCTTCGTCCTGCACCTGTTCGGGCGTACAGAAAACGTGCGCGTCGTCCTGGGTAATCATCCGCACCCGCGACAGGCCTTGCAGTGCGCCCGGCAGCTCGTCGCGATAGACGCTGGTGACTTCGGAAAAGCGCAGCGGCAGATCGCGATACGAGCGCTGACGACACGCAAATATCTGCGTGTGGTGCGGGCAGTTCATCGGCTTGATGCAAAACTCTTCGCCGCTCTTGCCGCGCACATGGAACAGATCCTCGTGGAACTTTTCCCAGTGACCTGAGGTCTTGTACAGGTCGTTTTTGGTGATGTGCGGAATCTGTACGCGACGGTAACCCAGCGGCTCTTGCAGCGACTGGACGAAGTCTTCGAGCAGCCGACGCACAAGGGTTCCGCGGGGCGTAAACAGCGGCAGACCCGGACCGACGAGATCCGAAAACGTGAACAGATCCA
>DAORGN010000316.1:0-3720 GCA_035340095.1 Pseudomonadota bacterium | reverse complement strand
ACGCTCAAGATCGAGCTGTGGAAAGAGTCCGACACCCGCGTCATCGCCCGCGTCAGCGTCGTTGAACGAAACAAAGTCGTGATCTCAAACGCGGCGATCGAGCTTTACAAAGACATCCCGCAGCCCAAAGCCAAAGGCGGCGCCCCGGCCCAAGCGGCCCAAGCCCAGGCAGCCCCCGCAGTGCTGACGAGCGGCGACGTGTTTTCCGCGATCGGTGGCTACATCGGCAAAAATCCGGACCTCGTGGGTTCCGTCGGTACGGTGTTTCAGTTCCGCCTGAAGGGCCCCGACAGCGTGTGGACCATCGACCTAAAGAATGGCAAAGGGGCTGTCAGCGCCGGGACCGAGCCGCAGCCTGACTGCACGCTCGAACTTTCGGACAGCGACTTCCTCGACATGACGACGGGGAAAGCCGACCCGAACAAGCTGTACTTCGGCGGCAAGCTCAAGATTGGCGGCAACATCATGGCCAGTCAGAAGCTGATGTTCCTCAAGAAGATCGACCGCAGCGAAATCGAAGCGGCCCTGGGCAAAAAGGGCGGATCGGCCCCGGCCCAAGCCCCGTCTGCGGTGGATCCGGCAACGGTCCTGACCAGCACGGACATCTTCGTCGCGATCAAAGAGTACATCGCCGACAGCCCCGACCTCGCCAAGCAGATTGGCACCAGCTTCCTGTTCAAGCTGAGCGGCCCCGATTCGGCGTATCACATCGACCTGAAGAACGCGCCGGGCGCGCTCGCCGAAGGTGTCAAGGATGCCGATGTGACGCTGAGCCTGTCGAACAGCGACTTCCTCGACATGGTGCTCGGCAAAGCCAACCCGCAGAAGCTGTTTATGAACGGCAAGCTCAAGATCGGCGGCAACGTCATGGCCAGCCAAAAGCTTGAGTTCCTGATGAAGATGGACAAAAAGCGGGTCGAAAAGGTCGTGATGGCGCGCCTCGGCGGCGGTGGCGGCGGCGGCGGTGGCGGCGGCGGCAAAAAAGACGCACCGGCAGCCCCAGCGCAAGCGATGCAAACCCAGACTGCACAAGCTCCGGCGATTGTCGCGGCGCTGCGTGACAAGCTCGCGAAACAGCCAGGGCTCGTCGCGGACATCGGTGGTCTTTTGCAGTTTGTCGTCAAATCGCCCGACGCTGCGTTTGCCGTCGATCCAAGCGGCAAAGTCACCGATGGCAAAGTCGATGGTGCGGTCACGACGCTGACGATCAGCGATGAAGACCTGGCGGCGCTTTTTGCCGGCAAAGCCGACGTGCGCAGCCTGTATCAGCACGGCAAGCTCCGCGTCGACGGCAAAGTAACCCCCGCCCACCACCTCGCGTTCCTGTCGAAGTAGTCACTTCGCTTCCCCCGCCAAAAAACGCGCGCCGCGTCAGTCGTAATCGCTGCGGCGCTGCTTTTTGACTTGGCTGTCGCGCTTTTTTTCGCTCAACCGGCGCTCTTGCGAGCTGCGGGTCGGCTTGGTCGGACGCCGAGGCCGCGGCACAAACGTCAGCTTTTCGAGCTTTTCGCGCAGCCGGGCGAGCGCCACGATGCGGTTTTGGATCTGGCTGCGCCGTTCGGTGGCGGTGACGACGATGCCGCTTGGGCGGTGGGTGAGCCGGACAGCGCTTTCGGTTTTGTTGCGATGCTGGCCGCCGGGCCCGCTGGCGACGAACAAATCGACGTCGCACTCCGCCATGAGCTTGTCGTCATCAAGCGCGAGCGACGCTCTGGCCATCGCGCGAATGTGGGGAGGTGCGGCTTCCATGGAAACTCTGGTGAAAGTCTGGGTGAAAGGGTTGGGAGGGCGACTAGTCCGTCGGAAGCAGCGTCCCCGGATTCATAATGCCCGTTGGATCAACTGCCGTTTTGGCCGCTCGCAGCATTGCAATGGCCAGCGGATCGCCCTGACGTAAATAATACGAGCGATGGTCTTTTCCGACGGCGTGGTGGTGGGTAATCGTTGCTCCGTTTTCGACAAGTGCCGTCGACACCGCAGCCTTTATCGCGTCCCACTGGGCCACTTGCTGACCCGGCGTACCTTGGGCAATCACGGTGTAATACGGTGCTGGTCCGTCGGGATAAAGATGCGTAAACCGACAGGTGACAAGCCCTGTACCACAAGTCGCGGCCAGCGCCGTCTGCGCTGCGGCCCGCACGGCTTCGTCGAGCTTCGGGAAATGGGACCACGTCGTGCAGGTTTCAAACGTCTCGCACAAAAGGCCCATTCGGCACAGCTCATCGCGGAGGTACGGCGCCCGCACAAACGACTGCTTCCACTGCGCCGCCGTGTCGTCTTCCAGTTCACTATCGCCGCTGCGGATCTTGGCCCGGCCCGCCGTTCCGCCCGCCTGGCTGCACAGCGCCACCGCTGCTTGTAGCTTGTCTTGCTGGGAAAACTGCGCCGACTCAAACCCGAGCAACAGCAAGTGCTGTGTGCCATCGCCGATTCCCATAAACAGCGCCTCGTCAGCCTCGATAAGTCGCGCGTTCGCGGGAAACAGACCACTTTGGGACAGCGCCCGACAAGCCTGGGCTCCCAAGGCAAAGCTGGGAAAACGGACGATGCAGCTGGCCCGATGTTGCGGCAGCTCTTGCACCCGCAGCCAGGCCTCGGAAATCACCCCAAATGCACCTTCCGAACCGCAGAGCAGCCTCTCTTGTTGCGGGCCGGCGCCGTTTCCGGGCAGCCGCCGCGTTTCCAGTGTGCCTTGCGGCGTCACCATCCGCAGGCTTTCGACCAGATCGTCGATGTGGGTGTATAGCGTCGCAAAATGGCCGCCAGCACGGGTCGCAATCCAGCCGCCCAGCGTCGAAAATTCAAAGCTCTGCGGGAAGTGACGCAGGGTGTAGCCGTGCGGTTTGAGCTGCTGTTCGATAGACGGACCATACGCGCCGGCTTGGATGCGGGCACAGCGCGACGCCCGATCGACTTGCAGAAGCTGGTCAAGCGCACACAGATCGAGCGACAGCACCGCTGAAAAGCGATTCCGCGTCGCTGCATCGGGTTCGATTCCGCCGACCACGCTCGATCCGCCGCCATAGGGAATCACCGCCCAGTGCTCGCGCCGGGCAATCCGCAAGATGCGTTCGATGTCGGCTTCGTTTTGCGGATAGGCGACAAAGTCCGGGGCCGGCGAAAAATCCCCGTCGAGCGCCCGCACCACGTCGCGATACGCCTTGCCATAGGTGTGCGTCGCGCGGTGATAGCGATCGGTGGTCACAAGCGCGGCCAGATCATGCGGTATCGCCCGCCGCGGATTCGGCATCCGTATCGAATCCAGCGTCGGAACCGGCATGGCGTGGGGAATGTGACAGCAAAGCCGCGCCGACAAAAACGCCCGCGCCAGATCGAGCAGCGGCGCCGGCACCTGATACAGCGCCGATCCCCAGCCCCACAGCTTGCGATCGAGAGAAAACGTCGCCATCACAGCACTCCTTGCCGCGCGCAGTTTGAGACGTTCGGAACTATTCGTCCGGCAGCGGAAACATATCGCCCCACAGCGACGCACCGCCATCGATGTACATCGTCGATCCGGTCACAAAATCGGCGGCAGGGCTCGCCAAATACGTCACCAAGTGCGCCACTTCTTCGGCAAGACCCAGCCGTTTCCAGGGCGTCGCCCGCCGCGCCACTTCCAGAAGTTCCGGCGGATAGCGATCGGTGCCGCTCGTGCGGATGATGCCGGGTGCGACGGCGTTGACGCGAATCCGATGCGGCGACCACTCCACCGCCAGG
>DAORGN010000315.1:0-3858 GCA_035340095.1 Pseudomonadota bacterium | reverse complement strand
TGCCGGTTTTCGCCGCTCCAAGCCCATCTTTCATCACGCTCGAAACCTGGACGACGACAAACACATCCATCGGCTCTTTGGATTCGGCAAACGACTGCACCGTCGTCGTCAAATCGGTCAGCGGATTGCCGTCCATTTGCAGCTTGAAACCGCTCTTGCTGCGGATCGGTTTGCTGTCTTCATCGACGACACTGACATAGGCGCGCAGCTCGGGCAGTTTGTCGATGGCGACGCTTTCCAGGTGAACTTTCACCCCCTCGGCGCGCGCGACCGACGAATCGACAAGCCCCAAAACAAGCCCACACAGCACCAAAAGCCGCCAAGATCCGCGGACGAGCGAGGCAAGCGAGCGATGGTTCATAAGGCCCTCTCCAGACGGCAAAATAGAAATTTGCCCGATCCATCATACGGCGAAAGCGGGCCACAAAACCAGCCAAGGATTCGCGAATTGGGCAGCACAGGGATGTTGTGGGTCTTGCCTTTTGCTAAACTCGCGCCGGTGCGACTCTCACCTGCCTCGGAACAATATCGGACGGCGCGCTGGCCGGTCCTTTTGACGTTTTCGCTTTTCGCGACGCTTGGGCTGTTCGGTTGTCGGGCGAAAACCCAGACGGTGGCACCGCCCAATCCCGAAAAGGTCGCGGCCCAGCAAAGCCTGCCGAAACCCAAAGCGCCCTTTGTGCCGCGCAAGCTGCCGCGAATCGACGTCCACACCCATCTACTGCTTGGCACCAGCTTGCGGGCGGCGCGGCTGTTTCAAAAGTACGGCATCAGCTTGGCGGTGAACCTGTCGGGCGCACCGGGTGGGCATGGGTTCGAGGAATTTCCCGTCGACAACGAAGTCGCATATGGCCACATCGTCGCCTTTACCACGCTCGATTTCGAGGAAACCGCAAGCGCCGGCTATGGCCAGCGGATGGCCGATTCTCTCGTCGAAGCGCAGAAATCCGGGGCACGCGGGCTCAAGATCCCCAAAGGTCTGGGGCTTGGCTACAAAGGGCCGGACGGCAAGCTGCTCAAAGTCGACGATCCAGGGCTCGATGCGGTGTTTGAAAAGGCCGGAGCGCTGAAGCTGCCCGTCGCGATTCACGTCGCCGATCCGCAGGCGTTTTGGCAGGAACCGGGGCCGAAAAACGAACGATTCGACGAGCTGCTCGCCCACCCGGAGTGGAGCTTCTACGATGCGCAAAAACGCGGCGAAGTTCCGTCATGGCGCGAGCTATTCGATGCATTTTTGCGTCGGGTCGCGCGCCATCCCAAGACGATCTTCATCGGTGTTCATTTCGGCAACGCGCCCGAGGAGCCTGACCTGGTGGCGCAGGCGCTCGACAAGTATCCCAACCTATACATTGATACGGCGGCGCGACTGCCGGCGATTGGCCGCAGCGATCAAAACCACTCGGCGACGAAGCTGCGCGCATTTTTCATCAAATACCAAGACCGGATTCTGTTTGGCACCGACACCGCGTTTGGTCGCAATGGCTTGCCGGCGATGTTCGGATCGGTTGGCACCGACGCACCGACGGTAGCGGATGCCGATCGGTTCTTCGATTCGACCTATCGATACTTTGAAACCGACGACACCGACATTCCCAGCCCGACGCCGATTCAGGGCAAATGGAACATCGCCGGAATCAACCTCCCCGTTGAGGTCTTGGAAAAAATCTACTTCCGCAACGCGGAAAAACTGCTCGGGGTGACGCTGCCGCAAAAAGCGCTGCCGCAAATCGAACAAGGCGCGATTCCCACGGGTGACGATCTGTAAGAACCCCCCAAAGAGGTCCGTATGTCGCTACGCATGTTGCCAAGTTTCCGTCCGCTCTTTGCGCTGCCCGTGCTCGGCCTGGTTGGAATTGCCGTCGCACAGCCGGCAGCCCCAGCGCAAAAGCCGTCCCAAAGCCCAGCCCCCGCGGCTGCACCGCAAGGAGCCCAAATGGTCACCACGAAATCGGGACTGAAATACATCGATCAACAAGTCGGCACCGGCCCTGTGCCCCAGGTCGGCAAGACCGTGCGCGTCCACTACACCGGCAAGCTCGCAAACGGCCAAAAGTTCGACAGCTCCGTCGATCGCGGCGAGCCATTCGAGTTCCAGATCGGCGTCGGCCAGGTCATCAAAGGCTGGGACGAAGGCGTGCTGTCGATGAAAGTGGGCGGCAAGCGAACGCTGATCATTCCGGCCAGCCTCGGCTATGGGGCGCGCGGCGTCGGTGGCGTGATTCCGCCGAACGCTGAGCTGCACTTTGACGTCGAACTGCTCGGTGTGAAATAGCGCACAGGTTGAATGATTGGCCCATCGGTCGCGGTCTCCGACGTGAGCACGCTTCGCCGTTGAGGTGAGCGCTCCCCGTAGGTTACGCTGCAAGGCGAGTAACCCTGCGTGCGCACGACGGAGCGTACAGATGAGCGCCGAACAAACCCCTCCTGATTCGCCCAAGCCCCCCTCGCCGAAGGAATCGGCAGCATCCACACCGTCCAGCGCGTCGCAGGTTCCATCCAAGGACACCCCGTCGCCGCGCGCAAAACCACGCATTTCGTCGCTGCTCGATGTGATTCGTGGCGAACGCCCGTCGGGTAGCTCACCGCTGCCGTCGCAGCTTTCGCCGCGTCCGTCGGGACTTACGCCAAGCCCGTCGCAGCTTTCACCGCGCCCATCGCAGCTTTCGCCGAAACTTGCACCGAAGCGGCACATTTCGCAGGTCATCGAAACACTGAAGCTGCCCAATCGCGACATCGCGGAACGGCTGGTGCGGCTGGGTTTCGATTCCGAAACGGCGTGCGTGCTGCATGTGCTGCCGCTCATCCAAGTCGCGTGGGCCAACAACGACATCAGCCGGCGCGAACGCAGCCGCATCCTGCACGTTCTGAAGCTGCGCGAAATCCCCGAAGGCAGCCGCGCCTGGGTGATGGTCGAATCGATGCTGGAAACCCGCCCGACCGATGCATTTTTGCATGCCTGCCGGGAAGTGCTGCGCGACATGCTGGCGACCAGCAAGTCCGGCCCCGGCCAGGAAGAACGCCAGCTTATCGATCTGTGCGTCGAAATCGCCGAGGCATCCGGCGGACTGTTCGGTCTGGTGCGCGCCGTCAGTGCTGCGGAAAAGACCGTCATCGCCGACATCGCCGCGACGTTTGGCGACGACGCCCAGCAAGAAATGAAGCGCCTGCTCAGTTAATCGCCGTCGCTCGACTTTTCATCAGCGATCCCTATCGGCAACTGCAAACCGACGACTGCGCCACCTTCTGTGCGATTGTGGGCAAACACCTGACCGCCGTGGGCTTCGGCAATTCGCTTCACCAGCGACAGACCCAGCCCAAGCCCGCCGCCATCTTGCGCGCCACGACGGAATGCTTCAAATGCCCGCGCTTCCTCACCAGAGGGAAAACCAGCGCCGCTGTCTTCGACGGAAAACCGCACCGAATCAGACAATCGCTCGACTCGCAGCACAATCGGTGGCGCGCCATGCTTTTTTGCATTGTCGAGTAGGGCCAAAAGCGCCCGCGACAAAAGCGTCGCATCGGCGCTCAGCAGCACATCCACAGCCACCAGTTTTCCGTCTGCAATCGCTGCTCGTTCGAGCGCCCGCGCCGCCACGTCTTGGGCACTTATCGTTCGGCGCGACAGGGCGGAAAAATCAAGCCGCGCTTGTGCCAACAGCTCGCCGACCAGACGATCCATTTCGACGATTTCTTGATCCATCTCGTCGAGATGTTTTTCGCTTCCGTCGCGCGCCATTTCCAGAAGCAGGCGGATTCGCGTCAGCGGCGTCCGCAGCTCGTGCGACACCGCCGCCAACAGCTCGCGCTGGTCTTTGAGCTGTTTTTCAATCCGACCCGCCATGTCGTTTATCGCCAGCG
>DAORGN010000314.1:0-3947 GCA_035340095.1 Pseudomonadota bacterium | reverse complement strand
CAGCTGCACAAGCTGCTGACGACGGGCAATCCCGATTGCGATGACGATCAAGCGATGCTCAAGGCTGCTGGTCTTCATGCCGCGCCGCTCGACGCTGCGTCGACCTGATGGTGGTGTCATCGCTGCGGCTTGCGTTGGGGCGATCCGTCCGCAAAGGGTCGGGGCAGCCCGAAACGATCTGTCTGCGTTTTCCCGACGCGCCGCCGCAGAGCGAGCTTTTCGGTGAGCTTCCGCACTGGCACAAGCCAAACCCGCTCACACCCGGCCCCGACGGAATTCCCGAGGTCACGCTTTCGCTCTTTCCCGGCGTCTATGCCTACAAACTGCGGACTTCCGACGGAAACTGGCACCTTCAAAGCAGCAATCCGCGCACCCGCAGTTGTGACGGCCATCGCAACCATGTGCTCGTCATCGGGGGAACGGCGGAACCGATCCTGCACGCGCCTGTGGCACCGTGGGTTTTTGGTTTTCGCGACGGCAGCCTGACGATTCGAGCCGCGCTGCGCAAGTCAGCGGCGAACAATCTGTCCCTGCGGCTGCGTACCGAGGAATCGACGTCGGTTCTTCCGATGCAGCCGGTGGGCGAAGAAGACGAACATCTTCTCCTCGAAGCGCTGGTGCCTACGGTGGGGCTGGCCGTGCAGTATTGGTTCGTTTTGCCGTCGGGACAGCTTGTGGGGGGGCCCAGCGGAGAAGCATTCTGTGTCGAGCCGCAGCGACCCGACATCCCATCGTGGTGGCAAGATTCTGTCCTCTATTCGGTGTTTGTCGATCGGTTCCGACGTGGTGATGGGGGCCCGTGGCCTGTTCTTGCCGATGAAAAGGCGCGCGCAGGCGGCGATCTCGATGGAGTTTGCGCGGCGCTGCCGTATCTGTCCGATCTGGGCGTGCAGGTTCTGCACCTGACACCGATTTGGCAGAGCCCGTCGGCCCATCGCTACGATGCGGAAAATCCGCTCGTCGTCGATCCGGCGCTCGGTGGTGAAGCGGCGCTGCGCCGACTGGTTGCAGAGGCGACGCGGCTTGGCATCCGGATCTTGCTCGACGTGACGCTGACGCATGTGCATCGCAACTTCTTGCCGTTTTGCGACGTCAGGCAGCGCGGATTCGATTCGCCTTATGCGGACTTTTTCCGGATCTATCGCTGGCCCTTTTCCGATGGGCAGGCACCCGGCTACGAGCACTATCAAGGCGGTCAGTGGTGCGAGCCACTTCTCAATGCCGAGAATCCCGACGTCGCGACGTATCTTTTGCGCGTGCTATGGCACTACCTTTCGTTTGGCGTTGCGGGCTTTCGGCTCGATTCAGCGGCGGATGTGCCTCCGGCGCTGCTCGCGGTGCTTCACGACGGAGTGCGCGCCAAATCGAAAGATGCCCTGCTTCTTGGCGAGCTGACAGTCGACAACCTGGGACATTACGTTGGATATGGTCTCGATTGTGCGACCGACTTTGCACTGCGGACTGGGCTCTGCGACTGGCTTTCGAGTCGGTTGCGTGCGTCGCAGTTTCGTGCGCTGTGTCAGCAGCGGAGCTTTGTTCGCGGACCGAGCCATGCAGCGGTCGGTTTTTCGGCGACCCATGATGTGCCCCGGTTGAGGACGTTCGTCGACGAAAAGCGAGCGCTGATTGGCCACCTGTTTTCGCTTTTGCGTCCCGAAGTTCCGATGATCTATGCCGGCGACGAGCTGGGTCTGCACAGCGACGAGCCAGGACGTCGCTTCGAAGATGTCTGGCCGGATCGGCAGCCGTTTCCGTGGTCGGAAACCGAACGCCAAAATCCGACGCTGCGGCTGTTTCATTCCGTGCTGTCGCTGCGCCATGCGCATGCGGCGATCCGTCGGGGTAGCTGTCTGGATCTGCCGCTTGCGGAAGCCCCCGATGTGCTGGCGTTTCGTCGACAGCTCGGTGACGAAATCGTCGATGTGTATCTACACCCGCGGGACACCGTCGTCGAGTTTGCACTTCCCGAAGGCCCGTCGGAGCTTGAGCCGCTTTTGCTTGTGGGCGAAGCCGACCGCGATGCGACGACGCAGACGGTGCGGCTCGGTCCGTGTTCGGCGTGGGTGTTGTTGCGCGCGGTGCCGCGCGAGCTAGAAGCGCTCTCGACGGCGATTGTCGACCACGCGGAACATCGCAGCCGCGAGGCATTTCGACTGGGGCAGACCGCTGGGCTGCTTCTGCCATCGAAGCTGTATCTGACGGTGACGGAGCGCTGCAACCTTCGCTGCCAGCACTGCATCACCCACGCGCCGGAAAAAACGCTGCGACGGACGGCACGGTCGATGCAGCCGTGGCTGTTCGACGCGCTTGATGAAGCGCTGCAAGCGGCGAGCTATTTTGGTTTTTCCCACGGCGGCGAAAGCCTGCTGTCCCCCGACTTTGAAAAGCTGCTCAAGCGGATTCGCAGCGCCCGCCATGGACGACCTTACGACGTGCATCTTTTGTCAAATGGGATGCTGCTTCACCCGGACAAAATCGAGCAGCTCGTCGAACTGGGGGTCAGTAGCTTGGCGGTGTCGCTCGACGGTGGGACGGCGGAAACCAATGACGAGATCCGCGCCGGCTGCGATTTTGAAAAAGTGCTGCACAACCTGCGGCATGCGGTGGGGCTGCGACGGGCACAAAACCTGGACTTGCGGATCGGCGTCTCGACGGTGGTGCTGCGGCAAAACATCGACGAACTGCCGGTGCTGGCGCAGCTCGTCTGCGAGCTTGGGCTCGACTGGCTAAAACTGGAAGAGGGCTATCCGGCCAACCTGTTTTCGGCGCAGTCGCTGCTGCGTCCCGACGGAAATCGGGTGCGTGAAGCGGTGAAAAAAGTACGTGCCATCGTCGAGCCAAACGGCGTGATTTTGGTCGACCATCTGGCGCCACCCAGCGGCTGCCCGTGTCAGGCAACGCTTGGTGATGCACTGTCCGAATTTCGGGCCACCGACGATTTTGCCAACCGCACCTGCTTTCGTCCGTGCCGTGCCGCTTGGGACATCGCGTGCGTGGATCCCGACGGAGCGGTGCATGTCGGCGACTACGCGAGCAAGCCGATTGGATCGCTTTTTACAACGTCGTTTGTCGACTTGTGGAACAGTCCGAAAGCGCAGGCCCATCGTCGGGACGCGCTCGCACAAATCGATCCGGCGCTGCGTGCCGCGTGTCCGCACTGACGGCGGTTAGTGTAGCTCGCCGAGTCGATAGATTCGATACATCAGCGTCGGCAGCGCCAGCGTAAGCACGATGGACAGCACCGAGAGCGGCGCAATTCCGCCCAGCCGTCCGTCGGCCAGCTCGTGCAGGAAAATCGGACCGAGAGCGGCTCCCACGGCGGACGCCATGTGCTGAACCGCCGACTGCAGCGACTGATAGCGAGCGCGCTCACTCGGGGCGGCGACGCGACTGCAGGTGGCGTTTACGCAGACGTTGCGAGACGACACGCTGATCAAAAAACCGACGAATACGATGGTGATGGGCAGGAGGTTGTGCTCGGGCAAAAAACCTGTGACGAGCACTCCCGACAAAAACAGGCTGGCCAACACCATGACCCGCGCGGCTCCGTACCGATCGACGAGCCAGCCAACGATGCGCATCGAAACGAACGTACAGGCACCACCAAGCGCGTACATGTATTCCAAATCGGTTCGGCGCATGCCGCAGTTGCGAATCAGGTACGGCGCCATGCTGGGGACGATGGCGAACGTCGCCATGTTGCTGACGGCGATGGTGGTCAGCGCGAGCCGCACGACCGGGCGGCGCAGGATTTCGGTCAGGCTGCGGGCCGGCACAAGCTGCTGCAAGTGAGAGCGCAATGGCGGCAACACCACAAACGTGAACGCAAGGATGAGCAGCCCAAGTCCAGCAACGACGAAAAATGGGGTGCGGAAGCCTCCGTGCCGCGCCAGCCACAGCCCGAGCGGAACGCCGGCGACCGACGCGACCGAAAAGGCCCCCATGAT
>DAORGN010000313.1:0-3959 GCA_035340095.1 Pseudomonadota bacterium | reverse complement strand
TCAGGTGGGGTGGTTACTGGTTTGACTTGCCGCGGCTCGGTTTGGTCAGGACGACAAACGGGCCGGTCTGATCGGGCACTCTGCCGAGCGACTGGTTTTTGGGAACGTCGATGATGCCGGTGCCCCACGTCGCGCTGTCCAGCTCGATCCCGTCGGGCCCAGCGAAGTGGACTTCATCGCCACTGCCGCCCAGCTTGAATGGAACGTGCGCGCCGGGCAGGGCGCCGCTCATCAGGCCGTCGCAGTTGATGATGTAGAAACCGCCCGCCGGAATCATGGCATCGTCGGGTAGCGCATACCAAGTGGCGTTGTGATCACGCACTTTGTAGCCGCGCAGGTTGACCTGTCCCGATCCGCCGTTGAAAAGCTCGACAAAGTCTGGGTCCGTCATCACATCACTGCCGTGCGGATAGACTTCGTTGACCACCAGGGTGGATGGCGGACCTGGGCGCGCAAGGTCGCTGCTGCCATCTTTGCCGGACCCGGCATCGCTCGGGGTTCCGCCGGACCCGGCTAGATCGGTGCGCCACTGCACATCGTCCGGTGGGGGAACGGTGTTGGCGAGCGAACAACCGGCGCAGCCAACAAGCGCTACATACACTGCGAAATGCTGCGTCACAGCCGAACCTCCGCTTGGATCAGCATGGCGTGTTCCGTGATGCTGGGGACTTGACCTGCCAGACCCCCAAACGGCACGGTTCCTTCGTAACTGGCGATCAGCCGAACCAGGGACGGCAGCGAATAGGAAACCCCGCCAATCACGCGAAGCTGGACATCTTGCCGCGAGCTTACATCCGGCCACAGCGCATCGATCCGTCCAAGCAGACCAAAACACGCCGGCAGCTCGCCGCGCAGCCATGTGGACAGGTGCCCCGCAAAGCGGTCGCCGATGCCGCGATAACCCAGTGCCAGCGTTCCCACGGCACCCGCACCCAGTTTCGGTGATGCATAGGTGATTCCAACGCTGCCGCGCCGGTCTGCCGCCGTTCCCGCGCCAATCGAACCATCGCGGAACAGAAGATGAATCAGCAAGTCCGGAGCCTGCGAGCGCAGCGGTGCAAGGCGCAGAACCCCGGTAAGATTTTTGCCGTTGTTCTGCTCGCGCAGTGAGATTCCTTCGCCGTTGCCAACCTGAATCGCTGCCGCGCCCAGCTGCCACGGCAGGGCCACTTCGACCGAAGCGCCCAGATCGCCCGGTGTGTACAGCGCATCGCGCTCCAGTCCCGTCGGTCCTTGGACGCGATAACCCCACGACGCCTCGGCGTATTGCAGCAAAAGATCAGGAACAATGCCGGCACGCAGCGCGACGTAGTGCTTCCACGGCGTCGCTTCCGCAAACGCCCACTTGAGCCGCGGCAAGATCGCATCCCCATCCACCCCTTGATACGACCGATTCGACGACGATCGCACCGTATCTACCGTGATGTTTACGCCCGCGAGCTCTTCATAACTTGCCCAGCCCGAAAGCTGGATGCGCGACAGCTCGAACTCGTGAAACACCTGATCTTGGCGGTCGACCAGACGGTACGTCGCGAACAGATCGCCCACGATTCCCAGTCGCAGTGGGCCGATGCTGCCTTGCAGTTGACCTGGGCTTGCAGGGGTCTTTTCCGGTAGCTTTTCTTTTGCTTCGGCAGAGTACGGCAGGCCCGTCTCGGGTCGCATCGGATGGGCAGACGCGACGGGGCTTTGGCTCAGCAGCGGCATGGCCAGTGCAACCGGCCCAAGCCAGCGGGTCTTCAGATGCCTGGGTTGTTTTTCGATCATTCCTGTTTCCTAGTTCTGTCGGGCGCCCAGAAGCGGCCCCAAAAGGTCACGCGCGGCCTGGAACAGCACAAAATCCCTGCCGAGTCGTTCCACATCACTTCGCGATTGGTCGACGAGATACGCAGTGAATCCATCGCCCGTGCCATCGCTTTTGGCCAGGACGTTCCACAGCGCCAAAGGATGTCCGGCACGCGCATGTCCATTTGCAATCAGCCCACCGAGCGTGGCCGCCAGGTCTTTCAAATCAGCGACGCCATAGCGGCCCGATAGCGTGCGTTCGGTGAGCTTTGCGACATCCAGATCGCGCCGCCCCCGCAGCACGCGCCGAACTTGAAAGGACACCCCGGCAAAACGCACCGCTCCCAGGTCTGCTTCACTATCGGGACTGGCCAAAAGCAGGCGCGTCCCAGCCAGCACCCGTGCATCGTTTTTTCCAATCGGCCCGCGTCCGAGCCATCCCAGGGGCAGCGGCGGATCGCGTTCTTCTTTGAATTCCAAGATCCACTCCGGGTCGTTCCGCATCGGGTTGCCGTTTGGATTTGGCCCGGACAAAAGCACCCAAAAGCGCAAGTTTGGCAGCGACGCCACCCCCGAGTTGAACCGCTGCGCCGCATCCAGGATTTGATATTGGGAATCCTGGCCGCGTCCGCTGCGCCGGGTGTCACGGTACGCCGCGATGAGCTGCGGCAGATCGCCGGCCCACGGACTTGGCATGTCCTGCAAGTCGGCGTTGCGCAGAAGTTTGCGGGTTTTTGACACCACTTCCGTGTACTGCGACAGCTCTTCCTGTTGATCGTTGCGCTTTTTGCCATCGGCCAGCAGCTCCAGCACGATCTTTCCGGCCTGCGGGCTTGACTCGCGAATCTGCGTATTTGTGTCCGCGCTCTGCTGGCTCCGATCCCGCATCGTCTGGGCATAGCTTTGGCCGAGCCGCGCCACGACTTCATCCAGCACCGCGTCCGGTTGTCCCGACAGAGACAGCGCCGCGCGCAGAGACAGCGCCGTTCGCCGCACTTCCCAGCCGAACGGACCTTGCACCGTGGAATCAAAGTCGACGCAATCAAACAGCACGCCGCTTGTGTCAAACGTCACGCCGACGTTTTCCAGGTGGATGTCTCCGTATAGCTGTACTTGCTCGGCAGCGACCCCGTGCGGAACCTGGGCTGCTTCATCCTGATAGCGCGACAGGTCGCGATAGAAAATGCCCGCCGTGCCGCGCAAAAAGGGCTGAAGTCCCTCGGCCATCACTTCATATTTGGTCGCCAAAAGCGCTGGGCGATTCGCAATCAGATCACGGTCGGCGTCCACAAGTGTCTGGACGATGAGTGCCGTGCGGGTGTCGAGCGTCGGCTGACAGCCGGCAAGCAGGCCCCAAACGCCCGCACACAGACCGGGCAGCAGGCCGACGGTCCATTTCAACGGGTGAATGGGATGGAAAGGGGGCTTACGCAAACAGACCTCGCTTCGTCTGTGCTTAACCCAGTTTGGCGATGATCGAAACAATCCAACTGAATTTGGGCAGAAGAAGTCACATTCCTGTCACAGATTGTTGCCTCCGGCGCGCGCGGACTGCGGTACATACCGATAGGAGACCGAGTTTCCCCCCTCGTACACGGAGTCCAAAAGTGATGCAAAAAGCGCAACGGGCAAACGGACTTGGAACAAAAGGATTCGGACTGGCCGCGGGACTCTGTTTCACCACGCTGATCGGCTGTGGGGGAGCGGAACTGGGTGGCGAACCAGAAAACCTTGGTCCTTATGCCGAGCAAGGCGAGTGGCACGAATACATGGCCGCAGCGACAGACACGGTGGCCGATGCTGCGGACAGTGGCGCGTGTTCAACCGCGGCGATTCGGGGTCTGTCCGATCAAATCGTCTTTCAGATGAACTGCATTCGTTCGGGCCTGATGACGCGGATCGATGGCTACAACGTCAGCTTTGCCTCCGCTGCGGCGCTGCCTTATCTGCAAACCCCGGCGGCAACTGCGCTCAATCGTGCCACCACGTCGCGCAGTCGGCTGTCGCTCAATTCCACCCTGCGCAGTGTCGCCCAGCAGTACATGCTCTACCACTGGTACAAAACCGGAACATGTGGCGTGCAGCTTGCGGCGGCACCGGGACAATCGAACCATGAAGATGGCATGGCGCTCGATACGTCCGACTACTCGGCATGGCGCGGTGCGCTGACCGGG
>DAORGN010000312.1:0-3974 GCA_035340095.1 Pseudomonadota bacterium | reverse complement strand
GCCGCTGCGGGCGCAGGCGCGACAACCGGACCCGACTTGGCCGCAGGCGCTGCCGCAGCTGGGGCCGCGGCGGGGGCGCCTTGCTTGCTCAGCACGACGCCGTAGTGCGTTCGCAGCGCTTCTCTCATCGCTGTTGGTGACGCAACCGCGCGATTGACTTCCGAGAGCGTGTGCATGATGACTTGCTCGACGGCGTCGTCATCGCTCGGGTCAACCATCGCGAGGGTCAAGTTTCCGCTGGCATCAATGTCCATCGGAATGACCCGCAGCTGCGCCGCCAAGTCAGCGGGAATCGCGTTTAGAACATCCTTTGATACCCGCGCCAGCGCTGCCGCCGACACACGCGGAATCTGCATGTTCTTTTGGAACGCGGAAACCAAGTGCTCTTCGTCCAGGAGGCCGAGCCGAAGGATCGCCTCACTGAGCGTGCCGCCGTCTCGCTGCTTGAGCGCAATGGCCGCGTTGAGTCCTTGGGGAGTTAGAACACCGGTCTTGAGGAATATGGCAGATGCTTTCTCTGGCACAGTATGTTTACTTCCCACTGCGGGAGCGGAAAGTCAAGCGCTCACCGGAGCTTCCCTCGGTGGTACGGCCCGCGAAAGTGGGGCCGCGCAACTTGCGATTTTTCGGGATTTTGCGGCTTGGCGATCGGCTGACTGTGGGTAGGTCATTCTGGCGTCGGCCAACCGGTCATGAGCTAACCGATCAGGTGACGAAGCAGGAAGCCGATGACAAGCCCAATGAGCGCAATCACGGCGCGTTCGGTCATGGGTGATCGCAAAAGCGTCGACGGGCCAGCCGTTCCATCTGCGAGGCTTTGCGATGGTCCGGCGATCGGCTGTGGACCCGCCAGCGCGGTTTTGTCGGTCCGGTCCGATTGCGAAGTCGGGCCGGTCGACTGCTCGGAAATTCCCGATCGCGGTGCCGCTTGCGAAAGCACTTGTTGTGGATCGGTCTTTTCCGATGCAATCGCGGGCCCAGACGCCAAAGCAGTGGGCCGGGAATCGACGATGATGGGGCTGCTGATCACGATCGGAGCGCTCGAAGCCACGGGCCCTGACTTTGGCGCAGCGACGGGTGACGAAGTCACGAGCGGCACTTGTTCGATCGGCAGCGCCAGACGCATGACTTCATCCATGGCGTTTGGCACGGTGGCTTGATCTTCGACGACTTCTGGAACGCCCCCAGCGCTGGCATCGGCCATCCCGAGCGCGACCACCTGAAACGAAGGCTTGGAATCGGCCTGCGCTTGCGCGTTTTGGATCGCCGCCTGCGCCGATTCACTTTTGCGCAGCCAGTTGCCGACCAGCGCATCGATTGCCGGCGTCACTTCTTGGCCGCCTCGCAGCGCCGTCAGAAACTCAGCAACCGATGGAAAGCGCGACTGTCGTTCCTTGCCAAGCGCCCGCATCATCGCCGCGTCGAGGTTCCGACTGACATCGGGACGCAGTACACGCAGCGGCTCGGCCCCACCCCGCACCACTTGCAATATCGTCGCTGCCGGCGAATCTGCTTTGAACGGTCGACTGCTGGTCAGCGCTTGATATAAAAGCAGCGCCAGGGTGTACTGGTCGACGGCAGGACCGACATCAATGGACAGCCCGCTGAGCTGCTCCGGCGCTTTGTATTCCGGGTTTCCGGCCAAGACGCCCGGCAGCGAATCGTCGAGCAGTCGCGTCACGCCGGCATCCAGAATCCGCACCCGCGGCTGCACGGGATCGCTTGGGCTCGACAGGAAAATCCGATCAGGACAGAGCCCCCGGTGCGACAGATCCAGCGAATGCAGCGCCAAAAGTGCCGCCCCGATCTGATCGGCACAGACAAGTGCTTCATCGACGGTCAAAGCCCCACGCCGCAGCCGCGTGCCCAGGTCTTCCCCGTCTCCCAGCACGAGCACTTGATAGGGACGTCCGTCGCTGCTGACCGCAGTTTCCGCCACTTCGGCCAGGCACGGATGAGACAACGCCCGCACCTGCTGCGATTCCGCCAAAAAGCGCTTCCAGGGCAGTCCGTCGGGATCGATGTGGAAAAAGCTCAGACGACACAGCGCGCCCGACGGTCCGCGGGCAGTGTAGACCTCGCTAAGACCAGTCCTCTCGCGCAGTCGCTCGATCGAGTACGCACCCACAGCCGTGCCTTGCGGCAATTCTCTTCCCATAATGTGGGATAAATTACAGGAAATATTCTCGGGAAGCAATGATCACGTTCTTCGGACTTCCTCTCTCGTGCGGGGTCGTCAGGCGCGCAAAAATTGGGAATAATGCTGCGTATGTCGCAAGCGTTCGATTCTCAGCCCATGCTCCCTTCGAGCCCGGCTGAGATCACGCCTCCGCCCATCGTCACGTCGCCGTTTGCGCGGCTGCAGTCTTATCTATCGCAGGTTCGACGACGGCTGCTGCGGCGGGAAAAACTGCGGCTCTTGCTTCTGTGGCTGCAGGCGACGGGAGTTTGTGGTGCCGCGGTGCTGCTGCTCGCGGCGCAGACGGGACCGCACTGGGCGTGGCTGCCGATCTGCGGGGTCTATGCGCTGTTGGCCTTGCTCGCGCTCGCGGTGCTGCAAGTCCGGGCCCGAAGCGAACGAACCAGCGACGAAGCAATGGCGCGTTTTGTCGGCGCGCGGCTTCCCGATCTGCGCTCGGAACTGCTGTCGACCATCGAGCTGCAAAAAGAGCTGACGAACGGACCGGAGCGCGCTCTCGTCGAAGAGCTGGCACAACGGACGCTGGCTGCGCTGGGGACGGTGCAGCCAGACAGCTTGGTGGATCGCTGGCCGGTCTGGCAAGCCGGTCTGAGCGCGCTGATGCTGTTTGGATTTGGTCTGTTTGCGACGCTGGCTGGAGCGTTGCCGCTCGCCAAAGGTCTGCACACGCTGGGGACGGTGTCGCCGCCGGAGCCGGTGTCCATCGCGACGGAGCCGCTGCTCGGGGACATCCGCTTGCTTTTGGTCTACCCCAAGTACACAGGGCTGCATCAGCGAACGATTCCCGGCTCGACGGGCGACATCTTGGCGCTGCCGGGAACGCAAGTGCGGATCGAGGCGTGGGCGCTGGTTCCCGTCGAGCGTGCCCAAATCACGGTGATCGCCGACGGTCAGGAATCGAGCCAGCCGGTCCAAGTCGGCAAACCGAAAGCCGGACAAGATGCGCCGCTGCCGCTTCTGTCGGCGAGCCTGGTGGTGCAAAAAGCGGGCAGCTACTACTTTGTCATCAAAAATGGCCACAAAGCGCTGCTGCGCGAGGGACAAAGCCACCGAATTGCGATCGAATCGGATCATCCGCCGCGGATCGATCTGTTTGCACCCGCCGCGGAACTGGAAGTGACGTCGACCAGGCGGATCGAGCTGGCCTACAGCGCCGAGGATGACTTTGGTCTGGGCGATATCGATTTGGTCTATCGGATTGGCAGCGGGCCGGAACGGCGACGAAGGCTCCGATCGGCACCGACTGGGGACAGCAAACCCGACGACAAACCGACGCAGAAAAACGGCATCAACACCCCGACCGTACCGCGCAACTTGGCGGCCAAGATCGAATGGGATTTGAGCGAGCTGGAGCTTCAACCGGGGGTGCGGGTGACATATTTTGCCGAGGCCCGCGACCTCAACAACGTCACCGGTCCGGGCGTCGGTCGGTCACGGGAATACGCGCTGTTTATCCAAAGCCCGCGTCAGCGTCAGGAAGCGCTGTTGCAAAGCCAGTCCCAGCTGCGCGAGCAAGCGGTACAGCTTCTGGCCGATCGGATTGATCTTTTGCGCGGACTCACCCGGGAGCCCAAAGACCAGACCGATTTGTCGACGGAAGCTGCCGATCGGGTGCAGGCTGCCCACCGCAAAAGTGAAACGTTTTTGCTGCTGATCGGGCGGGTGCAGCAGGACTCGGCGCGGGGTGAAAAACCGGCCAAGGATCTGCTGGCGGCGCTGCAAGAAATTGCCGATCGCCTGGGCAAGCTCAACCAGGAAGAAGCGGCGCTGCTTC
>DAORGN010000311.1:0-4028 GCA_035340095.1 Pseudomonadota bacterium | reverse complement strand
TCGGCGAACTGTCTGCAGAACGCCAACATTCGTTACATTGGCGAGCTGGTGCAGCGCAGTGAAGCGGAGATGCTGAAGACCAAGAACTTTGGTCGGAAGTCGCTCAAAGAAATCAAAGAAATCCTGGCTGAGATGAATCTGTCGCTGGGAATGAAGCTCGAGGGCTGGGAAGCTCCGTCGAGCCGTAACAAGCTTTAAGAAGCGCAGAGACAAGCACAATGCGTCACCAAAAATCTGGCAGAACGTTTGGCCGCAAGGCCGATCACCGGAAGGCGTTGTGGTCGAACATGGTTTCGTCGCTCATCCAGGCCGAGCGAATCCAGACCACCGATGTGAAGGCCAAGGAACTGCGACGGTTTGCAGAGCCAGCGATTGCGTGGGCCGTTTCGGTCGGCAGCCTTTTGAGCAAAGACGAAGCGAAGCGCACCGCCGAAGAAAAGACCCGTATCGTGCATGCGATGCGGATGGCTCAGCGGATCGTGAAAAACCGCGAAGCGCTCCACAAGCTCTTTGATGAGCTGGGACCGCGCTACGCGAGCCGCCATGGTGGCTACCTTCGCATCATCAAAAAGGGTTTCCGTCACGGTGACGCCGCGCCGGTGTCGATCGTGGAGCTGGTTGATCGTCCGGAAGCGGGCGCCCAAGCCTAGTCTGCGCGAACAAACCCTCGCTCTTGCAAAGCGCTGCCGGTCGGTATGACCTGCGGCGCTTTTTCATTTTTGGCGACTGATTCGCTTCGTCGCGTTGTTTCGTGATGACCCATCCACCCGCGCCGCGGCGGATTGCTTGCGTCGCGTTCATTCCGCGCTGACTTCGTTTTGCTCGATCGCTGCTTCGCGCGGTTCCTGTTCGCTTTGGTTGTCGCCGGGCAGCTCGACATGCTGGCGGCGTCCCTGATCGGTCCAGAAGACGATCTGCTGGGTGAGCTCCTCGCGCACGTTGGGATCGCGAAGCCGTGCCACTTGCGTCGGGTCGTTGACTGTACGCGCCGACTCGATACGACCATCTGACACGCGACTCACAAGCAGCTGCACTGCGCCATCGGGCCTTGGCCGGCGGTCTTCCCACAGCGCGAACTCTTCATCCCGCGACAGGGAGACAAGCCGTGGCTGCTCCGGTGTCGCCAGGCGTTCATCGGCCAGCGGTCTTGGCAGCGGCGCGATCTGAAGCTGCGGCTTGGTTTCGATCAAGGTCTCGCCCAGAAGATAGCGATGGCCATCGAGCAGCCAGCGTCCGCGGACCGGCGCACTGACCTGAAGACCGATCTGGACCAGCTGTTCGACGTTGGCGCGCAAAAGGATCGGCGTGCCGTGCCGGTCGAAGCAGACGGCAAAGCGGGGATGTTTGCCAGGCTGCACATCACAGCGCGCAAAGTGGTGCGGCGGGTACGCCAGCCAGCTCGTCGCTGTAAGCAGGGTTTCGTGATGGCTCTCTGCGATCTGGACAGACGGCGGCTCTTTCGGTTTGGCCAGCGTCGTGAACGTGCTGTCGGTGGGGCTCCACTTGTTGCCGCACAGCGCCACAAACACAAATGGTGCCGTCAGGATCAAGCTGGTGAGCGGGAGCGAGGCATACCATGGCCGCAGATCGTGCTTGGCCGACATCGAGTCCTCTCCTCACTGCAAGCTTAACCGCGACGTACTCCTTGCCGCAAAAAGCAGCCACGGGGGACGCAAAACCACATGGTCGACCCTCTGTATATGTAGCCATAAATACAGAAAACGGTCGAAGGAATCGTTGAGCCGCGGGAAAATAGCCCGATCAATCGGCAGAGGAGACAGTTCAATGGGGGCCGCACGAGTTGTGGGATGTACTTGGGGGTTGCTCTGCCTGCTCAGCGGGGGAATGGCGGAAGCAGGAGCAAGAGGTCCAGTGCTGGTCAAGGCGGGCCAGCTTCTCGATGTTCGGACAGGGGTGCTGTTACAAAAGCAGGCGCTGCTCATCGAAAATGAGCGGGTCAAAGAGGTCGGTCCACAAGCCCAAGTCATGGCGCACGCGCCGTCAGGAGCGCAGCTCGTCGATCTGAGTGGCTACACCGTGCTGCCTGGGCTGATCGACGCACATACACACCTGACGTATCGAGTCGATGTCGCAAGTTACGAGTGGCTTGGGGTGTCGGCGCCACGCGAAGCGCTGCTGGGGGCGAGGCACGCGCGGGCGACGCTGCTGGCGGGTTTTACTACGGTGCGGAACCTGGGCGCGCGCGGTTATGCCGATGTGGCGCTGCGCGAAGCGATCAAGGATGGCGACGTCATCGGGCCGCGCATGCAGGTGTCTGGTCCGGCGATTGGCTCGACGGGCGGACACATGGATTCGAACCTTCTGCCGTATGCGTTTCGCTACAGCGAGGAAGGCGTTGCCGACGGACGCGAAGGTGTGATTCGCAAAGTCCGCGAAGTGGTCAAGTACGGCTCGGACGTGATCAAAGTGGCGGTGACCGGCGGTTTTCTATCGGTCGGCACAAATCCCAACGTCGGCCAGTACAGCGATGAAGAGCTAAGCTCGCTGGTGGCGGAAGCCAAGCGGCTGGGCAAGCCGGTGGCAGCCCATGCGCACGGCACAGTCGGGATCAAACAGGCGGTGCGGGCTGGCGTCGATTCGATAGAACACGCGACGGAGCTGGACGACGAGTGCATTCAGCTGATGAAGTCGCGCGGCACGTTTTTGGTTCCGACGGTGTTTCTGTGGTCGCATTTTCCCGAAAACGCCCGTCCGCCGCAGGTTCCGCAAGAAAAAGTGGAAAAAGCGCGTGAAATGGCGCCGATAGCGAAGAAAAACCTCTCAAAAGCGGTAAAAGCGGGCGTAAAGATTGCGTTTGGCACCGACTCTTCGGTGTATCCGCACGGCATGAACGGCCACGAGTTTGGCGCTCTGGTCGAACTCGGGATGTCGCCGCTTGGGGCGATCCAGGCCGCGACAATCCATGCGGCCAAGCTGCTCGGGTGGGACACGCAGATCGGGCAGCTTCAGCCGGGCTTTTACGCCGATCTGGTGGCGGTGCCGTCCAATCCGCTCGCGAATGTACGGGTGCTCGAAAACATCCCGTTTGTGATGAAAGGCGGCGAAGTGTTCAAAGACGAACGCAGCCCGGCTTGTGGCCCGCAGAGCACGCCCAAACCCTAATTCCTTCGCAGCGCCCAAAAGAGGGGGTTACGCTGCGCCCGCATGGAATTTCTGGTCTTTCTTTGCTTCCTGCTCTCCGGTGGATCGGGGCTTCTGTTTGAAGTGCTGTGGACGCGAGAGCTGCAGCTCGTGTTCGGATCGACGACGCTGGCGATGTCGACGGTGCTGTCGGTGTTCATGGGTGGGCTGGCGCTTGGCAGTCTGCTGGGCGGCAGGCTCGCGCCCAAGGTTCGACGTCCGCTCGTCGCATATGCGCTTGTCGAAGCCGGCGTTGGGCTGTATGCGCTGCTTCTGCCACTGTTTTTGGCTCGCTATCCGGCACTCAATGCGGCGCTGTGGCGGACCGTCGGCGATCACTTTGTCTTTTTGTCGGCGCTGCGCTTTTTGGCCACCGCACTTGTGCTGATCATCCCGACGACGCTGATGGGGGCGACGCTGCCGCTTCTGTCGCAGTACGTTGCGCAAAAACACGCCGGAATCGTGGGCACATCGGTGCAGATCGGAACGCTGTTCGCGATGAACACGACGGGGGCGGTGGTCGGCACGTTTTTGTCGGGCTTTGTGCTGCTGCCGCGGTTTGGCGTGTCGCAGACCAACTTGATCGGCGCCTGCACAAACCTGAGCCTGGCGGCCTTGATCCTGTTTGGCAGTGCGCTGTATCGGGCAAAGCCTTTGCGCGCGGCGGAACCGGAAGTGCCCGATCTGACGGCCAGCGACGAAGAATCCAGTGAAGACGAGGCGCAAGCCGATGCCGGCGTCGAACCGAGTCCGCTGTACCAGCGACGGCTGGCGGTGCTGTCCTATGCGATCTCGGGCGCGACGGCGATGGTCTATCAGGTGCTGTGGACGAGGGCGCTGGCGATCATCATTGGATCGTCGGTGTATTCGTTCACGCTGATCCTGCT
>DAORGN010000310.1:0-4031 GCA_035340095.1 Pseudomonadota bacterium | reverse complement strand
TCTTGCGCGGCAAAGGCAGTCCCGCCGCCATCAGCATCGCCGGCCAGTACACCGCATGAAAACGAACGATCTCTTTGCCGACGAGGTGTATCGCGAGCGGCGCGTCGTGGGTGCCCCAAAACGCCGCTTTGTGCGGACTGTCTTGCAGCGCCGAATAGTAGTTGGTCAGCGCGTCGATCCAGACGTAGATGACGTGGCGCGGATCGCCCGGAACTTCGACGCCCCACTTGAACGACGAGCGCGACACCGACAGATCGCGCAGACCCGATTCGACAAACGTCCGCACTTCGTTCATGCGGCGCGGCGGCGAAATAAAGTCCGGCACCTGCGCATACAGATCGAGCAGCTTCTGCTGGTACTTCGACAGACGGAAAAAGTAGCTCTCTTCGCTGCGTTTTTCGACCGGACGCTTGTGATCGGGACACAGATTGCCCGGCAGCAGGTCTTTTTCGAGCAGGAAGTTTTCACAGCCGACGCAGTAAAGACCTTCGTAGCGATCGAGATAGATGTCACCCACGTCGACGAGCTTGCGCCACAGTTCCTGCACGACTTTTTCATGACGAGGATCGGTGGTGCGAATGAAGTCGTCGTTTTGGATCTCGAGGATCTGCCAGGTCTTTTTGTATTCCTCGGCGATGAGATCGACAAACGACTGCGGCGACATCGCTTTGGCCTGGGCCGCCCGCTCTAGCTTTTCGCCGTGTTCGTCGGTGCCGGTCAGGTAAAAGACGTTTTCGCCGCCCCGACGCAGCCGCTCGTAGCGTGCAATCGCGTCGCCGACAATCGTCGTGTAGGCATGGCCGATGTGCGGAATGTCCGATACGTAATAAATCGGTGTCGTCAGATAAAAACGACCGCTGGCTGTGGCTGACATGGGCCGCAAAGGTATAGGCTGCAAACCCGCGCCGTCAACCTAGCCCCGAGAACTGCGGTCGCTCGCGGTCGGCTTGCTGGCCGGTTTTTCGTCGAGCCCGTATTCGCGCAGCTTGTAAAGCAGGGCCCGGTGCGACAGCTCCAACATCCGCGCCGCCGCCGCTCGATTGCCTGCTGTTTTGTGCAGAGCACGCGCAATCAGCTCGCGCTCCAGTCGTGCCGTGGCTGCTTTGATCGACAAATCGCCGGTCGGCGCTTCGTCGCGTGGGCTTGGATCGGCGTGGTCCGGACCGATCGCCGCAGGCCGTGGCTGCACCACTTCATATGGCAAGTCGGTCACGTCGAGCTGTGTCCGTTCGCACAGCACCACCGCGCGCTCGATCAGGTTTTCCAGTTCGCGCACGTTGCCGGGGAATGGAAACCGCAAAAGGACTTTTTGTGCTGCATCGGAAAGACTCACCACCGGACGTGCCAGCCGCTGGGCCGCTTTGCGCAGAAAGTGCTGGGCGAGCGGCAAAATGTCGGCAGTTCGCTCGCGCAGCGGCGGCACGACCAGCTCGACGACGCTTAAGCGATAGTACAAATCGGCGCGAAAGCGTCCCGCATCGACTTCGCGCGACAGGTTGCGCAGCGTCGCCGCAATCACCCGCACATCGACCGAAATTTCGTCCCGTGCGCCGAGCGGCAGAATCTTCTGTTCTTGCAGTGCGCGCAAAAGCTTCACTTGCAGCGTCTGCGGCAGCTCGCCAATTTCATCGAGAAACAGCGTTCCCCCGTCGGCGCGCTGAAACACACCCTGCTGATCACGAATGGCGTCGGTGAACGCGCCTTGGACGTGACCAAACAGCAGACTTTCCAATAGCTGAGCCGGCAGCGCGCCGCAGTTTATCGCCACAAACGGCTTGTCGCGTCGCGGCGAAAGCTGATGCACTGCTTTGGCCAGCACTTCTTTGCCGGTTCCCGATTCCCCGAGCAGCAGCACGGATGTCGGATGCACCGCGACGCGCGCCACTTGCGCCAAGAGACTCTGCATCACCTTTGATTCGGCAATGACGCCGGGCAGTGAGACGCCGCTTTTGGTTTCGGGAAGCGGGCTTGGCAAAAATCGACCCGCCGTGCGATCCCCAAGCGACGCTTCGCGCGCCTGTGCTTTGTGCAGGGCCAGCCGGACATCGACCGCGCGCAAAGGCGACGCCAGCACATCGTATGCACCGACGGTCACAAGTTCAGTCACCGAATCTGGCTGCGGCTGCGGAATCGCGACAAACAGCATCGGACAGCGAGCGGCAAGGAAAGCGACAAGCGCCAAATCGCAATCGGCAAGCTCTGCGACCAGCAAGTCGGCGCCATCGGAAAGCGCCGATTCCATCGCGGCTTGCGAGGTCACTGCGCGGACCGAATAACCGTCTTTTCGCAGCGATTCAGCCAGGTGTCGTCCGTGTCCAGCATCGGCAGTCCAGACGACCATCCGACGGGCTGGATGTACTTTGGTCAATCGGCTCACGCGCCCTGTGGTCCGTGCGGCATCGGCAAAACGCCGCAGATCGCGCGGGCCTCCGCGGCGGTGGCAATCGGACGACCGACTTCGCGGGCTATCTGGACCAGCGCTTCGATCAGCTTGCCGTTTGAATCGGTCTTGCTGCCGTCGGGAAGATAAAACGTATCTTCGAGTCCGGTACGCAGGTGGCCACCCAGCTCGGCAGCGCGTCGGTGCACCGGCCAGACTTCACGCTGACCAATGCCAATCGTTTGGAAGTGCGCGCCCTCGGGCAGCTCGGAGACGATGAGCGGCAGCCATTCGGGTTTGCACGGCATTCCACTTGCGACGCCCATCACCAGCGAGACATGGATCGGGCCCGTCAGCAGACCGACCTGTTTGAAAAGACCGATCGAGCGGACGATGCCGGTGTCGAAGCACTCACACTCGGGGACGGTGCCGACTTCGCGCATTGCAGCCAGGAATTTTTCGATCTTGTCGACGGGGTTGTCGAACAGCATCGGCGGCCAGGCCCAGCGACCGTCACTGCGCGCTTTCAAATAATTGAGCGATCCGGCGTTGAGCGCGGCCATCTCGGGACGGATGCGTGACAGACAGGCGAGTGGCGCGCTGACATCGGGTCCAATCACGCCGGTCGACATGTTGACGATGATGTCGGGCACGCGGGCGCGAATCGCGGCGTCGATTTCGGCGACGACTTCGGGGTCCCACGTCGGGAATCGGCCCATGCCGGGGGCTTGCTGTCGGTAGTGACAATGAACCACCGTCGCACCGGCATCACGCGCCTCGGCACAAGCGGCAGCCATTTCCGCCGCGGTGACAGGGACGCGATGCTGACCCGGGTCGGTGAGAACGCCGGTCAGTGCACAGGTGATGACAACGGGCTTTGCTGCGTGACTCATACCGGGACGATATCAAAGCCCCGGTCTGGAAAATGGCCAATTAGATGCCGAGCTGGAAGCGGAGGCCGAGCTTGCCAAGCAGGTGGAAGCCGTGGGTGCGGGTCTGTTCGGTGTTGCCTGCCATGTCGATGACGATCGGATCGGCGCCAGCGAACATGTAGTGGTAGCCAAACGTGCCGGTGAAGTTCAAAACGAAGAAGCGGTTTAGGTAATATTCGACGCCGGCTTGACCTTCCGCACCGACGCCGAACCACGCGATCTGCTTGCGGTCGATGGGAAATTCGGTGCGGTATGGCAGGCCAAAAATCAGTCCGCCGTATGCGCCCAGCGTGCCGCGCCACGAACCCGAGCCCAGCTCGAAGTCCCAGCCGATCATGCCCTGAATCGTCGATCCCGACGCGCCCTTGAGGTTGAGGAACTGGTCAAACTGGACGTAGAAGTCGGTGTGCAAAACTTCGATACCACCGCGCAGACCGATCAATCCGCCCGAGTTGTAGTCGAAGAAGTCAGCGCCTTTGCTGATGCCAGCGCCGTTTGGCTCCGACTGCTGGGTCACGATCGACGTGAGCTTCGGTACCGTGCCATACATTCCACCGAGGTACACATCGACGTAGCCTTCGAGGACTTTGGCATCGGCTGGCTGCGCGGCGAGGAGCACAGCACAAGCCGCCGCCGGCGCCGCCGTGCGAAGCAGGCTTGCCATTTTTTTCGTTTTCACCATGGCTTGCATGATAGCAAATAGCGCCATGTCTAGCGTC
>DAORGN010000309.1:0-4035 GCA_035340095.1 Pseudomonadota bacterium | reverse complement strand
CAAACAGAAAGGCACCGCTGTGCTCGGTCCGATGAGCTACGTCCCCGCGGTGGCCGTCCTCGGTGGCCAACTGGTCGTACTATCGGGCGGCAAGGCCGGCAGCGGACAGCTAAAACCCGGTCTGTATCTTGGGACAGCGACGGGAACTGCGCTTCCGACCGAGCCTTTCGATTTCGGTCTGCCACCAAGCTCCGTGGCTCTTGTCTCACGATAGTTTGGCCTATACCCTGCTTGCTGCACATGGCGTGGTGGTCGCGAAAAAACAAGGCCACCGAGCTTGCTTCCGAAAAGCGCTCGGTTCCGACGGGTCTCTTTATCAAGTGTGATGGCTGCTCAGCGACGGTGGATTCCGAAAAAATCCGCGAAGCGCTGCGCTGCTGTCCACAGTGCGGTTTTCACTTCACAATGCCGACGGAGGAACGGATCGAGCTGCTCCTCGACGAAGACTCGGCGGAGGAGCAAGACCTGGAGATTGCACCGCAAGATCCGCTCGGCTTTCGCGACAGCAAAAGCTACGCCGATCGCTTGGTGGCGCTGAAAAAACACACCGGACAGCCCGACGCATTCCGCAGCTTCCTTGCCAAGCTCGACGGAGTCCCGGTTTCATTTGGGATGTTTCAGTTCGAGTTTATGGGCGGTTCGATGGGATCGGTCGTCGGTGAAAAAATCACCCGCGTCTTCGAGCGAGCCGCCCAGCGTCGGATTCCGGCGATCGTGCTGTCAGCGTCGGGCGGTGCGCGCATGCAGGAAGGCATTCTGTCGCTTTTGCAGATGGCCAAGACGTCGGCGGCGCTGCAAAGGCTGCGCGATCTGGGGGTGCCGTATGTCTCGGTGCTGCTCCATCCAACGACCGGCGGTGTCGCGGCGTCGTTTGCAATGCTGGGCGACGTAATCTTGGCCGAACCGGGCGCGATGATCGGCTTTGCCGGACCGCGCGTCATCGAACAGACGATTCGGCAGAAGCTGCCCGAAGGCTTCCAGCGCGCGGAATTTTTGCTCAAGCACGGCATCATTGACAGCATCGTGCCCCGCGCCGAGCTCAAGCCGCGCCTTGGTCAGCTCTTGCGGCTTCTGCGCGCCGAGCCCAAACCCCAACTGACTCCGCCGCCCGATTCGACGAAGAGTCCGGCGCAGTCGTGAGCCGGCCTGGCTATTCGCAGACGCTGGAGTTTCTCGCCCAGCTGTCACCGCTGGGCATTCAGCCAGGGCTTTCCCGCATCGCGGACGTATTGCGCCGCTTGGAATTTCCCGAGCAGCGCTATCCGTCCGTACACATCGCCGGGACCAACGGCAAAGGGTCCACCAGCGCCTATGCCGCGTCGATTGCCAACGTCGCGGCCCGTCGCGCAGCCGAGCACCTAGGACGCCCGCTCGCCATCGGTCTTTACACGTCGCCGCACCTGCACCGGCTGACCGAGCGGATTTGTTTTGGCGCAAACGGCCAGCTCAATGAGTGCCCCAAACAAACATTCGCCGATGCAGTGGCCCAAGTCCGCGCCGTCGCAGAGACGGAACCGACCGTGCCACTGACATTTTTTGAGTTTGTGACCGCGGCGGCCTTTCTGCTGTTCGCCCAGCAAAAGGTCGACTTGGCGATCATCGAAACGGGGCTTGGGGGACGGCTGGATGCGACCAAGCTCTGTGCCGCGCAGGTCACGGTGGTGACGAGCATCGGACTTGATCACATGGACTGGCTGGGGCCGTCGATTGCGCACATTGCGTATGAAAAAGCCGGGATTTTCCGACCGGGTGTGCCGACGCTGTGTGCGACCTATCCAGAAGAAGCGCGACAAGTGCTGCGGCGGGTGGCCAAGGAAACGGCGGCCCCGCTGTTTATGCACCCGTACCACGGCGAACCCGATGCCGCGCCGCTGCCGCTGCTGTCCGACGAACTTCGCGCGGTGTTGCCGCTGCCCGGTGCCCACCAAGCAGACAATGCCTCGCTTGCGGTGGCGGCGCTTTCGCACGTAGACGGGCCGCTGCGACCGTTTTTGCACGATCCCGACGTCATCCGCGAAGGACTTGCCAAGACACGCTGGCCAGGCCGACTGGAACGGATTGTTCCGACGGCCAAGGCCTATCAGCCGTTTGCCAATCGCGAAATCATCGTCGACGCAGCGCACAATCCCGAAGGTGCGCAGGTGCTTTCAGCGTGGTTAGAAAGAGAGCCGCCCGCGTCGCTTACTGTGATTTGTGGGGTCGTCGTCGGCAAACTGGCGACAGAAATGGCTGCCCCGCTTGCGCATGCCTCGCGGATCATCTTGTGTCGCCCACCGACGCCACGCGGTCTTCCCGCCGCCGAGCTTGCGCAGGTGCCCGGTTTTTCGCGCGGCGAAATCGAGGACGACTGGCACGCAGCGCTCGACCTTGCGCTGGCCAAGCTGCCCCAAAATGGCCGGATGCTTGTCTACGGGTCGATTTTTTTGATCGCGGCGGTGCGTGCGGCGCTGCTCGATGAACCGACAGACGAGCTGCTGGTCCAAGACCCCGGTCGTCGCGCTACGCCGCCGGTCTAGCCGCCGCCCCGAGCGCCAGCAGCTCGCCGGTGACTTCCACGGCTTCCAACAGCTGCGACTGCTCGACGGGATCACGGATAAGCTCCGCCGTTTTTTCCAGCAACGTGCGCAGCTCTTGCGGATCTTCCGACTGCCGCAAAAGCAGCCAGCGCATCGCTTCCCGCGGCACGCTACCGACCGACAGAAGCCGCACCACCGTCGAGCTGACTTCTGCCGCGACGCCAAACAGCGCCAGCATCACCCCCAGCATCGCATACGGCCTCTCACCGCTGACGCTGGAACAGTACGCCCGCAGCGCCGCGTCGCCAGATGTCATCGGCCTGTCCGGTAGCTCGTCTGAGTAGCCGAGTCGCCGCAGATCCGACAACACCAACTGGACGCGCGCTTTTTCTTCGCGCTGATGCTTGCGCAGAAGCTCTGCCACCGCCGGATCAGCGACGCGCTCCCCTGCCCGCCCGAGCACATCCGAAATCAGGTCGCTCTGCTGGGCGAAATCGAGGAGAAACGCAGCGTACTTGGCACGCAATGAAAGAGGAGGACGGAGCAGGTAGCGCACGGTCGCCATCTTGTAGCTACGTGCGGAAGCTGCCACTCGGTTGTTTAAAGCGTCGACCATCTGCATCGGCGTCTTGGGCTGGCTAAAAGCCGCTTTGGCCATGGAGTTTCTACACTTCCTAGGCTAACTCCATTAGCTTGGGTCCGCCACCGAAGAAGACCGCACAGGCGCTGCCAACCTGCCACGCAGGATTACTTGGGCACGCTTCTAGACGGCGCTCTCGATGGTGGGCATGGCAAGACGGGACTTGGTGAGCACCATTCCGATGTTCGCGCTCTTGCGGCAGACGAAGCACACCACATGTTCGGTGTTCTTGCGTCCGCGCAGAAAAACGTGCAGCAGGTTGTCGGAAAACACCACCATCTCCTGAAAGTAGTGGTGTCCGTCGTCTTTGACGCCGCGCGCCCGTCGAAACAGCTTTTCGATCGCCGTCACCGTGCTGCCTTCGAATAGATCTGCCGTGGCTGCCGCCACCAGATCGAGGACTTCACGCGGGTGGGAATCGATCGTCTTTACCGCAAGCAGCATTCCGGTCGACATGTCAACGTAACCTGTGGCCACGCACTCCGGAATATCGCGCATCACTTTCTGTATTGTGCTCTCGATCTGCATTCTTTGACTCCAGGGAACAAGCTCACATTTGTCTGTTTGCGCAGGCCAAAGAGTTAGCAAAAACCACAAAAGTTACAATCGGAATACTCAAATACACGAAATCATTAGGCTATTTCCATTTTCACCAGCATCAATCAAAAAATCAACATAATGGGAACCATTCTACCCATTCATTTTCTTCTATTTTTCGAAGTTCCAGTTCAGACGAAGTGAATCGAATGCGCCTTTTACGTATCTCATATTGCGAATCTTCGTCGATAAAAATACGATAACCTAGTGTGCCGCTACTGTATACAGCCGATGCGGAACAAAGGTCAGCGATGAATCGAGAATCTTCCCCTGCGTCAACTT
>DAORGN010000308.1:0-4056 GCA_035340095.1 Pseudomonadota bacterium | reverse complement strand
GAAAAGGTCTCTGCTGGGCCCGCGCCAACCTGCGCAAAGCCGTCGACAAAGGCCAGCGTCCCCGGTGCCGGTGCGGTCAGGACTTGGATTTCGGCACTGCCCGGTGGGGCGTTTAGATCCCCAAGCAGAAGCGGCGGCAAGATCGGAACATGCGGCGGAACGCGCGTCGGCAGCGCGGCCATTTCGCCGGTCAGAAACTGCTGGATGTGACGAAGCTGGGCGGCGCGGGTTTCGGACAGCTCCGGCTCCCACGACAGGTGGGTGATGACGACCGGCAACAGACCGACCTTGACCGACAGCAGGATGTACAGCGCCGATCGGGTCTCGATGCCTTCCGGCGTCGGCAGCTTCACAACGCGCTGCTCACGCAGGGGCGATCGAATGAGCGCGGCGTTGCCAAACTCGGCAGGGAATGGCTTGTCGATCTGGCAGGCCTTGCCAAAACAAACCCGGTAGGGCGCAGGCAGGGCCAAGTCAACGGCCAGTTCATCAGCTTGCGATGTACCAGGGCCAAGGGGCCGCAGGACTTCCTGTAGCGCCACCACATCGGCGTCCAGGCGCAAGAGCTCGGCACGAATCAACCGACGGCGATCGCTCCAAGGCGCATGGTTGCCCCAGATGTTCAGGGTCACGATGCGAAAAGTATTCACACCGCCATAGTACCCGGCGCAGCGCGTACCTGTGGGACTTCGATCTTGCGTGAAGTTTCTGGTCGGGTTACTAGTGGACTACTCTTTGCTGCTAGCCCGTCGGCGCGTCGGAAGAGAACCGAGGCACACGGCATTTTCTGGCAGCTCTTCGCGAACCCACAGATTGGAGCCACGACCCTGAGACCCGAAAGCCGCCCCTCTCCTTCCGAGCAGTATCGAGTCAACCACCGCATCCGCATTCCTCGCGTCCGCGTGATCGGAAGTGACGGTCAACAGATCGGCATTCTGGAAACTCCTGATGCGCTTCGTATGGCGCGTGAGGAAGGACTCGACCTGGTCGAGATCTCGCCGAAAGCTGTGCCGCCCGTCTGCAAGATCATGGACTATGGCCGCTTCAAGTATGAGACGGCCAAGAAGGAACGCGAAGAACGCGCGAAGCGCACCGTGATCGAAGTCAAGGAAATGAAGTTCCGTCCCAAGACGGACGAACACGACTTCGACTTCAAGGTGAAGCACATCCGCGAGTTCCTCGCCGAAGGGAACAAGGCCAAGCTGGTGATCCAGTTCCGTGGCCGCGAGATCGTCCACCCCGAAGTCGGTCAGAACGTACTGCGCCGCGTCTTCGAGGCGTGCCAGGACGTCGGCATCGTCGAGCAACCAGCGATGATGGAAGGCCGACGGATGCTGATGATCATCGGTCCGCGTCCGCAGACGGTGCAAAAGCCCAAGCCGGCAACGCCAGCGGCCCCGGCGCCCGGCACATCCGCAGCCCCGGCGGCCCCAGCGCCGATGACTGCCGCCGCAGCGCCGTCCAGCAAAGACGAGCGCTAGGCCGACTGCTGCGAAACCGAGACGATCGATGTCGCTTGGTGTTAGGATGGCGGAAAGAGACATGCACGACACGACGCGATCCACGCAGGCTGCTCGCAACTGGCGCATCCGCGCACTTCTTCCGTTTGCCACGGTGCTGGCGATCGGTTGTGGTGGCGGCGCGCCCGAGGCAAGCCCTGCGCTTTTGAGCGGCATGCCGCGGTGTGACGTGTCGCTGCTTCATCCCCACATTGCAGTCGGTAGCGTGGCGGGACAGCCCGGCAAGACGATCGTATACGTCGACGGTGTGATGGCGTGTGTCGATGACTCAAGCCGCGTCGATCAGATCCTGACCCAGCTCGAAGTCAAAAACCCCGGCATCCTGGCCCGCTAACCCCGCCCCCCGACGCTTGTTTCGCTCGTGAAACAGCCGCTGGACCCCCGCGTATTGTTTGCGCCAGCAGTTTCGTACTGACTAGCGGCATCGTCTGTCACCGTGGCCGACGTACAGCAGGGTGATGCGGTGCGGATCTGGGCGACCTTGCCACGCAGATTGAGAAGTCCGTGTGACAAGTTTTTGAAAAGCCCAGGCTGAGCCAGCGTCTGCGCGACTAGAAGGCCGAACAGCCGGTGATGTCCTCGCCGACGATCAGGGTGTGGATGTGATCGGTGCCTTCGTAAGTGAAGACCGACTCAAGGTTGCACATGTGGCGACCGCTCTGATACTCGTCGGTGATGCCATTGGCCCCGAGGAGATCGCGGGCATTGCGGGCACACTCGAGCGCCATTTTCACATTGTTACGCTTGGCCAGGCTGACCTGCTGGGGACGAACCTTGCCGGCTTCTTTGAGTCGCCCAAGCTGCAAACCAAGAAGCTGCGCTTTGGTGATCTCTTGCAGCATGTCGACAAGCTTCAGCTGCACAAGCTGGTGCGACGCGATGGGCTTGCCGGCAAACTGCACGCGGTCTTTGGTGTACGACAGCGCCTCGTCGTAACAAGCCATGGCCGCGCCGACCGCACCAAACGCGATGCCAAAGCGCGCTTGGTTCAGACACGAAAGCGGGCCCCGCAGACCTTTGACACCGGGCAAAAGTGCCGACTTGGGAACCAGGCAGTCTTCAAAGATCAGCTCAGATGTTACCGAGGCGCGCAGCGAATACTTGCCGTGGATGTCACGGGTCGAAAAGCCCTTGAGGCCACGTTCGACGACAAAACCACGAACCACGCCATCGTCACACTTGGCCCAGACCACAGCCAGATCGGCCAGACCGCCGGATGTGATCCAGCGCTTTTCGCCGTTTAGCACGTACCCGTCCGCGGTTTCCTTGGCGGTGGTGCGCATGCCGCCGGGATTGGAACCAAAGTCCGGTTCGGTCAGACCAAAGCAGCCAATCAGCTCGCCCGTCGCCAGCTTGGGCAAAAAACGCTGCTTCTGCTCTTCGGAGCCGAAGGCGTGAATCGGATACATGACCAGCGCGCCCTGGACCGAGGCAAAGCTGCGGATGCCCGAGTCGCCGCGCTCGAGTTCCTGCATGATCAGGCCATAGGCGACGGCGTTGAGCCCCGGACAGCCGTAGCCGACCAAGTTTGCGCCGAGCGCCCCGAGCGCCCCAAGCTGTTTGGGCCAGTTGCGATCGAACGTACCGTCGCGAAAGTGCCGACCGATCACTGGCATGATCTCATCGTCGACAAAACGCCGGAAGGTCGAAACGATGAGCCGTTCTTCCTCGCTGAGCAGATCGGTGATTTGGAAATAATCGACGCCGGTGAAAGGCACGGGCAGCTCCTTTTCGGGGGTACGGTCAGCCGGACGCACGCCGCTCGGCAACAAGCAAAAGCTCAAGACCGGCGCGAGTGATCGCAGAGTCCGTCGGGGTTTCTTGATAGGTGATGGAAAAAGCGGCTTGTAGCCGGCGCTGGATCTCATCTGCCGTCGAGGCATACGGCGGTCCGCCCGGATAGTCGTGGGGATAAAACAGACCAACGAGCCGCCCGCCCGGACGCAAAAGCTGGGCAACCGCGGCCACATAGTCATCGCGATGCTGCGGTTCGATGGCGCAGAAGCAGTTGTGCTCGACGACCAAATCGAAGCTTCCGCACTCGCTGGGTTCGCGGCTTGGCCAGGCAAACAAGTCCTGCTGTGCAAAAGAAACGCGATCGGACACGCCTTTTTGGGCAGCCAGCCGTGACGCAATCTGCACCGCCGCGGGGGCCAGGTCGATGCCGATGACGCGCGCCGATGGATCGCCGACTTCCGCAAGCAGGATGGCTTCGTGACCGCGGCCACAGCCGACCACCAGGGACCGCGTCGCTGCTGCCGGTGGATGGGCGCGAAAGTACCGCGCGAGTGGCGGCGTCGCCTTGCCCATTTCCCAGCCGTCACCGCCGTGGTGATACAGGTACTCCCAGCGCAAGCTGGGCGAAAGTCCGGGCGGATCGGGCTTTCTGGCCACGGCTTCGCGACGCGCCGAGCGGGCCAGCTCACGCAGCAAGTTCTGCGTCGCCAGATAATCGACCCGATGGACCTCACCGGCAACCTGCACGGTGACAGTCTTTTGGTCCGCGTCGAGCCACAGCGCTTCGAGCGACGCGCCT
>DAORGN010000307.1:0-4062 GCA_035340095.1 Pseudomonadota bacterium | reverse complement strand
ACAAACCGAAAGACAGCAGCGGGGATGAATCGGGCGGCGAAAGCTCTGCCGACCCTTACGGCAATCTCAAGTAACAGCGCGGCGCCAAGCGGTGAAGGCGCGCTGCCGAGCCTAGCTGGCGTTTTCTGTTTCGGACAGTGGTGGGAAGACGAGCTGGGCCGCCGCGGCCACTTCGACCGCGGGATCTTGCTGATAAACACGCAGACGCTGTCGCCGGGCATCGGTAAAGCCTTGGCCTTTGACCGCGGCAGCTTGCAGCGCTCGCACCGCCAAAAGCCGCAGCGCCGGATGCCGGCTCGCCGCAAGTCGCAGCTCCAGCCCTTCGAGATCGTCACCGGGCAGCGCCTGCACCGCCGCTTCCGCCGCCGCAATCGACTCACGCGAAAGCCTGTCCTGGTCCGCCAAGTCGACAAGCAGCGTCGCCAGTTCATCGGCCTGTCCCAGCTTGACCATCGCCCGCAGCAAAAGCGATGACAGCGCCGCTTCTTTGGCCAGCACCCGCAGCGTCTCACCACCGAGCGAAACCATGAGCTGGCTTTTGCGATCGAACTTTGCCCCGAGCTGATCGACGATCACCGCCAACGCCCGTCGGTTTTTGCGCGTCTTGTCAATCTGCGCCGCATAGGCCGGCACGTCGGTGGGCAGCGCCCGCAAAAACACCGCCTGCACGGCTGCCTCGACCTCGTCGTAGTAGCGCGAATCGAGCCGGTCCAAAATCGCCGACAGAAACAGCCGGCTTTGGTCATGCAGCGGCAAGCTCGGCGCTTTCAGAAGAAGCTCGCGCCGCGCCTCGGGTTCGGGACGAAGCAGTACGCTCGCCAGCACCTGCGCCAGCTTGGCATCGGTCTTCTGCGTCAGTCGCTGGGCCGGAATGTCACCGACCCGCGTGGCCAAGATGAAGTCCGGTCCGGTCGCAGCCTGCGTGAGCACCTGCCAGCTTTCGTCGCGGTCCAGGTGATCCCACAGCGCCCGGCACAGCGCGATGCGAATGTCGCGGTGCAGGTCTGGACGGTCCAGCGACAGAAGCAGCTTGTACGCTTCGTCACTCCGCAGCTCGCCGCACAGCCGCACGACTTCTTTGGCCACCGTGACTTTTTTGAGCGGCACTGTCTTCAGAATCGCCACCGCTTGCGCAATCGGCATCTCGAACAGTGCTTTGCGCAGTCCATAAATCGCAAACCGCGCCCGCTGGTCTTCCAGACAGGCCAGAAGCTTGGGCACGCCCTGCCCCGCATCGAGCCGCGAAAGCGTTCGCACCGCTCGCTCGCTCACCGCAGGCCGCTTGTCGTCACACAGCCCGATCAGCGACTCGCCCGACGTATACGCCAAGCCGCACAGCCTTTCCATCGCCCACAGGATGGTTGGTGTGTCGCGGTCATCGTCTCCATACAGTCCGCCCAAGGTGTGGGTAAACAAAATCTGCTGCTCGCTGCTCCAGCGATAGAAGCCGTCATGGAACGGCAGCACCCAGCGCGTCTTGCCGGTCGCAAAACGTCCGCGCACCACTTCACCGGCCAGGTACGGCGTCAAAAGATCCTGTCGCCGCTTGTGCAGATACATCCACACCGTCGGAACACAAATGAAGCTGCGGTCCGTCTTCAGCGCCTTGGGGACAAGCCGCTCTAGCAGCGCCGAGTGCGCATTTTTCACCGCCGAAAGGAGCAGCTCCGCCTGATGCGGGTACGTCGTGCGCAGCAGCGCTTTTTCCACCGAATCTTCGACGCTTGCAGGAATTTTGTCGACGGCGCGGATCAGATACGCAAGCTGTGCATCCCAGCCTTTGTCGACCCACACTTTGACCACTTGGGCGACGCAGCGATCGAATCGCGCCCTTTGGTGCAGATAAAACAGGTGCAGGATGCCAAAGCTCACCGTCGCTTGGGTCGTGCGCTCCATCACCTTTTCGAGCAGCTCCGGCAGCCCATCGACCAGTGCGATGCGATGGCCCAAGCTCTGCGTCAGTGCCCAGAGCTGGGCTTCTCGTTCGCGTGACGACCACGACTCGGCGACCGAAAGAAGTGGCTTGGCCAGGGCACGCACTTCGTCGTCGCTTAGCATGTTGCCAAGTCCCGGTGCGTAAATCGTCCCGCGTTCCTTGAGCAGCGTGGCCAGCCACTTGCCGCCAAACTCCCCATCGAGGAAAAACAGCCGCACAAGCAGTCGCTCTGCCGCCTGCGCCGTCGCATGTGACAAGTCCGCCGCATCCAGTGCATCGCGCAGAAGCTGTCCGACTTGCGGCAGGTATTTTTTGTCCCAGACCGCCTTGGGCCAGCCAGCCAGCGCCTGAAACATTCGCAGCCGCACCGGATCTTGCTCGAACTTTTTGCCGACACAGATGCGCAGCGCTTCCTCGACAAGCGCCGGTTCGGGCGGCAGTCGCCCCGGAATCCCGAGCAGCGCAACCAGCGCCTGACCTCGCATCTCTCCTTCGGGATGTCCTAAATACGCTTTCAAATGCGGTGCCGCTTCATCCCACGGCAGAAGCGTCGCGTACAAAATGCGCTGCTCGGGCCGCGTCCTAAGCGCCGTCACATCGACCAGATGTCGCCTCGCCTCGCGCTCTTGCAGATCCTTGGGCAGATGCCACAGCACTTCGCGAGGGATCACGCCGTCTGGGTTCTGGCTCGCTGCCGACCAGGCCTTGTAGATCGGCTCACGCACCACCGAATCCCGCGGCAGCGCAGCCAAAAGTCCTGCGCCCCACGATGGCTCGCACAGCTTGCTCGATTCGAATGTCTGGATGACCGCTTCTTTTTCCGCCGCGCCCAGCTTGCGAAAGAACGTCCGCGGATTGCCCAGCGCAAGTCGACACTCCGCGACCAAATAGCGAAAGTGCGGAGGCGACAGCTTGTTTGCGCGATGTTGGTAAAGTCCGCTCGGTAGCTTGATCTTGTGCTTCGCACACAAGTCGACAAGCGGCCCTGGTCGCCGCTCGGCCAGCACGGAAAACAGTGTCGTTGGAAACGCTTCCCCGTTTGAAAGCAGCGCGTCAATCAACCAAAGCGCAGCGTCCGGGGTCTTCACCGCCAAGGTGTGAAGCTCCTGCGAAACCGCGACTTTCCACGGCCCGGTAAGCGGCCCCTTTTGCATGGCGACCGCGGCAGACTCGGCGAAAAGCTGCGGATGACACAGCACCAAGCGGTGAAAAAACGCACTCGACGGCTGGGCCAGCGCTTTGTGAAGGTGTCTGCGCGCGCTCGCTTCACTGCCGAGCGGCACCACATCGCACAGGTAAAACGACTGTCCCTGGGCAACCAGAAAGTCGACGAAGCGATCGATCGGCTCCGTCCTTTTGGCCCGCTTGAGCTGTAGCGAAAGCGGCAGGTGTCGATGGGCGGCAAACGCACTCTTGAGCGCCTGCGTCGCTTGTTCATCGGTACAGCAGCGTGCGACCAGCTTGCCAGCCAGCCCCCGGACCAGCCGTGATGAGTCCGCAAGCCCCGCCATCACCAAGTCGCCATCAAGGCTGCCCTGACAGCTCTTGAGCACAAGCCGCCGCGCAAACACCGGACCTTGCCATAGCTCCCAAAGAAGCTGTTTCGCTTTGGGATCGCGCCGTGACAAAACCCCCAGCGACACCATCATGCGAATGCGCTCGTCGTGCACCACCGCCGCCAGCTTTTCGATCATGCGCGACGCTGGCAAAAGCTCGACCACAGGCAGATTGGCCATCTTGTCCCCCCCGTTTGGGCCGGGACCATTTTATCTTGTGATACTCGGAATTTGGGCCTTTTCGGGCAGGGGGCAAGTCGAGTAGGCTGCGGATTCGATAGCTGTCACCTGACGTTCTAGAGAGGACTTTTGCAATGCCCCGTACCAAGCGCAAACTCAAAAACCGCGCCAAAAACCACGTTCGTCACGTCACGAAAGCCACCAAGCGTCGCACCTTCGCTGCTGGTGGCAATCGCTGCGCCAACACCCGCCGCGCCCGCAAGCTGCGCAAGCTCGCCGCCAAGTAACGGCCCAGCGGCTTCTGCTCTTTCGCTACTTTTCCATCCCACCCGCTTCCCGCTGCGCGGCAGCTTCATTTCGCCGCATTCCATCGCTGCGTCATCTCCATGC
>DAORGN010000306.1:0-4074 GCA_035340095.1 Pseudomonadota bacterium | reverse complement strand
CCGTTGGAATCGGAAAAGAACGCATCGCCAAAAAAGCCATTTTCCGACCGCCCGGCATCTTTCACCATGTCGGCGCCACCGACGGGCAGGCCTTGGCTGTCGCCCGCGCCAGGTGCCAGCGGCATCACCGTTTCCACCCGCGCCCGCACCCCTTCAAAATCGAGCCCGAGCGCATAGTCGATGTGCGAGCCCCACTTCTGTCGCAGCTCGCTGCGCAGGTTGTAGCCAAGCTGGAGCACGCGCAGGTTCACCGGCTGTCCGTCGAGCCCTTGCGCCCCAGTCTCGACCGTGAAGGTATCGCCGCCCAAAGATGGCGAAAGCCAAAACACCGAGTCTTTGGAAAAGCGATGCGTATAGCGCAGCCGGGCCCGGCCAAAATACGACTTGCTGTCGATGTGGATGACGCTGTTGGGATCGGGGTCGTCGACTTTGGCGGTGATGTTGCTCGTCGCGCCAAAGACAAACAGATCCAGGTCGTCGCGCTCGCTCGCCCGGTAGTGCGCCGAAAACTGATAGTCCCAATAGAACGGCGAAAGCTGCGTGCCGCTGCTGTTAAAAAGCGGCAAAAACGCCGAAACCCACGACACCCGCCCGCCCAGCGCGACGTGCAGGTTTTTTGTCACTGGCCCTTCCACTGTCACATTGCCGTCGATAAGGTCCAGCGTGACCGATCCGTGCCAGCGATCACTTTTGGGCCGCCGCGTCGCGACTTCAATCACTCCGCCAAGCCCGCGCCCGTAGTCGGCGCCATACGCCCCCGGTCGAAAGTTTACGTCGGTGACAAACTCGGCGCTGATCGTCGAACGAATCCCGCCAAAGTGATAGACGCGCGGAATCTGCACCCCGTCGGCATAGACCCGCGTATCGCCCGGTGCCGATCCCCACACGACGATTTGGCCGGCTCCAAACGGCGCCCGCGCCACCCCCGGCAGGTTTTGAATCGCTTTGATCGGATCGTTTTGGCCGCCGGGAATTTTCTTTAGCTCCGTCACCGAAAGCGTCGTCGACACCACTTCGCGACGCAGCGGCGCGGCTTTGACCACCACCTCGAACGGATTGCCTTTGGGCGGCGCAAAATAGACCACTTCGAGCCGGCCATTGGGCAGCGTTTCTTGCCCTGTGGTCTTTCGAATCCGCGATGCGAAGAGCTCGATCAGCACCGGACCGGGCAACAGCTTGGCAAAACGAAAGCGGCCTTCGTCGTCGGTTTCGACCACAAGCGGGCTTTTGTCATCAGCCGACCGTCGCAGCGTGACCTTGATGCCGGGCAGTGGATCGCGGGTTCCCTGCTCGCGCACCACACCAACCAGCTCGCTTGCCGCCGCTGGGTCCGCTGCCGCCGGCTGTGCCACATCGGGCGAAGCTTGTGCATAGGCCGTTCCCCCGATCGAAAGCGACGCCGCCCATGCCAAGTGCAGGTTCAGCAAGCTCGCACGCGACCGCCGCTCGAACATGCGCGCAACGTAGCGAATTTTTCGTTTTTTTACACGACTGCAGGTGGGCTATTTGCTCGCGGCAAGCGCCGCTTGGGTCATCCGCAGCAGTGGCGCCGTCGACAGCTTGGCACCCGTCGCATGTTGCAGCCACAGATCGGGCGTCACTGCGCCCATTTTCGCCATCCGCTCGAACTCGCTTCCGAGGCTGCCCGGCGGCTGTTTGGCCAGATGTTCTTCGATCTGCGCCGCGATCAGATGACCAATCGGATAGTCCGGCAGATACAGCGTGTTTTGGATCATGTGCGAATACACGCCGAGCAAGAGCACGTCTTTGCCACCCAGCACGTCGGCGTAGTAGCGATTCCACGTCTCTTTGGCGATTCGCACGACCTCGGCCCGCAGCTCTTTCGCCGTCGCCTGCGGGTGATCGTACATGTAGTGCCACGCCGCGATATCGACCAGCGCCACGCCGGCAATTTCCCAGGTGTCCCAAAAATCGGAAAGAATCCGCCGACGGTCCGCCTCGGGGTCCGGCTTGGCCAGCCCCAAAAGCGAGATGTCGCGCATCTGGAACACAAACGCCAGCGCCTCGGTAAATGCGTTATTTGGCACCCCTGCAAGCAGCGTGTCACCGACTTCGTACAGCGAAAACACCTGCTCGACGTTGTGACCCAGCTCGTGGACGGCGATGTTATAGCCTTTATAGTCCATTCCGCCAGGACCGACGCGGGTGCGCAGCCGCGGAAAGTCGCCCCGACGCATGGCCTGCATCGCGTGCCCGGCCCCGCGCGACGCATCGACGCGGATGTGCTGGGCGACGAAGTTTGCTTTGTCTTTGGCAAACGACAGCTTGGTCAGGATGTTTGGCAGATCCGCTTCAAAAGACGCCGCCGTCGGATAGCGCTTGCGCGTCACTTCGTCGAGTGCGGATTCTGTAAACTGGCCGCGCGGACGGAAACCGGCGTACCACAGGTCGTGCGGCACAAGCTTGCGCCCAAGCTGTTTTTCCGCACGCTGCGCAAGCTCTTTGATAAGCGGCGAGCTGCACACCTCGACGAGCATGCGCACCGTTTCGGCTTCCGGAATTTCCCGCGAGGTCTGAAAGCTGCGATCAATCAGCGTTTTTTCCGTCGGAGAATACGGATCGACCAGTCGCTGCGCCTGCGCTTGTGCCAAAAGCAGAGCATAGCGACGATCCGGTTCGCGCTCGCCCAGCTTGTCGGCTGGCGGCAGCGGCGTCTTCTGGTCGCTTGGTTCAATCTCATCGGGCGGCGACAGCGAGACTTGGTTTGTAAACGGATTCCAGTCGACGCGCGGATTGTCGATGACGACCTGCGGAATGCTCTGCTCGACAATTCGCTCCATCGCTTTGCGAATCGTCTCCTGCTTGCTCATGCCGTCGGGTTCGGCATAGTCGGCACGAATTTCGTCGCGCAGGTTCCAGTGGCTGATCAACCGCTTGCCTTTGGGCCAAAGGCGCTGCCCTTTTTCATCGAGCAGATGATGCAGATACAGGTTGTAGCCGGCGATGTAGCGCTCGCCCGCGACGACCGATTCGGTGACTTGCTGCTGCACAGAAGGCGGAATCCGCCGCGCAAAACGCTGCACAAGCCGCACTTCGGCCCACTTGCGTCGCGACCACTTGTCTCCGGCGGAAAGCCGCTCCTCTAGCGTCGTCAGCGGCAGGTTCAAAAGAACGACAAAACCGACTTTGCTACGAAACAAGTCTTCGATCACATGCGACGACGGATCGACCAAGCCAAGCTGCGTATCGAGCGGCCCAAGCGGTCCAGAATCGGTGTCGAGCGGTCGCCGCAGCTCGCGCTGGATTTCGTTGTTGTGACCGTCGATTTGCTCGAAGACCTCCTGCATCCGGGTGACCAGCGCGTCGAGCTGTTTTTCATCGCTCACGAACTGCTCACGGACAAAGGCGGCCAGATCACCGTCGGTTTTTTGCCACAGCGCCGCCACCTGGCGCACGCCCCGCTCGATGCGCGGACGCTGGGGTTCGCCCCATTTTTGGACCAAGTCCAACACGAGCTGCGCCTGCTCGGCATCTTCGAACGTCTGCTTGGTCGAAACGAACTGCGGGCCACCCTGATCGGGGCTGCTCGACGGAACCCGCAGCGGACCTTTGGGGACCGGCGTTTCTTCACAAGCTGACACAGAAAGGGACAGAAGCAGGGCCCCCGCAAGGAGCCCGCCGCGGCGAGAGGAAAGGCTGTTCATGAAGCTTAGCGGAGGGTCTTTTTGAGGATGCTGCCACCGACGCCCGTGATGTAGACCTGGCTGGCGTTGCCGGTGACGCTGACGAGGTTGTTTTCGGTGCCGCTCTGCTCGAAGTTCCAGACGTTGCCGTTAAAGTGAAGCACCATGCCGTCTTTGCCGACTGCGTAGACGTCCGATGGGCTGCGACCCCACACGCCGAGCAGCGCCTGCGACGTCACCTGCGACGTGATCGGGTTAAAGTCGGTCCATTTCCCCGCGCTTTGATCCCATTTGAGCATCGGCGTACCGACGGTGCCGTAGTCGCTGCCGACGACAAACACGTTGCTTGGGTCCGACGCCCAGACGCTGCGGAAGATACCAGTCGCGCCGGTATAACGAGCGTTGGCCGGGATCACCAGCACCGACGTGC
>DAORGN010000305.1:0-4180 GCA_035340095.1 Pseudomonadota bacterium | reverse complement strand
CATGCGCTGCACCGATACCTCGACGACTTTTTTCGCTGGATTCGATCTCGATGCCGCGACCAAGTCATCGTAGGTGGCGAGCGCCAGTTTCGACGGACCTTGGGCGGTGGCATGGCAAGCCAGGCAGTTGGACGCGAGGACTTTGCTGACATCGCAGGGCAGACCGGTCGCAGGATTGCTGGCATCAGGCAGCTGCGCAACCGCCATGTCGAGCGGGTCCAGATACGTGGCGCTGTCGGTTTCGCAGCCGCCGGAAGGAAGGAGGGCACTCCCACACAGGAGGCCGAATGCAAACAGCCGAAATGTGGAAGCGGAAAGTTGGGTTCTTTTTGTCATCAGCGCATCCTCAACGAGCTTGTGTTCCGGTGGGTGTCCGTAGGTCTCTGTCTGACTCCCTATGTGTAGTGCCCACAGCAAAGCGGCTCTTCAAAAAAACAAAAAACAAGTCGCGAAGGGCGGCGCCATCTCGGGCACAAAAAGATACGATCCGGCTCGGTTCCTGCTGCGAGGATGACTGCGGACAATTTGCGGAGTTTTTGATGCCCAAACCAAACCTTCGGTGTGTTTGCCTCCTAACCTGCTTGGCCTGGATCGCGAGCTATTCGACAGCAAACGCGGAATCGCCACCGGCGCCAGCGACGACGGCCCCAGCAACGACGGCCCCAGCAACGACGGCCCCAGCAACGACGGCCCCAGCGACGGGTAGCGACGATCTTTCGTTTAACTTGCTCGATGACGGTCCGAAAGAATCGCCGGAAAAAGCGCAAGCCCAAGCCGCCGCCGCGCAAGCGACCGAGCGCAAAGCGAAGATTCGCCGGCAGATGCTGACGGTGCACCAAGCGTTCGGTTTTACGACGCTGGCTGCGCTGGCTGCGACGCTGGTGATTGGGCAGCTGAACTACCAAGACCAGTACGTAAACGGGCAGTTTTCCGGGCGGTTTGAACGGCCCCACCTGGGACTGGGGATTGGGACGACGGCGCTGTTTGCCACGACGGGCGCGCTGGCGCTGTTTTCACCCGACCCCTACGAAAAGAAATACCGGCTCGACACCGCGATGGTGCACCGGGTTTCGATGGCGCTGGCGACGGCGGGCATGGTCACGCAGATGATTTTGGGCCCGATCACGTCGTTCCGCGTCGGTTACACAAACCAGTCCAGGCTGGCGCTCGGACACCTCATCACGGGCTATGCCACGTTCGCGTTTATGGCGACGGGCACCATCGCCTATTTCTTTTAGGAAGAGAGGAACAAACCCATGTCACTGTTTCGATCCTCTCTGGTTTTGAACAAGGCGCGGTGGGGCCTGTTGCTGCCGCTTTTGCTGTGGTTTTCGGGGTGCTCGGAAGTCAACGTCGATGCGGTGCCGGGGGCGGCGGCGGGCTGTGAAGCGCCGTCGGAAGACAACTTGGTGCCGCAAGCGCCGATGCTGCCCGGACGGGACTGCCTGGCATGCCATGTGGCCGGTTCGCAGGCAGGCGACTTGCCGTGGACCGCGGGCGGAACCGTCTATGCAAGCGGTAGCAGCACCTGCAATACCGGCGGGCTCGAAGGCGTCAAAGTCGAGCTGGCCGACGAAACGCGCAAAGTCCTCATCACGCTGACGACGAACCGCGCGGGCAACTTTTTCACCGCCGAAAAGCTGCTCTACCAAACGATGATCGCGCGCGTCAGCAAAGACGGCAAAGTCAAAGAAATGACGCAGCCGGTGACGACGGGCAACTGTGCTTCGTGCCACCGTCCGGGCGGCGCCGCGGGCGGGCGCATTTACCTGAACTAGCGACGCAGGCTTGGCACCAAAGGGGTCCGCTTCGTGAAACACAGTCCGGCAGGGCAGCGCGCTTTTCGACCATGCAGAAGGCGGACGCGGCTTTGTCTGGCTGGGCTTTGGCTGACCCTGCGGCTTTCGGTGGTGACGGCCAGCGAACCGGCGCTGCAAAGTGATCCGGTGCCGTCGCTGCCAACCGCCGCGAACTGCCCACCGCAGGTGCAGATCGTCGGGGAACCAGGGCTTCATCGGAGCTTGGCCGATGCACTTTCGCGGCGGGCGATAGCGACCACCGTTGTGCCAGGTTGTCCGACGCTGCGGGCCGAAGTGTCGCAAAAAGGCGGCCTGTTCAAGCTGGTCCTGCAGCAAGATGTCCCGCGCGAAGAACGGCTGGTGGCAGACGTCGCAACGGCGGTGGCGCTGATCGAAACATGGCTGCGCAGTGACATCTCGGCGCCGCTTCTGTCTGCGATGTTGGCGCCGCCCATGCCCGAACCCGAGCAGCCGTTGTCACCTGTGCCCGAGCCGCTGCCTCCGACGCTGCCGCGCGCGACGCTGGAATTGGCACCGGAGGCGGGGATCGACCTCAAGTCGGCGTCGTGGTTTGGCGGGCGGTTTCATGGCTGTCTGTACGTCGGACGGCTGTGTCTTGGCACGACGCTGCGGATGGCAGGCGATCTGCCGCGGTTCGTCAGTATCGAAACGCTGCTGTCGCGCCTGTCGGCGGACTTGCTGGTCGACGCCGAGCTGCCAGTGACGGTCGGTCGCTTCACGTTTGCACCGGGGATTGGCGTCGGTGCGGGCATGGTGCGAAGTGAATTTCGTCTGAATCCGGGGGCGCCGCACTCGGAGGAGGAAGATGAAGGGCTGCTTTCGGGACCGCTCTCCATCACCGGTGGCGGACTGCGTGCCGAGGCTCGTTTTTCGACGGCGGTGGCGCTGTATCGCAACCTGCTGCTTTCCGTGATGCTGGCGGCAGATGGAGCGTTTCTGGATAGCGGCAACCTGCTGGTTCGACTGGGGACAAAGCGCACGTTGGCGGTTCCTACGACGGCGTGGGGACTTCTGCGGGGCGGTCTGGGCCTCAGGTGGAGTCTGTAAATGCCGGGCAAGCTGCTGCATTTTGCCGCTGGCGGCGGAACCATTTCGGAACGCACAAACGAAGACCTCGTCGCTGCGTGTGGCCGAGGGGATCGTGGCGCGCTCGGTCTTTTGTTTGAACGGTTAAGCCCTGGGGTCTATCGCTTCCTGTCGAGGCTGTGCGGCGCTGACACGCCAGAGCTAGACGACCTGGTGCAGATGACGTTTTTGGAAGTCTGGCGTTCGGCGGCGGCGTTTCGTGGCGCGTCGTCGGCCCAGACCTGGGTGTACGCAGTCGCAGCCAACGTCGGCAGACATTTCCGACGGGGCGAAGGGCGACGGCGACAGATGGCGGTGCGTTTTTCGCAAAAACCCGTCGCAGAGCCGAACAGCCCCGAACGCAACACCGCGCAGCGCGAACAAATTGCGCGTCTTGACGCAGCGGTGGCCACGCTTCCTGCCGAGCTTCGCATTCCCTTTTTGATGGTCTACGTCGAGGAACTCCCTGGCGCCGAAGTGGCCAAGGCGCTGGGAATTCCCGACGGAACGCTGTGGCGAAGGCTTTACGAAGCGCGCCAGCGGCTTTGGCAAAAGCTGCAAGAGGAACCCCATGAGAGCCGCGAGCTGTCCGTCGCAAGCAGAGCTATTTCGCGCCTTTTTGGAAAGCGCTGAACCAGGCCTGCTCCGTCACATCGAGCAGTGTCCGTCGTGCTCTTCCGAATGGAGTGCGCTCGTCGAGCTGCGTGCGCTCGGAAAACAGCTTCCCAGCTACGTTCCCGATGCAGCAGAGCTGGATTCGCAAAAGGCGCAGCTTCTGGCCAAGCTGGAATCGCCACCGACGAGCACGACCAAGATGGTGCCGCTGCGTTACCTGGCCCTGAGCGCCGCCGTAAGCGCCGCCGCCTGTCTGATTTTGCTGTTTCGGTTGTGGGGCGGCGAGCGTCACCCATCGTCGGATGCAGCAGGTTTCCGCGCCACCGTGGTGACGCAAGGCGGGGACGTGCATTTTGTCCACGAACGAAAGCAGGGCGACGAGTGGGTGCGGCTGTCGAACGGCAAGCTGCTCATCGAAGTCGCACCGCTGCGCAAGGGCGAGCGCTTTCGCGTCATCGCTCCCGACGGAGAGGTCGAAGTGCGTGGCACGGCGTTCGAGACGGAAGTCGTCGAAGATCACCTGGTTTCGGTGCGGGTTGTGCATGGCCGCGTCGAAGTCCGTCCACACAGCAATCGCAGCCTGATTTTGGGCGACGGCGAGCGCTGGCAAGCCCGACTGCCGACGGTCACATCTTCTGTCCCGCCGCAGCCACCTGCGGAAAAATCGGTCGCGACCGCGG
>DAORGN010000304.1:0-4222 GCA_035340095.1 Pseudomonadota bacterium | reverse complement strand
CCCGCCGCAGCAGTTTGAAGTGGCCATCCAAGGTGCCATCGGGAACCGCGTCATCGCCCGTACCACGGTCAAGGCCCTGCGCAAGAACGTGACGGCCAAGTGTTATGGTGGTGACATCAGCCGCAAGCGCAAGCTGCTCGAGCGTCAGAAAGAGGGCAAAAAGCGGATGAAACAGATCGGCTCGGTCGAAATTCCGCAGGAAGCCTTCTTGGCGGTCCTCAAGGTGGACGAAAAATGAGCGAGGAGGAAAAGGCAAAGGGGGCAGAGGTGGCTTTGCCATCGGGGCAGCGTCCGCCAGCGTGGCTGCGGGTGGGTCTCGATCACCTGTGGGTTTTGGCCCTGCCGCTTTTGCTCGGTCTGTTTCTGCTTGTCGTTCACTTTACAAACCACATCGACCTGACGGAAGTGCCGCCGCATCCGCGGATCGTCCAGCTTGCGATTGCGCTGGCCATCCTGTCGGTGCTGTTCGGCATTCCCTATCTGATGTTCCGGCAGATCATCGACCAGACCCGTGATGATCTTTTGCTGCACCGCGATGCCAAGCTGTCTGTGCGCGATGCCGAGCGGCGGTTTGCTCGCTACGGCAAGCTGCTAAAGCCCGAGGCTCGCGACGCGGTGTCGGCAGCGATTGCCGCGGTTGACAAGGCGCTCGGCGGCGAAGACAACGACGAGCTGATCAAGACGCTGCACGGTCTGGACCAAGTGCTAAACAAGCACCTTTCGTTTGCGCGCAAAAGTCCGCTTCAGGAATACGGCGAATCGATTGGCGGTGCGGTGCTTATCGCGCTGCTTCTGCGGGCCTTTACGGTCGAAGCGTTCAAGATTCCGTCCGGATCGATGATCCCGACGCTTCAGGTTGGGGATCACATCTTCGTCAACAAGCTGCTGTTCGGTCTGCGCATCCCGTTTACCAACATCAAGTTTGGTCATCACCTGCGCGAGCCGCGTCGGGGCGAAGTGATTGTGTTCGTGTTCCCGCACGATCAGCAGAAAGACTTCATCAAGCGGATTGCCGCCATCCCTGGTGACACCGTGGAAGTCTGTGATGAGCGGGTGAGCATCAACGGCAAGCCGCTCTTCCGCGAACCAGCCAGCGGCATCTGTGAATACGACGACTTCGACGAGGAGCGTCCCGGCGCACGCTGGACCCACCAGATATGCCGCGGCTTCCGCGAAAAGAACGGCAACGAGACCTACCGGGTCGTGCAGGATGTGCAGCCGAGCCTTCATCCCTGCCAGAGCTGGGTGGTGCCCCCCGAGCACGTCTTTGTGATGGGTGACAACCGCGATCACAGCCACGACAGCCGCTTCTGGTGTGAGCAGCGCGGGCTCGATGGCAGCCAGCTTTGCCCTCCTGCCGACAAGGTGTCGTTTGTTCCCTACGAAATGATCAAGGGCAAGGCCTGGTTCATCTGGTGGTCGGCAGGAAAAGCGTCTTCCGTGCGACTCAATCGGCTGTTTACCTCGATTCACTAGAGGGTGGGCTTGATGGACGAGACAAAACCCCCGCAGTCGTTTTCCAGCACCCAGCTTGGGCTTATCGCGCTGGTGATGCTTGGTCTTTTGATTGCTCCGCAGCTTGTGGTGTCGGCCCCAAACGAACCGACGATGGGCCTGGTGCAGCGGATCTTTTACTATCACGTACCCTGCGCCTGGCAGACGATGATCGGGGCGTTCATCGCGGGCGGTGCGAGTGCGATGTATCTGTTCCGCGGCTCGCAAAAGGCCCGCCAGGTGGCGATTGCCGCGGCGGAGCTGGCGGTGCTGTTCGGACTGTGCGTCATGATCACGGGGCCTCTGTGGGCGCGCAAAGCCTGGGGCGTGTGGTGGCAGTGGGACGTGCGGCTGACGACGACAGCACTGCTTTGGATCATCTTTGTGGCGGCACTTTTTGCAGAGCGGTACGGCGGTCCGGGCGGACCCCGGCTGTCGGCGGGTCTGATGGTGTTTGGTGCGGCGGATGTTCCGATGATTTACATCTCGGTGTCGCTGTGGCGGACGATCCATCCCAAGACTTCAGTGGTGCCGACGCTCGATTCGTCGATGCGGGTGGCGCTGTGGACATCGGTGCTGACCTTTACGCTGCTGTTTGCGGTGCTTATGTCCCTGCGACTAAGGCTTCAGCGTCAGCAGGATCGGCTGGCAGAGCTACGGATGAAGGCGGAAGATGCGGGGCTGCTCGATGAGTAAACGACCACTTTTGCGACAAGGAATCGTAAAAAGGATGCGGAGCGGAAGCTGGGGTTTGTCGGCGGTCTTGTTTGCACTGGCGCTTTGGGGCCCGATCCCAAGCTATGCCGATGAAGTGCCGAGCCGTCCGTCAGTTGCATCGAAGCCAGCCGAAGCGAACCCGGCTTTGGCGGAACCGCGCACAGGGGCACCTGCCGGACAGCCTGCGGTCCAGCCGGCAGCCCCACAACCCGACAAAGATGGCTTTGTACCGGAAAGCCGACCGATGAACGGGCCGACTGTGGATGAATCGATTCCCGCGGGTCCGCTGGTGGCGGCAGCCTATGGGTTCCTTTGGCTTGCGGTGCTTGGCTACGTGCTTATGACGGGCCGCGGTCTGCGCAAGGTGGATGCCGATTTGGCAGAGCTGGACGCCAAGATCAGCCGGCTTTCGCAGAAGAGCTAAGCGATGCCCACGGCGGCACATATCATCTACATCCCGGCGATGCTGTGTCTGGGCTTTGTCCTGGGCTACATCTTTGGCGGACGCGCCACCCAGGCCGCGCTTGCCGATGAGCAGGCCCGCGCCGAAGCCAAAGCCCGTCGGCGTGCCGCCCGTGCCGCGGAGCAAGCTGCAGCCGAGTCATCCACCCAGTCGGATTCTTCGGGCAGTTAGCGCGGGCGGTTTGGGACACGCCTTATGGCGCGGCGTATCCCCAGGTCTGGAAGATGCGGGGCATGCCGGTCACTGTTTGTCGATCGGTGGCGATGGCGTAAAGCTGTTCGATGATGGTCGCTAGCTCGGAGGGGCTGCATTGGCCATCGCGCAGCACCGCTTCACCGATGTTTTCCATGGTGATGGCCGGAATCAGCTTCACCTCGCCATCTTTGCCCACCGGCTGCTCGATGCGGACCTGGACATCAGCCAAGCCGGAATCGGTGAGCATCGCGGGCAGCTTGGGGCCGATCATCGCATCACCACCGCGTCGTCGCTGCGATTCGATGTGCAGCAGGTGATAGCGGTCAAACGAGGGGTGGGGGGGATGACAGATGTGGCCAGAGAAGTCGATGTCTTCGACCACAAGGACGCCGCCCGGTCGCAGCCGCTCGACGAGCCGGGCGAGCGCAGTGCGGGGATCTGGCAGGTGGGTCAAAAGGAAGCGGACGTAGACAAAGTCGAAGCCGCCTTGGGTCGCCTGCTCAGACGGTGCGAGCGGGGCGTAGACGTCGCGGTAGCGGAAATCGATGTGGGGGAACCCTTGTTCGCTCGCCTCCCGCCTGGCCATGGCAAGCTTTACTTCGTCGATGTCCTCGCCGACCACCCGGCCTAGGGGGCCAGCGCGGCGGGCCAGTTCACGGGTGACATCACCGCCGCCGCAGCCGACATCGAGATAAGACCAACCAGTACGGGCGCCCACCCGATCGAACAAGCCGCACGTTGCGTCGCGCATCACCCGCGACAGGATGCGCAGCCGTTCCCGTCCGGCGCTGCCACCGCGAATGATGTAGTACGGGGCAGGAATTTCCTGCGTCGTTTCGGCGTGACCTTCTGTTCCGGTCGGGCGGCGCGAGCTTTTTGCCATGACCGCATCCTTGCTTTTCCCCGTTCCGCCTCTGCTCATCTCCGGCAGTCTTGCGCTGCGATTGCACCACCGGGCACAGCTTGGCGTCGAGTACCTGTCTGATCATACCGCAGTTCACTCGAAACTACCCAAGCATCGGCAATGCGCGGTATGATGAGACTCCCATGCATAGTCACTCTGTACACAGTCAAGATGTCAGTATCGCCTATCGCGTGATTGGAGCCGGACCACGGGATGTGATGTTGGTCCACGGCTGGATGGTGTCTGGCGCCGTTTACGACGATCTCGTGGGGGCGCTGGATACCGAGGGATTGCGCCTGATCCTGGTCGACTTGCGCGGCAGTGGGAAGTCGGGTCGTCCGCAGAGCGGCTACACCATTGAGCAGTATGCCAAGGATGTCTTGGCGGTCGCCGATGCTGTCGGGAGCCGCAAGTTCATGCTGGTCGGTCACAGCATGGGCGGACAGATT
>DAORGN010000303.1:0-4248 GCA_035340095.1 Pseudomonadota bacterium | reverse complement strand
CCTTCTTCAGTCCACTGCTGCACACGCTTCTGAGAAACAAAGATCCGAGGCACGTCGACTCCTAGCAGTAGACGCGATTATACATGAACCTTCTCGCGATCTTTGCGTGCGCCGTAGCGGTAAAGCCACAACGCCGCCAAAAGCCCAATCAGCGAGAGCAGCATCCCGAGCCGCAGCCCCCGATCGCGATATTGCATTTCGATCCGGTGGGAACCAGGCGACAGCAGCACCCCGCGCAGCGCCAAATTGACCGGCCACAGCTTGTCAGGCTTCCCATCGACCGTCACCGACCAGTCGGGATGATACGCATCGGCGAGAACCAGCACGCCGGGCGCGCTCACCGTGGCATCGATCGTCACTTGGTGACGCTTTTGCGAAACAATCTGCGCGACGCTGTGGGCTCGGTTTTGGTTTTCGATGCTGGGCACCGGCTGCGTCTTGGCATCTTTTCCCGACGGACGCCCGAGGATGATCTCGCGATGGGGATCAAAATCGGGCCGCGCGACAAGCTGCGCTTCTTCGTCCTGCGTGCTGGCCAGCCGCGCCTGGTAAGCGACGAACGCGCGCGGCATCACCTGCGTATTTTCAAACACCGCGAGCAGCGGGTCCCAATACGGTTCGTAACGAGCGGGCGGCGGCTGACCGAGCGGCGGACGGAATCGCTCGACCCACTTGGGGCTCGGGGGAGAGCTACCAATCAGGTAGCGCACATTGAGCATGTCGACGAGCGGCGAATCGAGCCGCCACAACATCGCCGCCGCCAAATCCTCTTTCAGCCGTCGGTGCGGATACGGCTGCCCGTGGTTCAGGATGTAGAGCAGGTGGGAATAGCGCCAAAGCTGAATGGACCCATAGCCAGCCGCGCTCGGTCGACCGACGGTTTCGCCCAGCGCCAGCAGACGAAACGGTCCGCGCGGATCGGAAACAAAGCGATCGTAGAGCGGCGGCGACGATGGATCGGATGACGCGACGGGTGGCTGATTTTGTAGCAGCCAGTTCACCGCCGAAAAACGTTCCGTCCCGTAGGCATAGTCGATCGGCTGCGGGTGCAGGTAGCCGCGATCGATGCGCGTTTGATCCGACACCGTCAGCGCCGCCAACAGCAGAAGCGAAAGCGGGCCGGCTGCCTGACCGATGATTCGCAGCAGCGCCACGCCGGCAAAACACGCGATGTACAGCGAGGCGTGCGCTTTGGCCAAAAGACCTAGCTGTTTGCTAAGCGGCGCGAGCATGGCCTGACGGAACAGCTCGGCTTGATGGCGAATCCCGATGAACCAGGCCGCAAGCGCAAGCGCCACGCCCAGCCCCAAAAGCCACCACTTTTTGCCGCGCGATCCGCCGAGCAGAACGTCGGCACCAATCGCCGACAATAGCGGCATCGTCAAGACCAGGATCGAAAGCGCCCGCGACGGACAGCGCAGCGCCGCATACAGCGGAAAGTACCGAAACAGCCATGGATGCAGCGCGCCATGATCACCAAGCGCGATCGACATCGCCGCAAAGGACAGCAGCAGCAAAAGGGGCAGCTCGACGGAAAACGTGGGTTCTTTTGCCAGACCGGATCCGCTGTCATCGCCCGCCGCCAAAACATCGCCTGTCGCCAGCGTTCGCCGTCGCCAAAACCCGATAATCCCGCCCGGAATCGCCAGAAGCACCGACACGACGCCCTGGTAATAACCGGCGATTTCCCAGTGGTTCCACTTGCCCACCCACGGCTCGCCTCGCCACTCGCCGCGCCCGACCATGTCCGGCATCAGCAGCGTCTGCCAGTACTTCGTTTCTGGCCACGCATACGTCGACGCAAAATAGTAATCGGTCCCGAGCGCCCGCCCCGTCAGCGGCATCTGTACGAGCGTCGGCAAAAGCGCAATGGCGCCGATCAGGCAGCCGCACAGCCCAGCCAAACCGACCCACACAAACGTCTTTGCCGCATAGCCCAGTCGCTGACCCGCAGGTCGGGCAAGCGCAAACGAAACAATCCGTCCGCCGACGTACACCACGACGGGCATCAGCAAAAAGTGCAGCAGCGAGTGCGCCCCAGCGAGCAGCAGCAGTCCAGCAAACGCCGCCGCTGCCGCGAGCGATCGCTTTTTCTGGGTTTGCAGGTGATGTTCGACGGCCCACAGCAGCCACGGCAGCCACGCCATCGCTTGCACAAAAATGATGTGGCGAATCCGCACGACGAGAAACGACGACAGCGCAAACGCCAGCGCACCAAACAGTGCCGCCGCCCACGACGTGCGCCGTCGCAAAAGCCACAGCATCCCAAGCCCGGCAATCCACATGTGCAGCGCCGCCGAATAACCGAGACCTGACGGCACTCCACCCGCATCCCCCGACGGGGGTTCACCTGCGCGCGGCCCCAGATAAAACACCACGTTGGGCGGATAAAAATAGCCGTAATACGGGTCAGCGAGCAGGGGCCAGCCTGACATGGCACCCGGTTCCCACGACGGCAGCGTCCCTTCGTGCAGGGCGCGACGAAACGCGACGCGGGCCGGATAGTAGTTATCCGCTGCGTCGTCCATGTGATAGATGGCGCGCTGAAACAGCACCTCGCGGTGAAGGAAGCCGGTGACGATCGTGATGACCAGCACCGAAAGCCAGAGCGTCAGATTGCTGGGTTTTGTCCGAGAGAGCATGTCGACGCCGGCATCTTAGCGGGATTTTCGGACGGTTTTTGCTGCTTGCATCGTTTGCGCGGTCCCAGGCATGCTCTGTCCCGCATGGCCGACAAGTACCCAATGACCAAGAAGGGGCTCGTGGCGCTGAAGGAAGAACTCAAACAGCGCAAAGAAATCGAGCGGCCCCGCATCGTTTTGGCAATCGAAGAAGCGCGAGCGCACGGCGATCTTTCGGAAAACGCCGAGTACAGCGCTGCCAAAGAAGCCCAATCGCACAACGAAGGTCGACTGAGCAAGCTCGAGGAGCTGGTCGCGTTGGCCGATGTCGTCGATCCATCGACACTATCGGGCAACAAGGTCGTCTTTGGCGCCACCGTCACCATCGAAGAGACCGATTCCGGGGAACAGCAGACGTTCGCCATCGTCGGTGAACACGAAGGCGACATCAAAGCCGGCAAGATGAGCTACACCTCGCCGGTCGCACGCGCTCTCATCGGTCATCGCGTCGGTGAGACGGTGCAAGTCAAGACGCCTCGTGGCAACCGCGAATACGAGATCGTCACCGTCAAGTTTCTGCCCATCGACTAGCCGCCCGCTGCCTGACCCCCAAAGTCTTGGCAATGAAGCCCACGACCCAACCGCTTTTGAACCTGCGGCGGCGACAACTGCTCGTCGACATAGCTCTCGGCGCTTGCATCGCTTGTGCGGTGCTGCTGCTGCTGCTGTTCGCAGGGACTGAGGATCAAGGCTTCATTTACGTTGACTTTTGAGCAGGTTTTGGCACAAAAACGGCCTTCATTACTCGACGAGATTCGTTTAGGAGAGCCCATGTCTTCCTTCATCTTCACCTCGGAGTCCGTCACTGAGGGACATCCCGACAAGCTGTGCGATCAGGTCTCCGATGCAGTGCTCGATGCCTGCTTGACCCAGGATCGCCATTCCCGCGTCGCCTGCGAGACGCTGACCAAGACTGGCTTCGTGATGGTAGCCGGCGAGATCACCACCAAGGCGATCCTCGATTTTCCGACGATCATCCGCGATACCGTCAAAGAGATCGGCTACACCGATTCGGACATGGGCTTCGACTACAAGACGTGCGGCGTTATGGTCGCCGTCGAACAGCAGTCGCCAGACATTGCCCGCGGCGTCGACGGTCAGGGCGTCTTCAATCCTGAAGAACAGGGCGCCGGCGACCAAGGCATGATGTTTGGCTTCGCTTGCGACGACACCGAGGAGCTGATGCCGATGCCGATCTCGCTGTCGCACCGGCTGTCACGGCGGCTGGCGGCAGTGCGCAAAAACGGCACACTCCCGTTTCTGCGTCCCGACGGAAAATCGCAAGTGTCGGTCCGTTATGAAAACCACCGCCCCGTCGCGGTGGAAACCGTGGTCGTTTCGAGCCAGCACGCCCCGAACATCGACCACAAGACGCTGACCGAAGCGATCATCGAAGAAGTCGTCCGCAAAGAAATCCCGACGCACCTGCTCGACAAAAACACCCGCTTCCTGATCAATCCGACGGGTCGTTTCGTCGTCGGTGGACCGATGGGTGATTCGGGTCTGACCGGTCGCAAGATCATCGTCGATACCTACGGCGGCTGGGGCCGTCACGGTGGCGGCGCGT
>DAORGN010000302.1:0-4261 GCA_035340095.1 Pseudomonadota bacterium | reverse complement strand
CGTCACGGCACACGAAACCACCCACGCGGTGACGAGCACGACGTCGAACCTGACGTACCAGAACGAATCGGGCGCGCTCAACGAAGGCATGAGCGACATCATGGGATCGGGCGTCGAGGCTTGGGTTGCATCGGGCGGCACCGCGATGGGCAATCCGGCGATGTTCAAGCACTCGGCGGACACTTGGCTGCTCGGCAAGGAAGTCGCGGGACCGAAGCTGCCCGGCGGTTCGCTGCGCTTCATGGACAATCCGACCAAAGACGGCCAAAGCAAAGACTGGTACGCCGAGCGCATCATGCCCGGCGGAACCGACCGCGGCGGTGTTCACCTCAACAGCGGCATGCCGAACTTGGTGCATGTGCTGATGACCCAAGGCGGCACCCACCCGCGCGGCAAGTCGACCGTCCAGGTTCCGGCGATCGGCATCGAAAGCTCGCTGCGCATTTTCTACCTGACGAACAGCAAGCTGCTGACGGCAAGCTCGACGTTTGAACAGGCTCGGTACGCGATGGCGCAGGCTGCGCAGACGCTGTATGGGCGCTGCACCAAGGAAGTCTCTGCGGTGCAGAAGGCGTGGGATGCGGTCGGCGTGCCGGGTGTGTGGCAGCCCTGCGTCCGTCCGCCGTCGCACTTCTAGTCGGACGGGAAAGTTTTTCGCAGCGGAGATCCTTGGCCCCAGTTGTTCGTTTGGGGCCGGTATCGCTTGACGTTTGACTCGACGGAGGGGCGAGTCAGCGGACCAAGCGCAACGCCCCAGGCCAAGGAGACCTTCTATGCGAACCACTGTCCTTGCACTGCTGTTTGCTGCTTTGCCCGCCTTGACCGCTTCTGCGCAAACGACCGCACCGACTGCTGATAACTCGGTACGAAGTGCGCAGGGTTCCCACACAGTCACCTACAAAGACCGCACCGATTACACCTTTGGCGAAGACGAAGAGGTGGTCGGTTCGCTGGTCAGCCCAGATGTCGAGGTGATCACGTCTCGCACAAAGACCCACCACAGCAGCCTGGTGATGCCGCGCAAAAACTTTCATCCGGAGCTGCTCCAATCGGTCGATCTTCTCTGAGCTTTTCCGTCGGACGCAGTGCGTCAAATCCACACGACGCAGCTCGCCACCCTGCCACTTTCGCTTTCCTCGCGTTCGTTCTATCGGCATCGCGATTTTTGGCTTTGCAAAAACACTGCAAGTCCGCGCAGAGCCGACGCTTCCAATTGCCGAGATAGAACAGTAAAATTGCCTTAGTAAAGAATGTCTTGCTCGCATTGGGCACGTAACCTCTCTGCTGCCCCGGCTTGTTGTGCATGCGCATCCGGCTTGGTGGATCTTCCGCCATTTCTGCGCATTGCTCCGTCGAGCCACTTTGGGCAGGTCTGGCAGGGAGGGACATGACCCAAGCTGAGGGCCCTGCCGCCCGTCTGAAAGAGACCGAGCGAAGCCTTCGTTGGTTGGCTGCCGTTGTGATTTTCAACGTCGTTTTGTCGACGTCGTTTCAGACGGCGATGTTTCTGACCAATCACAAAAAGCCGGACATTCCGCTGGCCATGCTGTTTGGCAGTTTGCTCACGGCACTGACGACGCTGGGGCTGAACTACCTTTTGCGCAAGCGACCGGCGGCGGGGGCGCTGCGAATCATTTTGCTGACGCTCGGCGGGCTGACTGCGGTGGCAGCGACGTGGAACCTGAAGCAGACATCGGCGTCGACGTTTGTGCTGTATCTGCTGGTCGAAATTGCCACCACCGTCGGTGTTGCGGCAACGTGGACCTATTTCCAAGCGCCACTTGAGGCGGCGCAGATTCGCTGGCTTCTGCCCAGACTCGGCGCCTGGGGGAGCATTGGTGGTCTCGTCGCTGGCACGCTGATTCCGATCACACTCAAATTTGTGAAGCTAAAGTCCCATTGGCTGATTTGGGTGTCGGCGCTGGCTTGGCTTGTCGCAAGTGCGCTGGTCCGAATGGATTATGCGGCGCGGGCTCCGGCCAAGCGACGCTCGACGGTGAATCAGCAGAGCCACCTGCGGCAGATTTTCACGGTGCCGCTCGTGCGCTGGATGATCCTGGGGACGGCGGGCATCATCTGGACCGGCGCGCTGGTCCAGTACGAATCCAATGCGGCGATGCAGGACGCTTGGCCGCAGGAAACCATCAACTCGATTACGTCGGTGATGCTCGCGGTGGCGTCGATTGGCGGTTTTGCGACGCAGACGCTGGTGACGACGCCGGTTTTGGAACGGTGGGGCGTCGGGCTGGCGCTTGCAATCCTGCCGGCAACGATCGGCGCCTGCATGAGTGTTTATTTCTACGCCACCGTCGGTGCGCAGTGGTCCGCGGATCTGTCGGTGTGGGTCATCGTGATGGCGCTGTTCCTCGACAAAACGCTGCGTCCGGCGCTGCACAGGCCGGCGGAATCCTGTCTGGTTGCGGCGCTGTCCCCGACGATTCGCCCGACGCTTTTGCTGGTTCTCGGTGGCATCATGTCGCCGTTTATCAAAGCCGTCGGTGCGCTGCTTCTGTTTATTGCCAAGTCGGCGTCGATAAATCCGTCGCTGCTCACCGGAATCGCGATCATTTTGGCGGTGTTGGTGACGATGCTGTCGACGCGCTGGGGATCGATTTACGCCCAGACGCTGCGCGAGACGCTGGAAGAAGGCTCTGTCGAAGCGCTGGGGACGACCGAAGCGGCGGAAAACCTGGTGCCGATGATCGACGGTCCGCGTCTGCGCGTGCTGCTCGAGGCGATCGACACCGGCAGTCCGCGCTCGCGGGAACTGGCGCTCGATCTTTTGCGGACCCAGCGATCGAATCTCGTCGCCAAGGCGATGCAGACGCGGCTTACCAACAAACTGGAACCGGTGCGGATTGCTGCGCTGCGCTGGCTTGCCGACGAACCCGACCAGACGCTCGAAACCCACCTGAAGCAGCGCTGGATCTTGCCCGATCTGTCGGACAGCGAACGGCAGGCGATCCTCGAGGCTGCGGGTCCACTTGGGGCGGCACTCATTGGCGACGATACGGCGCGCTGGCTGACGGTGCCGAACTTGCCACTTCGTACCGCGGCGATGGCGGTGCTGCTGCGTTCCGAGGATGTGCGTCACCAAAAAGTCGCCCGACGAGCGCTCGAGGCGATGCTAAACAGCCAAAGCACCGAGGAGATCACCGCGGCACTGCGGCTGGTCCACGAGCACAAAGTCGGCGAGTTCTTGCCCGCGGTCCTGGCGCGTCTTGGCGACGATGACATTGCGGTCCGTCGCGAAGCGCTTAGCTGTCTGCCGGCATTCGAGGACGACCGGGCGCGCAAGCCGCTGTGGGCGGCGCTGACGGAACCGTCGATGGCCCACGTCGCGGTGCGTGCGCTGACAAGCTGTGGCGAAAGCATCGTTCCGAACATCATCGCGCAGCTTGATTCGCCGGATATCTCGACGGTGGTTCGTCAACACCTGCTGCGTGCATTGGGCCTGATTCCGTCGCAGGCCGGCGTGCAGTGTCTGCTGGACCATGTTCGTCATGCCGACCGCAACGCGCAGCTGGAAGCGCTCAAATCGCTGAACCGTCTGCGTCGCGTGCTGAACCTGCCGCCGCTGACTGCCGACGTGATCCAGAGCTTTGTGCTGTCGGAGCTGCGCTGGGGTCTGCACATGCAAAGAGCGCGCGAGCTGCTCAAAGACCGGGTGCGGCCAAACGGGCTATTGTACCGAGAGATCGACGCACAGATCGATGCGGCGCAGCAGCGTGTGGCGCAGACGCTGGCACTTTTGTCGCCCAAAGACACGATGGTCCACATCTTCAAGGCGCTGCGCTCGCCCAACTCGCCGCACCGCGATCAAGCGCGCGAGCTTTTGCGAACGCTGTTTAAGCCGGGTCCGATCGTCAATGCCAGTCTCAAGCTGCTCGACGAGACGCAGCCGTGGCAGCCGGAATTTTTCCATCCACCGCTGTCGATTTCCGCAGGTCAGACGGCGGAAAGTGCCGTCGAGTGGTTGAAGCTGACCGCCGAGCCGTGGGTGATTGCTTCGCTGAAGTACGATCCGGATTGTCCTCGTCTGACGTCGACATTTCCGCCGATTCCCGAATCGATCGAACGGCATCTGGATTCGGTGCTGTTTCTAAAAGATGTTGGTTTGTTTGAAACGCTGACCAATGCGCAGCTCGTCGACGTGGCGGCGCTGGCGGAAAAAGTCGACTTGCCGGCGGGACGGACGCTGTTTGAACAGGGTGAGCTGCCCGACTATCTGTATCTGATTCGCAAAGGCAAGCTGCGGGTC
>DAORGN010000301.1:0-4265 GCA_035340095.1 Pseudomonadota bacterium | reverse complement strand
GTCCTCGGTGTTCTCGCGGAAGATCACCATGTCGACGGCCTCGGGACGCTTCACCGGGGAAGGCACGCCGCGGAAGTAGCGCACCGGGCGCAGGCAGACGTACAGGTCCAGCATCTGCCGCAGCGCGACGTTGAGCGAACGAATGCCGCCACCGACGGGCGTGGTCAACGGACCCTTGATACCGACGAGGTAATCGCGGAATGCGTCGACGGTCGCGTCGGGCAGCCAGTTGCCGGTCTGCTTGAAGGCTTTTTCACCGGCCAGGACTTCCAGCCACGCGATCTTGCGATCGCCGCCGTAACAAATCTCGACCGCCGCATCCATGACGCGGACCGAAGCGCGCCAGATGTCGGCGCCAGTGCCATCACCCTCGATAAACGGGATGATGGGGTTTGCAGGGACGTGCAGCTTGCCGGTCGCCTTGTCGAGGGTAATCGGCTGGCCGGACGGGGTGTGGGTTGTCGTCATGCTCGTGAGTCTCCAGTGTTTGGATGGCGGCGATGATCACAGGAGTTTCCTTGCTTGTAAACCCCTGGTCGCGGCGGCGTGCGTGCTGGCTATTTTTCGTCGCCGATGGCGTGCTGAATCGAAACGTAGGCCGATGCAAGCTGATACTGCGCCCGCACCAGATTGAGCCGCGCTTGGGCAAGCGCCGACTGCGCTTCGAGCAGATCCGTCGTCGTCGCGCTCCCCGCTTTGACGAGTGCGTCGGTGACTCGATACGCTTCTTGCGCGCTTGTGATCGACTGTTCAGCGACGCGGACGGCGCTTCGAGCCGCAGCGGATTGCGACAGCTCAGACGCGACTTCGTTTGCGACCTGGCGTTTTTGGGCCGCGAGCTCCTGACGCGCTGACTCCGTTTCGGCCTGCGCGGCGCGATAGCCAAACCAGCTTGTACCCCACGTCCAAATCGGCCAGCTTGCTTTGACACCGACGAAAGCCGAGTTCTGCGGCGCGAAAATCTGTCCGTCGATGCGGACGTAGCCACCTTCGGCATTGATGTCCGGCAGAAGCGACCACAGCCGCGACCGCTCTTGATGTTGCCGGGCGTCGATCACCAGCCGAGCCGTCTGAAGCTCGGGACGCGCTTGCCACGCCCGCGACAGCGATTCGCCATACGCCCCGACTTCCCCGCGAGATGTCAGAAGAAGTTCCGTCGGCGCTTGCAATTGCACACCATCGTCGGGCGAACCACCCATCGCGACCAGAATGCTGACCCTGGCGACTTCGGCTTGGGTGTGGGCGACGATCTCTTGTTGCTGCGCGTTGGCGACGGCGACCTTGACCCGCAGAACGTCCGCATGGGTCAGCACACCGGCCTTGAGCTTGGCTTCGGCAATCGTGACTTGCTCGCTTAGCTCTTTTTCCGACTGCTGCGCGATTTCTTCCATCGCTTTGGCTTCAAAGTGACGCAAAAACGCAATTCGCACGCCTTTGCGCACCGCTGCCTGCACCACTTTGATCTGCGCTTCCGTCGCCTTCGTCGCAAGCTTCTGCGCTCGATATTCCTCGACGAGCTTGACCAGTCCCAGCAGCGGCTGACTGACGCTGGCCGAAAACGTGTTGGTGTCGGCGTCGCGCGCTTGCAGCGTCTGCGGTCCAAACGCGATGACAAAAGGCTGGTTCCAGTGCTGGTATTCGTCGCTCAAAAACACCGACGGCAGCATTCGGCTGATTCCAGCGTTTGTCAGGGCTTGGTTTGCACGCTGCTTGGCCTCGACTGACAACAGACTCGGGTTTGAATCGAGCGCGCGTTTTTCGGCTTCCGCAACGCTGAGCAGTCGGGTGTCCGTCCTGCTGGCCTGTTCCGTCGCCAATGCCCCAGTTGTTCCCGTCCCAGTGGCCAGTCCGACGCCCAACAGAAGCGACAAGAATCGATCGGCGCGATGTGCGCGCGTCACATGACGAAACATCGTGCGCATGGTCACTTCCCAACGTGAACGGTCACTTCGGCAGACAGGCCGGCGCGCAGCGTCACATCTTTTGGTGGACTTGCCCAAACAAGCCGCACCGGCACACGCTGCACGACTTTGACGAAGTTCCCCGACGCATTGTCCGCGGGCAGCAGGGCAAAACTTGCGCCGGTGCCGCCCGCCAGACTTTCGATTTTGGCCTCGAATGCTCGACCCGGATACGTGTCGATTTTCACTTCGGCGGTCTGGCCCGGCTTCATCTTGCCGATCTGGGTTTCTTTGAAGTTTGCGACGACGTAAGTTGCCGTCGGGACCAGTTCGATAATCGGCTGCCCTTGTCCGACGAGCTGTCCTTCATGCACCGTCAGCTTGGATGCGATGCCATCACTTGGCGCGACGATTTTGGTGTACGAAAGCTGAAGTCGCGCCAGATCGAGCATCGCTTCGGCGGATCGCACCCGTGCTTTGGCCAAGTCGGCTTGCGCTTTGACCACGGCAAGCTGGGCATCGACGGGCGCGCTCTGATCCAAGCGGCCTTTGGCTTCCCGCACCCGCGTCTCTGCCGACAGCTTGGATTCACGCGCGACAGCGAGCTGGGCCTGTGCTTGCGCCACCGCCGCTTGCGATGAATCAAATGCGATCTGCGCTGCATCGAGACGTTCTTGCGGAACCGCATTGGCCGCCCGCAGCTCACGCGCTCGTTCCAGATCGAGCTTGGCTTTGCGCATTTCCGTTTCCGCCCGCATCACCGTCGCCCGCGCCGAAGCGATCTGGGCCGCTGCGCTGCCAACCCCTGCTGCCGTCCCCGATACCAGTGCTTTGGCGCTGAGCAGTCCCCCGCGTGAGCTGGCTTCGACAACCTGAACTTGCGAGGACGCTGCCTGCGCTTGCGCCTGCGCGGTGGCAAGCTCTGCTTCGGCTTGCTTGACCCGCGCTTCGTAATCCAGGCTGTCTAGCTCTGCCAGCAGATCCCCTTTTTTCACCAGTTGGTTTTCCGCGATGTGGACCCTGACCACCTGTCCAGAAACGCGGGTTGCGACGGGCAGCATGTCGGCGGCCACCTGCGCCGCGTCGGTCGATTCCGAACCCGCGGACAGGTAGGAATACGCCGTGACACCACCGCCAATCAGTGCAAAAAGCGCGAGCACAATCGGCAGTGGTTTGCGCTTGGGAGTGATCGGCGGCACCGTCGCAGACAAGACAGGAGCCGCGGCCCCAGATGGACTCTCGTGAGCTTCCATGATTTACGCCTCAATGTGGACATCTGCGGCGACTCGCGTGGTCTTGAGCTGTGGCGCGCGCAGAAAGAAAATCAGCGGCAGCACGCACAAAAAGGCGATGCCCGCCAAAAGGAACAGCTTTTCAAACGACAGCACCATCGCTTGCTGCATCACAAGGCCACCCAGCATTCGCCTGGCCCCAATTTCCGCCGTCGCCAAGTCGGCACCGCGGGACATAAGGAACTGCTTCATCGCCGCCAGTCGAGACAGCACTTCTGGTCGACCTGGCACAAGATTCGCGACCATCGCGTACTTGGCTTGGGTCGCAAAACGGCTGATCAGCGACGCAAAAATCGCAAGTCCCATGCTGCCGCCAATCTGCCGCAGCAGAGAGTTGAGCCCCGCCGCATCCGCCATTTTGAGCCGCGGTACTTGGCTCAGCGCCACCGTCGTCAGCGGGATGAACAGACACGCAAATGCGACGCCTTGCAGCAAGAGCACACTGACGACGCTCCGCGCGGTGGTATCGAGCGTGTAGTGGCTCATTTGATATGCGCTGGCGGCAAATAGCAGGATTCCGAAACCGATGAACAGACGCGGCGACACCCGGTTGTAAAGTCGTCCGACGATAGGCATCGCGACAATCATCACCAGCGAGCGCGGCATCAGCGCCAGACCCGACTGCGTCGCTGTGAACCCGAGCATTTCCTGCATAAACAAAGGCAGAAGAAACGTCATCGCCATCAGCATCGCGAACATCACCGACCCAATCAGCGTTCCCGATGAAAACACCGAATTTTTGAACAGCGACAGATCGACAACCGGCGACGGCGTGGACAGCTCGCGCAGGACGAAACCGACCAGCGTGACCAGTGCGACAATCGCGCAGCCGGTGATAAGCCGCGACTCGAACCAGTCATTGCGCGCTCCCTCTTCCAGTACGTACTGCATCGTCGACAGACAGACCGACAGAAGCGCGATTCCCATCCAGTCGACATTTTTGCGCTGCTGTGCCGCTGCTGCTTGGTTCGCGGCGCGGATGTCTTCCGGTTCATGGACAAATCGCGTCACCATCACAAGCGCGAGCGCACCGACGGGAAGGTTGATATAAAAAATCCACGGCCAGCTGTAG
>DAORGN010000300.1:0-4327 GCA_035340095.1 Pseudomonadota bacterium | reverse complement strand
CACCTGCTCTTTGAGCAGATCGATCAGGCGCTCGACACCAAACGAAAAACGGACCGCGCCTTGCGCTTGCCCGCCATAAAGCCCAATCAGATCGTCGTAGCGACCACCACCGGCAAAACTGAGCGTCGTGCCAAACTTTTCGACGTGGGCTTTGGCCTCGAAAATCGGCCCGGTGTAGTAGTCAAGTCCACGGGCCAGCGTCGGATCGACCGTTAGCCGATCGGCAAAACCGAGCTCCGTCGCACGCTCGACAATGTAGCGCAGCTCAACCGTCGCTTTTTTTCCATCGGGATCATCGGCAAGCAGCGCCTCTGTGCGTTCCAGATAGGCCAGATTCCCCGACGTTCCCGTCGAATCGGCAGAAATCCCAAGCTGTTCGATAAACGCCACAAACGACGACTCGTCGATGCCGTAGTTTTTGGCCTCGGTGATCATCGCTTCGCGCCCAATTTTGTCGAACTTGTCGAGCGCTCGCAGTGCGTCGGCTTTTTTGTCGACGGGAATTCCAGCCCGGCGAAGCTGCGCTTCGAGGATCTTGCGGTGATTGAGAACGAAGCGATAGTCGTGGAGCCCAAACTCCTTAAGCACCGTCGTCGCAAGCAGCAGCAGATCGACCTCGCAGTCCATCGAGTAGCTGCCAATGATGTCAGCGTCCGCTTGATAGAACTCGCGGTAGCGCCCCGCCGCCGGACGGTCGTAGCGCCAGACTTTGCCGATCTGGTAGCGGTAGATGGGACGTTTTAGCTCGGGATGCGACGCTGCAAAACGTCCCGTCGAGCTGGTCAGGTCGAAGCGCAGACCCAGCCGCCGATCGCCTTTGTCGGTAAACGAATAAATTTCGCGCTCGGCAGCCGGTCCCGACTTGAGCGTGAGCACTTCCAGATACTCAAACGCCGGAGTATCCAGCTCGTCGAAACCAAACAGCCGAAATGCCCGTCGCAGCCGCTCAAACACGGCATTGCGAATGCGCATCTCCTCGGGCAGAAAGTCGCGCGTGCCTTTCGGCGTCTCAAATGTCCGCGCCATTGCGTTCCTGATCACGAGGAGACTGCGACGAAGCCTTGCGCACCCGCATCGCCTTGGTGCCATCTTCGGTGGTGTACAGCTCGATCCGATCTTCGCGCACCAGCTTGTCGATCAGACGACGACGAACGTCGGGATCGGGATCAAGCTGACTGGCCTGCCAGCGCGTCACAAAAAAATTCACGCCGACGTAGCCAAGGGGAAATTTGCTTTCGGCGCGCCGCACCTCGTCGAGCAGCACCGTCGCGGCAACTTCTTCGTTGTCAGAAATCGGCGGCACCGACGGTGGGCCGGTGTCTTCGCCCTGCGTAATCTGCGGGGTTCCGGTCAGGATAATCGGCGATCCATTGTCTTCGCCCTCGCCCGTCGGCCACTGTCGGCCACAGTCCCCAAGCGAGTCGCACAGGTCAATGTGATCAAACGCCGCCCGACGAATCCGCCGCGACAGACCAATTCCGCCCCACGTCGCGACATAGGCCTGACGACCCAACGCCCGCACGCCCTCGACGGCTGGAGCGTGATCGGCATCCCCCGACATCAGCACCAAAATATCGAATGCACCGACGGCAGCCAGCCGAAGCATATCGGCCACCATCGTCGTGTCGACTTCGTTTTCTTGGGTGTAGTAGTTTTCGGCCTGGCACTCGCGACAGTGATAGCTCTTGGTGCGGCGGCTAAAGCGCTGCACAAAGTAGCCAGGCAGCATCTCGAGGTTGTCGAGGAAGCTCGTCAGTGCCGCTTGCCCGGAACCAGCGATGGGACTGCCCGTCTCGATGCCGGTGTAATAGTAAGCGCCCCACAGAACGCTACCGCCGACGCGACGCACCAGCCAGCGCGACAGTGCGGTGAAATCGAGCGGCTGACGTCCAGCCCGCTCACGCCAACCTGAATAGAAGTTTTTGCCGTCGAAAAACAGTGCAACTTTCATCGCCGGGCATCCTAGCAAAAAAGAGCAGATAGATTCCCAGCAAAAAATACCGTTTTCTCGTCAAGCACAGCGAGGAAGGCGGCTGAGGCGCGGGACAGCCAGCGCAGACGACGTCAGCGACGCCGGCGCGCACGGCCCAAGGCGGGTTTTATGCAAAACCGAGCGCGTCAAGCTGCTCTTCGGACAGGCCGAAGAAGTGACCCGCTTCGTGAACCAGCGTGATCTCGATCTCGTGCTCCAGCTCTTCGTGGGACAGGGCCACTCGCTCGAGATTTCGCTGAAAAAGTAGAATCGTATCGAGGTGAGGCACGCCGCCCACCGTCGGTTTGTCCCCGTAAGGAACGCCACTAAACAGACCCAGGATGCGCGGATCGGTCCCGTCCGCAACCTGCTCTGCCGACGGATAATCCGACGCAATGACCGGCACATTGGCGATCAACTTGCGGATCTGTTCCGGCAGCTTGTCCATCGTTTCGCCGATCAGCTTCGAAAACTCCTCGTGCGAAATTCCCCACGGTGGCGTCGGCAGCTTCAGATCTGCGGCACGCACTTTTTGGTAGTAGCCGATCATTCCTTTTCGATCGCCGCGCTCGCTCGCACACAGGCCGAGCCCGTGCAGCGAATCGGGATCTGTCGGCTGGATTTCGAGCGCACGCTGGAAATGACTCTCGGCATCGTCGGGATGACCCAAATCAAGCAAGAGCCGCCCCGCCCGCACATGGTAGCTGTGATCGCCGAGCAAAATGTCGGGCAGCTCCGACAGCGATGCATACGCCGCGGACTCTTTGCCGAGCAGCGCCTCGCCTTCCGCCTTGAGCAGTAGCGCTTCGACAAACTCTTCCTCTTCCTCGGCGTGATCGAGTGCCGTCTCACACAGCTCGACGGCTTTTTCGAAATCTTCGATGTCCCACAGATACAGCTCTGCCGCGCACAGCAGCGGTTCGACGTATTCGGGGTCGATGTCGCTGGCGTGCTGATAGTGCGACAAGGCTTCGTCGGTGTTGCACTCCGCAGCTGAGATCATGCCCAAAAGCACATACAGTTCCGGGGAATCTCCGTCGGAGCGCAGCAGCTTGAGCGCCGCCCGCTTTGCCTCCTCAATGTCGCCCGATTCCATCACTTGCCAGCAGCGATCCAGCTCGGCGTAAAATTTTTCGACGCTGCCTTTTGATGGACCTGAGCCTTTTTTGGGACCCGAAGCCGCCTGGCTTTTTGAACCGTTCTGACGGTGTCCATTGGGCGGTGGGCTCGGGGGCTCAACCGGGGTACGTGACTTGGCCATGCTCTCAAAAACTCCTCGCGCGTCATCATGCGCAGGCGGTCTCGAAATACAAGCCATTTGTACGTCCAGCCCTCACGATCCCCTACGGGTTTGCGCCCGCTGCCGAACCGCGTTTCGTATCCTCCGATACATATTTCTTCAACAATTGCTTTGACATCGTGCTCTCCCGTCGGTAGGCTAAAAAGTCGAAGCACCGTCGTCGTTGGGGGGCCGGCAGGATGGGCCAACCACAGCAGTGCTTCCCCGCGCAGCCAGGTCAAAAGCGGCCTCGTGTGCGGGATGTCAGGGGGCTTTTGGTAATTCAAATTACGACTGGATAGAGGGGGGCTCTACCCAGTCGAGACGTAACGCAGGCTTTCTACCCAGACAGGTGGGGTGAGCGATGCAAGAACGCCGTACGATGACCAAGGCTGACATCATCGAGAATGTGTATGAGCGCGTCGGGGGCTTCTCGAAGAAAGATGCCTCGCAGATTGTCGAGGCCGTGTTTGACATCATCAAGGACACCCTCGCCAAGGGCGAGAAAATCAAACTTTCGGGCTTTGGAAATTTGGTAGTCCGAGATAAAAATGCGCGCATCGGTCGTAACCCGCAGACCGGCGACGAGATCACCATCTCGGCGCGGCGCGTCCTGACCTTCAAGCCGAGTCAGGTGTTAAAAAACGCTCTCAACAGCTAGTCGCGACCAGGGACGGGCCTGGCAGTGTAGCGGCTCGCTTCTGTGCCATGACTGCCAAGCCGCGGGCCGCTGCGTCCGCTTCCAAAGCCAAGACCCCGAGCCGACGCGCCAAGACTGCGCCGTCGACCCCTGCCCCTGCGCCCACGAAAAAGGCGAAGCCGGTCAAAGCCAAGGTAAAAACGGCACCCGCTGGACCGAACAAGTCCGCAGCATCGACCAAACCCACCACGCAGTCCCGTAAACCAGCCGCTGCACCCGCCGATCCAAAGCCGCCCGAATCTGCCGCAACATCACCACCGCCGAGACCTGCCGCATCTGCGCCCGTCGCTGCCGCATTGCCCGTCGAAAGCCCGATTGAGTCCACGAAAAGTCGACGACGCGGTCTGGGTTCCCTGTCAAAGCATGCGTTTTCGCC
>DAORGN010000299.1:0-4366 GCA_035340095.1 Pseudomonadota bacterium | reverse complement strand
ACGACTTTGAGTCCCGGCACGTTGCAGTACATTGCCTCGAAACAGTTCGAGTGCTGCGCGCCGAGCTGATGGGCGGCCCCACCGGCCCCGCGAATGACCATCGGGACGCTGAGCTGGCCCGCCGACATCTGCCGAATCTTGGCGGCGCTGTTCACGATCTGGTCGATCGCAACCAGTGAAAAGTTAAACGTCATCAGCTCGACGATGGGACGCAGCCCGACCATCGCCGCACCGACGCCAATTCCGACAAAGCCACACTCGGCGATCGGGGTGTCGATGACGCGCTTTTCCCCGAAACGGGCGAGCATGCCCTGCGACACCTTGTAGGCGCCGTTGTAGTGACCGACCTCTTCGCCCATCAAAAACACGCGGGGGTCGCGCTCCATCTCCTCGCTCATCGCTTGGTTGAGCGCTTCGCGAAACGACATCTTTGGCATCGCCTGTGTTCTCTCCTCGGTTGCCTTTGGGTGGTCCGACCCTTGTTTTTGACCGCCAGCAACATGGTTTGGATGCTCTGGCGGGCGAGGGCGCGACCTTGGCTTCGGCGAGCATATCAAATTTCTACCGCCGCCAAGCTGCTTGCCCGCACGCGCGGTGGTTGGCGGGGCACTTTCCCACAAAACCGACGCCGCCTTGCAAATGCCAAGCTAGGAGCAGGCTAGCAAGTGATGATATTCTAGACTCGCGTAATATCTGGCCATGTCTATCGCTACCCCCACGGAAGGCTTCATAAAGTCGGCGGTACAGGCCAGTCGTACCGGAACGCTCGCTGCCCCCACGGGCGCCACCTTGCACTGCAAAGGCTGGGGCCAAGAAGCAGCGCTGCGGATGCTCTGCAACAACCTCGATCCTGCCGTCGCGGAACGGCCACAAGATTTGGTGGTCTACGGCGGCACGGGCAAGGCGGCGCGCAACCACCAAGCGCTCGAGGTCATCATCCGCGAGCTTGTTTCGCTCGAAAATGACGAAACGCTGCTGGTGCAGTCGGGCAAAGCCATCGGCGTGCTCAAGACCCATGCCGACGCGCCACGGGTGATTTTGGCCAACTCGAACCTGGTGCCAGCGTGGGCGAACTGGCAGCACTTTTGGGAACTCGAAGCGCTTGGGCTCATGATGTACGGGCAGATGACCGCCGGGTCGTGGATCTACATCGGCACCCAAGGCATCTTGCAAGGCACGTTCGAGACGTTCGCCGCCGCGGCGCGCAAGCACTTCGACGGAACGCTCGCTGGTCGTTTGGTGGTGTCGGCGGGGCTTGGCGGCATGGGCGGGGCGCAGCCGCTGGCGGTGACGCTCAACGACGGTGTGTTTTTGGGCATTGATGTTGATGCGTCGCGGATTCGGCGTCGCGTCGAGCAAGCGTATTTGGATGAAGAAGCGCGCGATCTCGACGACGCCCTTTCGCGGGTCAGGGCGGCGCAAGCGGCAAAGCGTCCGCTGTCGGTCGGTCTGTGCGGCAACATCGCCGACGTATTGCCCGAGCTGGTCCGTCGCGGCGTGGTGCCCGACCTTTTGACCGATCAGACCTCGGCGCACGATCCGCTGGGTGGTTATGTGCCGGCGGGGCTTGACTTGGCGGCGGCGGAAGCGCTGCGCCGAAGTGACCCCGAAAGGTACATTGAACGGGCGCGGCTTTCGATGGTGAACCAGCTTGTGGCATCGCTGCAGCTGCGCCAAGCTGGCACCCAGCTTTTCGATTATGGCAACAACGTCCGCGGCCAAGCGCTGCTGCATCCTCAGGCGGCTGCGCACGGACTGGACCGCTCGTCGCTGTTTGCGGCGATGCCGGGCTTTGTGCCCGCGTACATAAGGCCGCTGTTTTGTGAAGGCAAAGGCCCATTCCGCTGGGCGGCGCTGTCGGGAGATCCGGCTGACATTGAACGCACCGACGCCGCCGTGTTGGAAGTGATGAAGGGCAGCCCGAGCGAAGCGCACCTGCGTCGCTGGCTTTCGATGGCGAGCCGACGGGTGAAATTTCAGGGGCTGCCGGCACGGATTTGCTGGCTCGGCTACGGCGAGCGTGCGCGGGTTGGCACCTACTTTAACGACCTGGTGGCCCGCGGCGAGCTCAAGGCCCCGCTTGTCATCGGACGCGACCACTTGGATTCCGGATCGGTGGCTTCCCCCAACCGCGAAACCGAAGCGATGCGTGATGGCAGCGACGCGGTGAGCGACTGGGTATTCCTAAACGCGCTCATCAACTGCGCTGCCGGAGCGACCTGGGTTTCGGTCCATCACGGCGGTGGCGTTGGCATTGGGTATTCCCAGCATGCCGGGATGGTCGTGGTTGCCGATGGAACGGACGCCGCACGGCGACGGCTTGAGCGTGTATTAACCAGTGATCCGGCGATGGGTGTGCTGCGGCATGCCGATGCTGGGTATCACGAAGCGATTGATTTTGCGGCGGCCCACGGTCCGCGGGTGCCGCACCTAACCCAGCCCATCGAGCCGGGGACGACAACCGGCTCTTAGAAGAGACCGCCAGAAGCGGCGGGAGAGAAGATGAACCAGCTGTTTGGTCCGAACACGAGCTTACGTTTCAAGCTGATTCTGCCGCCGTTCATCGTGCTTTTGTTTTTGCTAAGCACGCTGTCTATCGTCGGGAACAACTGGCTCAAAGACATCTCGCAGCGGCTTTCGCAGTCGCACGCCGACAGCCGCGCTTCGGATCTGGCGCACTCGCCGCTTTTGACTGAGGCGCTGAAGATTTCGCCGGAAAAAAACCTGGCACCGCTGCTCAACAGCACCGTCGACAATGACCCGCGGCTTCTGTTTGCGGTGCTAAAGCTTCGCGATCAGCTCTTCATTGGCACGCGCAGTGGGGCCGAAGGCGAACAGTTGTCGCTGCTGCTTGCCGACCAGAAGCGCTATAGCAACCTGGCGCAGAATGTGACGCAGCGTCTGGCGAGCATTGAGTTTTCGATCGCTCGTCGATCGGTGGCGATTCCCGGCTCTGCCGAAATGGCTGAACTTACGCTGGCGTCGTCGCTGCGCGATCAAGTGGCCGACTACCGAACCAGCTTGTGGATCGTGCTGGGTGTGCTGGGGGCGGCGCTGTTTGCATATGCAATTGCTGCAATTTATGTGCTGTCGACGTTCGGACGGCGGATGGATCAGCTGACCGAAGCGACCAGCCGGATCGAACAAGGCGAGCTGAGCGTGCGGATAGGCGCTCTGGTTCCTGACGACATTGCGATGGTGGGCCGCGCGTTTGATATCGAAGCCGAGCGGCTGACATCGGCAGTGAACCTGCTGCAAAGCGCAGCGTCGGTGGTCGAGCGGGCTTCGACGGATGTTTCACAGACGCGCGCCGGGCTTTCGCGCACGCTGACGGCGCAGGTTCGCGACATCGAGGAAGCCGGGCAGATCCTGCGCGAAGTGCTGGCCGGATTTGCCGCATCGAGCAGTCAAGCCGAACAGAGCCGAGACGAAGCGCGCAATGCATCGGCCAACTGTCAACGGCTCACGTCGAGCGTCCAAGATGCCACCGCCACCGTCGAAGAAGCCGAGCGTGTCGTGGCCCTGACATCGGACAGCCTCGGCCAAGTCGCGAGCGCCACCGCGGACATTGCCAAGCACGCCGATACCCTGTCTGACACCACATCATCGACGGCGAGCGCGATGCTCCAAATGAAGCATTCGATTTCGCGGGTGCGCGAAACCGCGATCACCGCCGCGAGTCTGGCAGAGCAGGCCGGTGTCGACGCCGAGCGCGGCACCCAAGTGCTGCAAGAGAGCCTCACCGGCATGGAGCACATCCGCGAAGCGTCGCGCGCCATCGGGTCCGTCACCGAGGAACTGGAAAAGCGCGTCGGTGAAATCGGCGACGTGCTGCACCTTATCACCGAGCTAACGCAGCGAACCAACCTGCTCGCGCTCAACGCCAGCATCATCGCCGCCCAGGCCGGTGCCGAAGGTCGTGGCTTCGCCGTCGTCGCGGATGAAATCAAGGATCTCGCGCGTCGCACCGCCAACTCGGCAGGCAGCATCGACAACCTGATCCAAGCCGTCGCTGAAGGAGCCCACGCTGCCCGTCGAGCTGCCGTCGCTGGTGCCGATGCAGTGGAAGCCGGAACGTCGCAAGCGAGTGAAGCCGCCAAGACGATGACCGACATCTTGTCGCGGCTGCGCAACTCGGCGGCGATGTCGAAGTCGATTGCTTCGGCCACAGACGAACAGGCGCGCAGCTCGGCGTATGTGACGCGATCGATTCAGGATGTGCAAAACCACGTCACCGAAATCACCGGCAAAGCCGTCGACCAGACCCGCCGCACAGAGTATCTTCAGCGGCAGGTGTCGCGTCTGCGTGAGCTTGTCGACCGGCTGTCCAAAGGCGGGCGTGAGGAGCGCGATGCGATGACGGCGA
>DAORGN010000298.1:0-4419 GCA_035340095.1 Pseudomonadota bacterium | reverse complement strand
CAGTTCTTGATGAACTGGTCCATGTCGCGTTTTTGTTCGTCGTTTAGTTCGGTCTTGGCGTTTTTGAGTCGCTGCTGGTTGTATAGGTACACTGCCGCGAGCTTGGGATCGTCGGGCATGTGATCGACGTTGTCGGGATTCGCGGCCTGGCCGTTTCCTGGTGCCGGCTTCTGCGGCGACTGATCCAGCTTCAGCAGCTGATCCAGCGTCTTTGGACCGACGACACCATCAGCGCCAAGACCCCCACCGGTCTGCAGCGCCATGACATAGCCTTCGGTCGACTTGTCCATCACGCCGCTCTGTTCGACGTGAAGACCAAGCTGTTTTAGCTGCGCCTGGAGCGCCAGCACATTGGGCCCTTTGTCGCCGGGCTTTAGGATCGTCTTCTGTTCTTTTAGCACTTCCATCTGGTGCGTGACCGCTGCCCGATGTTCCGGATCTTCGACTTTGGCGGCTTCCTTGGCAGGGTCCGGCGTGGGAGCCTGGGCCGGCGTCTTGGCTTGTGCGTCGGCAGCCGGCGTCGGATGCGGCGCAGGTGTCGGTGCGACCACCGGCGGTTTTTCGACCACAGGGGTCGCTTTCGGAATCGTGGCTTGCGCTGAAGCAGAAGCAGGAACCGCCGGTTTGGGAGCCGGAACCGGCTGGCTCGCGTGCGTTTCGGCTGGGTGCGGCGTCGGATTTTGCGGATGGAAAATGTTATCGAGCTTCTTGAAGTCGAAAAGGGCCATACAGTAGTTTTCGCTGGCCCTTTTGCCGAAGTTGTCTCGCCGGGTTACACGACAGACAATACCTCCGCGACACAGACTTTTTGCCACAGCGGCATCAGCTGATCGACCACATCGCGAATTTCGAGCGCAGCGTCATCGGCAGGCAGTGCCAAAAGTCTTGTCACCGCTTGCTCTCCCTCCGCGATTTCGGTCAGAAGTTCCGGCTTGCTGGTCCGTTCCCGCAGGTACGCAAAGAACGCGCGGTGTAGGGACAGCTTCTGCAAGTCGCGCAAAACCTGAGCACACAGTACGTTGTGGGTTCCTTCCCACGCTTCAATCACGATGCTGTCACGAAGAAGCCGCGGCAGCACCGAAAAGTCTTCGATCGCACCGTTTCCGCCCAGAATTTCGATCGCATCACGAATCACGCTCGTGCAGCGAATCGCCGTCCAGTACTTGTTCATGTTGACGACCAAGCGGTACACCGCTCGCAGCGTGTCATCGGCTTGTGAAAGTGCGATCAGATCCGACAGCGCGATGAGCGCAAAGGTCCCCGCCACCGCGAGCCGCCGTTCCGTCGAAATTCGCGACAGCGTCCGTTTCACCAAAGGAAACGCGGCAATTTTCTGTCCGAACGCTTCCCGATGCGCCGCATAGGTGGTCGCTTCGATCTCGGCGCGACGCATCATTCCGCACGCAGCAATCGCGTTGTAGACCCGGCTGGTGTTCAGAACGATTTCGACCACCGACTTGAAGCCGCCGATCGGATCGCCAACCGGCCACGCCAAAGCAGAGACAAAGTCGGCTTCTCCTGACGCCATGCTGCGCGTTCCCAGCTTGTACTTGAGCCGACGGATGAACACTCCGTTGGGATTCCCATCCGGCAGAAGTCGCGGCACAACAAAGGCGCCAAGCCCCGCCGTTCCCGCCGGCGCTCCATCGATCCGAGCCGTCAACAGATACAAGTCGGCATCGATCACCGAACAGAACCACTTCTCTCCGCTGATGCGGTAGACATCCCCGTCTTTTTGCGCGCGCACCGCATTTTGGCCAACATCTGACCCACCTTGCAGTTCGGTCAAAAACTGCGCGCCGTGATGGTGCGCCGGGTCGATCCTGTCGAGGTGAAACAGTCCCGGCAAAAGATGCTTTTTCAGTGCTTCATTTCCGCGCGCTTGGATGATCTTGATAAGTCCTGCGGTGCAAGCAAACGGACACAGATGTCCGCCTTCACCGTGGTGCGCGAGCAAATAGGAATACGCGAGCTGCACCCGCTCCTCGCCGGGACGGGCATAGCGTGCGATGGCGCCAGTTCGGTAGGCGCGGCGTCCGATTTCCAAATAACTGGGATGAAAGCTGACTTCTTCGATCCGGCGACCAATTCCATCAAAGCGGCGCAGCACCGGAAGGTTTTCATCCCGGTTGTTTTCGCGAATCAGATCATCAAGCACCGTCGCTGATTCCGCACCAAAGGCCGACAGACCCGGCGCTTCACGCGAAAAGGTCTCTTGCCCCAAGTGGTGATGCAAGATGGCTTGCAGATCGTGATCGTGGTCAAAAAAGTTCTGCCGCTTGGAGTTTTGCCAGGCAAAAAGCGACTCCCGCGCAGCAGCGGGCTGGGAAGGAAACGCGGACGTGGGCGAGACACCGTGCTTCGTCATGCCGCCACGGTAGCACAACCGAAACAGAGTACGTCACGCAGGTGAACGGGCGCTGGGATTGACAAAATGGCCACTGCGTCCACCGCGTTTTTCGTCAAGCTGAACTTCGCTGATCCGCATCGCTCGATCGACGGCCTTGCACATGTCATAAATCGTGAGTCCCGCGACCGTCACCGCAGTGAGCGCTTCCATTTCGACACCGGTTCGATCCATCGCAGTGACCGTGGCCGAAATCGACAGTGCAGATTCGGTTGCGGAATCTGCGATTGGATCAGGTGAAAACTCGACTTTGACCGATGTAATGCGCAGCGGATGACAAAGAGGAATCAGATCCGCCGTTCGCTTCACCGCCGAAATGCCCGCGATCCGCGCCACCTGGATGACATCGCCTTTGGGTAGCGCACCCGCCATGATCAGGTCGAGCGTCGCTTTTTGCATGTACACCCGACCGGAAGCCCGCGCGCTCCGCAACGTTTCCGGTTTTTCCGACACGGCAACCATGTGAGCGCGTCCGTGTTCATCCAAGTGACTGAGCGAAGCAACCGGGAGTGTGTCTTTGGGGGAGGACGACATGGGCGCGCATGCTAGCATCCGACCTATGCAGAAGGGAAACCCCTGTCGCGAAAGTGCCCGGTCACGTCTTGGAATTCTCGGCAGTGCGCTGCTTTTCCTTTTGCTGTTTCAGACCGGCTGTCTGTCCCTGCGCAGCGTGTCGGCGACCGGGGCCGTGGGAACCTGGATTTACGCGCGCGTCGGCGCCACCAAAGACCTGCTCTTGTACTGCGACGCGGAAAATCTTTTGGCGGGGCTGACGACGACTTGTCCGCGAGAACAAACAGCAGCGGCGATCGCGGACATCGACCGCTATTCCCAAGTGCTAAGCGAATATGCGACCCAGCTAAAAAACCTTGCAGACAATAACGATGCCCGCAGCGCCGACCCGGTACGAACCTTGGTATGGAACATTCAGCGCGTGTCCCAACAAGGCGCGCTGTCGATTGATCCATCGTCGGTGGCGATGCAGCAAGGGGCCGCGAGCCTGCTCGCACTCATCACTGAAGAGTCGCGGCGGCGCAAGCTCGAAACCGTGATCAAAGAAACCCATCCGCATGTGATGGCGGTCTGTGATGGACTGCTTGCGCGAGTGAACCTGCTGGGGGAGCCGGCGCGACAGCTGGTGCAGTCCGGAATCCCATTCCGCATCCGCGCACTCCAAGAACTGGATCGCAGCGTGAAAGTGTCGGACCCAGCCAGCCGTCAGCAAAGGCAAGCGACGATGCTGGCGCTTTTGCACGTCGGGCACGATCTGTCGGCAAGCTACGATGCGCTTTTGTCGTACAAAAAAGCGGTGCTGGCGTTTTCGCGTGGCCACCAGATCCTGTTCGACAGCGTGACCAAAAACCGCAGCCTGCGCAGCCACGACAAAGAGATTTTCGAAAACCTCCGCAAAGAACTGCCAGAGCTCCTGAAGTGATGCGCACACTGTAAAGAAGCAGCTTTGCTAAACTACAGTTTGCTTCCTGGGGAGGAGCGTCGCCGATGGATTACACTACCGCTGACGATTGGTATCAGACGGTCGATGCACCGGCCCAAGCGCCAGCCAGTCCGCTGTGGGCAGAACGTCCGAACGAAAACGCATCACTGCTCGCTCAACGTTACGAAATCAAGGGGCTCTTGGGTGCAGGCGGTGCAGGCAGCGTCTTTCGCGCCCGCGACTTGGTGCTGGGCGAAGACGTTGCGCTCAAAGTGCTAAAGCGCGTGCATCCACATCCCGCCGAAGCGGTGGAAGACCTGCGCAACGAAGTCCGCCTGGCCCGCCGCGTCACCCATCGATCCATTGCCAGGGTGTACGATTTGGTCGAACACGACGGCGTCTACTTCCTGACCATGGAGTTTATCGACGGCATCTCGCTGGCCAAGCGGCTCGGACGCGGGCGCAGCAAGCAGACCATTTTGCCGCTCCATGAAGTGATCACCCACGCCTCCCAAATCGCCGAAGGACTCTACGCCGCCCACTGCGCCGACGTCGTCCACTGCGATTTGAAGCCGGA
>DAORGN010000297.1:0-4426 GCA_035340095.1 Pseudomonadota bacterium | reverse complement strand
GCGTGGTACAGCGACGGGGCTAGGGGTGCCCCGGTGACTTGATCATCATGAAATCGAGGATGTTGACGAACTGGATGGCGCCGAGGATGAAGACGCCTAGTCGTTCGTGTCTGGGTATCGACTGTTCGCTCATCCTCGGGCCACGCTAGGGTTTGTAACGGAGCGCAGTGCCGGCGGCTCCCACGGCGATAATGGTACTGCTGTCGACGGCGTAGACGCCATAGAGCGTCTGGCTGGTGCTCGCTGGGATTTTGGTCCAGCTGGAGCCGCTTCCAAAAAGCGCGGTGCCACCGTCTCCGACGGCGAATAAGGTGGTGTCGTTGGCGCCCGAGATGCTGCGCAGATTGGCCGCAGTGTTGGTCGCTTGCGTGACACCGTCTTGACCGTCGCCGGACTTGCGTTTCACGATGGTGCCGCCGTCGCCGACCATGTAGATGGCTTGGGCACCGGCCCAGACGGCGCTGAAGTTTGCGCTGCTTTTGGTGTTCTGATCTGGATATTTGGTAAAGACGCCGCTCGGGTTATAGCGAACCAGCAGGCCGCTTGAACCAGACAGGAAATGCTCGTCGGTGCCGGGCATAAACGAAATCCCGGTGAGCGTTTTGCTGCCGCTGTAACCCGACGGGGGGTTCCACTTGCTGCCGTCCCAGAGCAGGTAGTTGCCGCCGCTGCCGGCGATGTACAGGCTCGACGCGAGCTTGTTTGCGCCGATTGCGTTGATTTGAAAGCTCGGTAAAGTGGTGGCGAAGCGACCCCAGACCGAGCCGTTCCACACGAGGAGAAGGCCATTGTCGCCGCCGGCGAGGACCAGCGAGGTGTTGTCGCGGGGCGCAGTGACGGCCCGGAGCGTCGTTTTGACCCCGCTTGTCATGGCGGTCCAGGCGCTGCCGTTCCATTTGACAATCGTACCGTCCGCACCAACGGCGTAGACCGCGGATGGGCTGGCGCCCCAGACGGCGAAGAGGTCGGCGCTGGTTCCGGTGCTGGGCATCGGGCAGAAACCCTGGCACTTGTTGATCGTCGCAGTGACGGTGGTGTCGGCGGTGATCGTGAAGCTGCAATCGGGCAGTGAACCGGTGCAACCGCCGCTCCAGCCGGCGAAGATGTCGTCGCCGCTGACCTGGACGGACAGCTTGACTTGGTCGCCGGCGCGATAGTCGATGGTCTGCTGGCTGCACGTTTCGTCGCACGGCTCGGTGACTGGCGACGACGTGATGACGCCCTGCGCACTGCCCATTTTGCGCACGGTCAGCTTGACGGGGGCGGCTGTGCACTTGCGCTTGGGGTCGACGGCAATCGGCAGCTTCAGATCATAGGCTTTGTCGTCGGAAATCGGCAGTGTCGCAGTCCCGCTGCCGAGCACGCAGCCTGAATCCAGACTGGTTTCGGCGTCGAACGTTACCGGGCCGCGCGTGCCGACGGGAAATTCGACGGTGATGACATTGAGAGAGTCGTTGCCGGAAAACTGCTGCTGCTTGCTGTCATCGTCGGTGGTGACTTGGAGCGCGACGCGAGCCGTTTCGGGGGGGAAATTGGTGAGCAGCAGCGTGACAAATGGACCCGCAGACGGGCCACAGCTTGCAAGCGGCAACATGGCGACGAGCGCACCGAGGCGGACGCGGTGAAGGCGCGGTGGGGCAGCGTCTTTTGCCAGCGTCGGGCGGTGTCTTGGCGGACCAAGTGTCGTCATGTCACATCTCGCTAAAAAACAAAGTGATTCGTCGCTGGCGTGCCGTTTTGGCTTGGGCCTTGGGCCGTCACCACTGTGCCTGCCGTCGCTGCTCCTGCCACCGCCGCGGCGGCTCCACCTATGGCAACCCAGAACCACCACTTTTTGTAAATCGGCGACTTTTGATCCGACAGCGTCGGTAGCTCCGCCGGATCGGTCCCTTCGGCGAGCGTGATCTTGAGCGAAAGACGCTGCGACTCGGGCACCTCGATGTCACGCTGATCGGACAGGAAGCCGGCGCTGCGCAGCACCAAGCGATGTTTGCCGCTGTACGACGGACGCTTAAACGGCGTGACGCCCAGCTCGGTTCCGTCGACAAACACCAGTGCACCAGGCGGTTTCGATTCGACCAAAAGCGATCCGCGAGGCCGGGACGCTTCCTCGATGATCGCGCGCGCAAGCAGCTCCGACAGTGCGTGTCCAGCCGCGCTGGTGTCGCAGCGAAGGCACTCGGCAGTCACCGTCGATCCCGCTTCACCCACGTCGACGTGAAACAGCTCGATTTTCAGCCGCCAGTCAGCCGCGGCGGTCTTGGGCGCGAGCACTCGACCGCTTCTGTCTTTGCGGGCTTCGGCGTCGGGCGGCGTTTCCTGCCTGTGCACCGCCACATCGGCACGAATCACGAAACGGCTGCCGAGCAAACGGCCAATTCGCTCCATGCAGACGGCGGTTTGACAGCTTTGCAGTCGCTTTTCCTCGGTGAAGATGACTTCGCGATCGCTTGCGGTCGTGACGACAAACTGCTCGGCACGCAGCGTTTCTGTCAGGGCTGAATCGAAATAGGCTCGCTCGGAGGCACTGACCGACGTCGAAGCCGTGGTTTCGAGCACGGTTGCACTGGTTTCAGCATGCGCCGTCGCCAGCGTTGCACCGAGCAGCGCCGCGGCCCCGAGGCATCCCAGATGGGTCAGCTTCGGCATCGCGACTCTCCGTGCTGGGCGATGCGACATGGGGTCATTTTACACCGACTCGAAGGCTCGCTTTGGGCGGTTACATTCGCTGAACCGCAAAAACGCCCTGCAGCTTTTGTAGCGCCCGAATGATCTTTTGCAGTTGATCGACGTCGACGACGCTGACTTTGAACGTGTTGACGGCGCGGTCGTCGTCGAGCGTGCGGCAGTTGGCCTGCGAGATGTTGAGCCCTTGATCGTGAAACGTCTGGGAAAGCTGCGCCAAAATGCCCGGCTTGTCGGCACACACGACCTGCACCGTCGCTGGCCGTGCTGCTTTGTGGTCCAGATCCCACTCGATTTCGATCCGTCTTTCTTCGGGTTGTTCCATCGCCGTCGAACAGGTCTTGGCGTGGACGGTGACGCCGCGACCGCGCGTGATCACGCCGACGACTGGATCGCCAGCGACGGGGGAACAGCACTTGCCAAAGCGCACCAGAACATCGTCTTCCCCGGCGACGCGAATCCCTGGCGGCTTGAGTCCGGGCGTTCGCTTGGCCAGATTCGCGGTTTTCGACGGGGGTTCTGTGGTGGCGCGCACCGTGCGCTGGCCTTCGGGAAGAAGCTGTTCGACGACATCGGCGGGAAGCAGCTTGCCGTACCCGATGTTCATCAGCATTTCGTCGACGCTCTGCTGTCGCAGTTCGTTTACCGCATGAACCAGATCGCCGGATCGTTCACATTTGGCAAACGTCATGTCGTGCTGACGCAGCTCGCGATCGAGCAGATCCCGCCCGAGCGACTTCGCTTTTTCACGCTGCTCGCTGCGCATGAAGTGGCGGATTTTCGCTTTCGCCGACGACGTTTTGACAAACTTGAGCCAGTCTTTGGTCGGTTTTTGGTTCGGACTGGTGACGATTTCGACGGTGTCGCCGTTGCGTAGCTTGTAGCGCAACGGCACAAGCTGACCGTTGACGCGCGCCCCCGAGCAGTGGTTGCCAACGTCGGTGTGAATCAAATACGCCAGATCAACCGGCGTGGCTCCCGTCGGCAGTCCTTTGACATCGCCTTTTGGAGTAAATACAAACACTTCGTCGGCAAACAGATCGACTTTGACCGTTTCGATAAACTCCGTCGGATCGGCCAGCGTCTTTTGCCATTCCATCAGCTGCTTGAGCCAGGCGAACTTTTTGTCGTCGGGATCGCTGCCGCCGGGCTTGCCTTCTTTGTACTTCCAGTGCGCGGCGATGCCCTCTTCGGCGACGCGGTGCATTTCGTCGGTGCGGAGCTGGACTTCGATGCGTTCGGCCTTGGGTCCAATCAGCGACGTGTGCAGCGACTGGTACATGTTCGGCTTGGGCAGCGCGATGAAGTCTTTGAACCGGCCCGGAATCGGCGTCCACTTGCCGTGTACGACGCCGAGCGCCGCATAACAGTCGCGGACGTTTTTGACGATGGCTCGGAACGCAATGATGTCAAACAGTTGGTCGAGGTCTCGTCCTGTCTTGACGGTCTTTTGATAAATCGACCACAGGTGCTTGGGCCGTCCTGTGACGACTGCCGGGATTTCGTTCGCTTGCAGCTCGTCGCGCAGCACTTGCGCCACTTCGTCGATGTACTGCTGTCGGTTGGCAAAATAGGTCTGGAGCTTGTCCGACAGATCGGCAAATTCCTTCGGATACAGGTACTTAAAAGACAGGTCTTCCAGCTCGGCTTTGATCCACTGGATACCGAGACGGTGCGCGAGCGGCGCGTAGATTTCCATCGTCTCACGCGCGATCCGTTCCTGCTTTTCCGGCGCCATCGC
>DAORGN010000296.1:0-4494 GCA_035340095.1 Pseudomonadota bacterium | reverse complement strand
CGATAGTACGAGCGCTCGCGGTGACAGATGATAGACAGGGCGTCGACCCGGTCGCCGTTCACCAGCAGATCCAGCCGGATAAGGTCGGCACGCCGGTACTCCAGAAGCTCGTAGTCGAGTGATGCATAGCCGCGCGACACCGACTTGAGTCGGTCATAGAACCCGAACACCACTTCGGCCAGCGGCAGCTCGTACTTGAGCACCACGCGGTCCTCGCCGTTGTAGGTCATTCCAACCTGCACGCCGCGGCGTTCCTGGCACAGCGTGATCAGCGCGCCAACATACTCCGACGGAGTATAGATGCTGGCCGAGATGATCGGCTCCTCGATGTAATCGAGCTTGCCTTCGTCGGGCAGCGCCGCTGGGTTGTCGACGATGATCGTCTCTCCCGAGGTCGTCGTCGCCCGGTATTCGACAGTCGGCGCCGTGGTGATGATGTCCAGGTCGTACTCGCGCTCCAGCCGCTCTTGCACGATTTCCATGTGCAAAAGACCCAGGAAGCCGCAGCGGAAGCCAAAACCCAGCGCCAGCGACGTCTCAGGGTCGTAGGTAAAGCTGGCGTCGTTTATGTGCAGCTTCTCCAGCGCGTCGCGAAGATCGGTATATTTGGCGTTATCCGTCGGGAAGATACCCGCGAACACCATCGGCTTGACCACTTTAAAGCCCGCCAGCGGCTCACTGCATGGGCGGTCGGCGTGGGTGATGGTGTCACCAATCTGGGTGTCGGCGATGGTCTTGATGTTGGCGATGATGAAACCGACCTCGCCACAGCGCAGCTCTTTGATCTCGATCGGGTGCGGATTGAAAACGCCCAGGCCCAAGACCTCGTAGGGCTTACCCGTCGCCATGAGCTGGATCTTGTCGCCAATTTTGACACTGCCGTTTTTGACCCGGACCTGGATGACGACGCCGCGATAGTTGTCGTACCAGGAATCAAACATCAGTGCTTGCAGCGGCGCCGTCGGATCGCCCTTGGGCGGCGGCACCATTTCGACCACCGCTTCCAGGATTTCGGGGATACCACGCCCGTCTTTGGCGCTGGCCGGAATCGCCATCGAGGCGTCGATGCCAATCACGTCCTCGATCTGCTTGCGGATACGTTCGGGTTCCGCGGACGGCAGATCGATCTTGTTCAGGACCGGAACGATTTCCAGGTTGCTGTCGAGCGCAACGTAGACGTTGGCCAGCGTCTGCGCCTGCACCCCTTGCGAGGCGTCGACGACCAGAAGAGCCCCTTCACACGCGGCCAAGCTGCGGCTGACCTCGTAGTGAAAGTCAACGTGGCCAGGGGTGTCGATGAGATTGAGCTGGTACTCCTTGCCGTCTTTGGCCCGATAGCGCAACCGCACCGTCTGGGCCTTGATGGTGATACCGCGCTCTCGTTCCAGCTCCATTTTGTCGAGAAACTGGTCCTGCTTCTCTCGGTCACTTAATGCACCACACGCTTCGAGCAGTCGGTCGGCGAGCGTCGACTTGCCGTGGTCGATGTGGGCAATGATGGAAAAGTTCCGGATGTGGTTCTGATACACTGCCCCCCCAGTGGGGGTCAGCGACGAGGCAGATGCTGTTGGTTGGACGTCTTGAGACATGGCAGCGCTTGCTTGAAAGCGGGGCAAATCAAGTCACTAAACAGACGGAATGGCAAGTCTGTTCCCGACTACCCGTTGCGCGCAGCAAAGTCGCGCATGAAGTTGGCCAACGCCTGGGCACCGGCGATGGGGAAAGCGTTATACACCGAAGCGCGGATACCTCCGACGGAGCGATGACCCTTTAGACCGTCCATGCCAGCGGCTTTGGCTTCCTTGGCGAACTTGTCTTCCAGGGCTTCGCTTGGCAAACGGAAGGTGATGTTCATCAGCGAACGGCTGTCACGGGTCGCATGGCCGCGGTAGAAGCCCGACGCATCATCGATGACGTCGTAAATGAACTGGGCTTTTTCCTGGTTGTGGCTGGCCATCTTCGCCAGACCGCCAAACCGCACGAGCCAGCGCAGCACCAAGTGGACGATGTAGATGGGGAAGACCGGCGGCGTATTGTAAAGCGACTTCTGGTCGACGAACGTGCGGTAGTTCATCATGACGGGCAGCTTGGCCTGGGCCGCCTTGTCGAGCCGCAGCATGTCGTCGCGGACAATCACCACCGTGACACCCGCAGGGCCTGCGTTCTTCTGGGCCCCAGCGAAGATCAGTCCGTAGCGCGCAACGTCGACCGGCCTCGACAAAAAGTCGCTCGACATGTCACAGACGATGGGCCGTCCGCCAGCATCAGGCTCGTGATGCCACTCGGTCCCCCAGATGGTGTTGTTGCTGGTGGTATGGACGTAGGCGGAACGATCCGAGCAGTGCAGCTCTTCGTTTTTGGGAATGCGACGGAACTGTTCGGCTTCGGTGGTCGCCGCCACATGGGTTTCCCCGACCCGCTGCGCTTCCAAAAGAGCCTTCTTCGACCACTCACCAGTCAGGACGTAGTCACCAACTGTCCCAGGCAGAAGCAGGTTCATCGGCACCATCGAGAACTGCGTGGTGGCCCCACCGGACAGAAACAGCACATGGTAGCCGGACGGAATGCCCAGCAGCTTGCGCAGGTTGGCCTCCGCCTCGCCGATGATCGCCTCAAAGTCCTTGGAGCGGTGACTGCATTCGAGGATGCCGATGCCACTAGACCCAAGCGACAGCAGGTTGTCGCGCGCTTCAAGTAGAACTTCCTCGGGGAGAACAGCCGGACCGGCAGAGAAATTGAAGATGCGATGGGTCGTCATGACTGGCCAAGGTACTCCCATCCGGTCGTTCTCTCCAAGCAAACCCATTGCAGATGTTGCATCGCCGGGGCGACCAGCGCTGCCTGGGCCGCCCAAAGTCGTTTGGTTTGGGTCATCCCAGGGCGCAATCGACCCATCGAGTCGTTTGGGCGGGGTCCGGACCAAGGCCCCAAAGCACGATCTGTCGATAGACCCTGGTCCGGACCCCAAACTGGCGACTCATCGAATCGTTTGCCTGGGGTCTTTACCCAAGACCAGCAACTCGTCGAGTCGTTTGCCTTGGGTCTTTACCCAAAACCGCCGACTCATCGAGTCGTTTTGGTGGGGTCCGGACCCCACCCGGTTCACTCATTGGGTGGATGGCCACGACTACAAGCCGAAGCCCGCCCCCACAGTGCCGCAGTACGCTTACAGGGGGGTCGACGGAAGCTGGCGCAAGCCACCGCTTTCCAGTACCTTCGTCCGACGATTGCAAGGTGGTGAGCATCTTGAACCAAGCACTTGACCCGACGGCCCGTGCGCGAAAAAACGAAACCCCGCTGCGACGACCAGCGCTCCACCTTGCCTTCTGTTTCGGAATGACCGTGGCGCTGACCGGATGCCCGCCCCCGCCGGTCGTCATTCGGCCCTATCCAGCCCCAAACGCGGCAGAGCTTCTGTCTGACGTGCGAAAGAGCCAGGCGAAGGTGCAGTCGATGAAGCTGTACGCCAAGGCCGATGTTCCCGACGATGGCGGCGGCAGGGTCAAGCTGGATGTGTCGATCGCGGTCAAGCGCCCAGCCCAGCTTCGTCTGACGGCGGAAAGCACACTGACGGGGCCGCTTTTGACCCTGGCGACCGATGGTCAGCGCTTTCAGCTCTTGGATGCCCAGAACAACCGCTATCTAAGCAGTGTCGTCACCCCGTGCAGCATGGCTCGCTTGCTGCGGGTGGCACTGCCGCCGACCATCCTGGCCGATGTGTTAAGCGGCGGTGTACCGCTTTTGCCACCCGACTCGCTGACCGTGCAGTCCGACTGGGACGAAAAAGAAGGCGGACGCGAGGTGATCAAGCTGCGCGATCCCGAAGGCCGTCGCCAAGTGCTGTATTTGCAACCAAGTGAGCCGGGGCAAGCCCAAAGCCGGGTTTTCGATGTGGTCGAAAGCGAGCTGTCGGATCGCGACGGCAAGCCGTTTTTGCGCATCCGCCACCAGAAGTTTGCGCCCGTCCAAACCGACCCGATGCCCGCGGACCCGGTGCGCCTGCCCAAGCAGTCCACCATCGAGGATCTAACCAGCCGTACCGAGGTCAAGCTGCGCTGGAAAGAGACGGAAGTAAACCCCGCGCTCGATGCCACGCTATTCTATTTGCCGCAGCCGGTCGGCATTCCAACTGACCCCGACCCTTGCGTCCCGGCAGCGGCTGCGAAAAGCCCATGAGCCATCACCGTCCCCGCTTCGATTCCCACGCCCTGTCGCACAAGCTGCGCAACCGATCCCCTGCGCGCTGGCAGCTCGATGGTTTCCGTGAATCGGCGGTGCTGGTGCCACTGGTTGTGCCCCAAAGCAACCCGAGCGGCGATCCCGAAGTCCTGTTCATCGTCCGCACCGCATCGCTACCAACCCACGCAGGCCAGGTCGCGTTTCCCGGTGGAAAGCGCGAGTCGACCGACCCGACGTTGGAACATACCGCGCTGCGCGAAAGCCACGAAGAGCTGGGGATTGCCGCAGAGCGCGTCACCTTGCTGGGTCCGCTCG
>DAORGN010000295.1:0-4500 GCA_035340095.1 Pseudomonadota bacterium | reverse complement strand
AAAACACGCCAGAGCCCGTCGGGCGTGGGTTCAGCTTGGCCACGACGGAAGCGACCTAAAGCTATCGGTCTACGACGACGGCCAGGCCCCACAGCAGCCACTTGGCGAGGGACTTGGCCTGTTGGGAATACGCGAACGAGCCAAGCTGCTCGGTGGTCGCGCCGAAATCACCGTCGACGCAAACCGCAGCTTTCGTGTCGAGGTCACACTGCCTCTTGATGAGGCTGCGGCCCCCACCGTCGATTAGCGAACCACGCCAGGCAAACGCATCGTCGGCTGATTCATCTGCCACAGCATGTTGTGCAGCCGGGCCCGACGCACCGATTCGACATAGCGATGCAGGCTTTGCTTGTGCCGATCAGCCATGTCTTGCAGCCGAATCCCCAGTCCCTTCAGATCACCGTCGAGCGACTCATAGCAGACCTGACCGCGCGCAAAGATGCGATCGCCCGTCCCCGGCAGCGCAAACTCCAGATGGATCGGCGCCCCGAGCAGCGTCATGTCATCGCGCAGCCGCGGCGCCGTCAGATACAGCCCCGTTTCCGAAAGGTCGCGGGTCAGCCCCAGATACACGCCATCGGACAAGTACTGCTGGACGCAGATTTCCACCGGCAAACGCAGCTGCTGACGACGATCTTGGCTCATGGTCACATCTCCTCGCCTTGTGGTCGCAAGGCGCTTATGTCGCATGATGTAGGACAAGGTGCGATCGACCGCAAATTTATTTTGTGAATTTCGTTGACCGCGACGGAGGCTGGCCGTACCGATGAAGCGGTGCAGATGTCGGCCAAGTGGTCCCGCCGCGAGCGAATTGCCATCCAGATAGCCACCGTCTTTCGGATTGGCGAAGTCGCGCCTTGGCCGGGGCATTACGCCACACTTTTTACAGTTCCGTTTGCCATCGCGTTGCACAAAACGGGACCGTGGCCTCATGCGATCGCCACGCTGTTGCTGTTCGCGATCGGGACATGGGCGGCGGAAGAGTACTCGCGCCTGACCGGCAAACACGACCATCGATCGATCGTCATTGATGAAGTCGTCGGCTACTTGGTGACGGTCTGGCTCGCGCCGTGGCACTTTTTGAGCTTCTTCCTCGGGTACTTTCTGTTTCGCGTGCTCGATGGGCTGAAGCCAGGGCCGCTGCGGCTTTTGGACCGTCACGTCAAAGGCGGTTTCGGCGTGATGCTCGACGATGTCGCGGCAGGGGCTGTGGGCGCGCTGATTCTCCACTGGCTCGTACCGTGGACTGCGCCGACATTCGATGCGATGCTACAAAAGCTGTGGTGAGCTTGCCTTCCCGACCCCGAAGAGTCCGTCCGTTCCCACTCGCGGAGCTGCCGCGGCTTTTGCGCGTACAGGTTGAGCTGTCTCGGCTGCTTTGGCAGCACATCTTGGCCGTGATCGATGCGGCGGCGTCACCACTTGGCGGGCTGCATGATCTGGCGAATCGGCTGGGTGGCATGCCCCAGATCCGCACCGTCGAACCATACCTTGTCCCGAGCGATCGCTTGGCCGCGCAAATCAGCGGCGGACAGGTTGTCGAGCTGACCGTTGGCCGATCGGAACGCGAAGTGATTCTTGTCGTCGAGTCAGCGCTATGCCAGCGCTTGTCCATCGAGACGCCAGACGACCTGACCAAGCTGTTGCGCAGCGCCCTTTTGGCCGCCGAAGTGCGGGTGCGCGCCATCAACAGCGACGAAACGGCCAGCGTCCTTGATGTGACCAGCCATCCACAGCTCATCGCGCTGGATGCGACGGTGACAACAACACAAGCCCAGGGCTGGGCGAAAATCCTCTGTCGACCCGACATCCGGCATTGGGCCCCGCCGGCACCTTCGATTGCGGCGGCGGAGTCACGTTGGCAGCGACGCGAACGCCTGCGCATGTTGCAAGTGCCGCTGACCATCGAGGCTGGCTACGGTTTTTTGCCGGCGGCTGATGTGGTGGCGCTGCGGCCCGACGACATCGTGGTGCTCGATCACTTTGGGCCGCGTCCGGTGACGGGCGGTCCGGTGGCGCTGCGGCTCCAAGGTGGCGTATTTCCAGCATTTCTCGACGGAGCCGGCGTCACGATTATGGCGCCATTTCACCTGCGAGCAGAGTCTATGGCTGATACCCAGAACGAATCCGATCAACATGACGCGCCCGCGACGGGAACCGAGCCAAGCACCCAGCCGTCATCCCCGAGTGAACACCTGCTGCGCGAGCTACCCGTTCAGATCACCTGCGAGATTGGCCGCGTCACGCTGACCGCTCGCGAGATCCTGGAATTGCGGCCTGGCGCAGTGGTTCCCGTCGGACGACCGCTGGCTGGACCTGTTGATTTGACTGCCGGGGGCCGCGTGATAGCGCGCGGTGAACTCGTGGATGTCGAAGGCGAGCTGGGCGTCCGCGTGACGGAAGTTACTGAGTAGCCGGCTGCTGCGGACGGGCCGCGTTGATCACGCAGAGAATGTGCAGCACGATCCCCGGCACGATGAAACAAACGTAGCCGAGGCACGTAAACATCATCCACAAAAGCCCCGCCGGAACCCGTCCGCTGCACATCTGGCCAAGCCCCGGAACAAAGAAGCTCAGCAGCGCGGCCTGCGTCGCGTTGGTGTTCGTCCACTGCTGAATCTGCACCGGCTGAGGCGTCGGCTGCGGTGCCAGCGCGGTCTGCGGCGGTGGGTGATGCATCCCGCCCGGCTGCTTCAAGTTCTGAATCTCGCGCAGCGCGTCATCCAGATATTCGTGGCAGTGCTTGCACTTCTTCGCACCAACGAGGATGACTTCGTTACAGAAGCGGCAGCGAGTCATCCCACCTGGCGATTCCCGTGGCGCCGTCCCAGACACAGAGGTCAAAGGCGGTGGCGCACTGGCTGCGGCTTTTGCGTCGTCGCGTGGGGCTGAAGCTTCCAGAAGATCGATGCTGTCGGGCAATGGCGCCGGTTCAGTAGACGTGGCTTTGACCACCGAAGCCGGTCCAGTTGGCACCAGCGCCGTCGACGCCGCTTTGGCTGCGGCTTCACGGCGTGGATCGATTTTGCCATCGCGTGGCAAGCGCACGCGGTTCGGATAGGTGTAAAGGAGGTTGCCCTCCTCGTCGCTCTCAATGTTGAGCAGCCCGTTCACCGCCGCCTGCTGAAGCAGATCGGAAGCTTGCTGCACCGTCAGCTTGTATAAGAAGGCGATCGTGGCGGGGTTCAGCGGGACATCCGTCGTGAAGATCGTGTCCAGCAGCTTCTGCTCGAACGTGCGATAGTCCATCGCGCCTTTGGCCTCCAGAGAGGATTTTAGCTTGGGCCATTCCGGTGGCTGCTGCAATTGCAGGTCCGACTTTATACAGCATGCGCGGGGCCTCGTTTTCTTTTGATGTATCCGCGGCGTCCGGATCGCAATGCCGCCAGTCTAACTACGAACACGCGCTGTTTGACTGTGGCCGTTTTTTCCGTGGTAACGTGCCGCCCCTCATGTCGCTTCCGCAAGACGTTTTTCGACGAACCAGCGTCGCAGGCATGCTGCTTTTTGTCCAATCGCTGCTGGGTAGCCCGGTCGTGGCACACGCCGCAGATCAGCAACAAGCAGCCCCGCCGACTGATTCCGTAAAACAACAAGTTCGTCAGCTGATTCGCGAAGCAGGTCAGATGATGGAACGCGGTGACCGTCGGGGCGCTGCGGCTCGGCTCGAACAGGCGCGGGCGCTTTGGAATGAACCGTCGATCGACTACAACCTCGGCGTTGTCTACGGAGAGCTGCAACAGCCGCAGGAAGCAGCCCAAGCGCTCGAGCGTTTTTTGCGCAATGCCGATCGCGCGATGGTTCTTTCGGAACGGCTCGAGGACGCCAAAAAACGACTGGCCGCTTACGAGCGATCCCTCAGTCGGCTAAGCGTCACGGTGACGATGCCAAGCGGATCTTCTGAACCGAACCTGTTTTTGGATGGATCGCTGCGCAGCAAGCTGCCCGACGGAAATACGCCACCGCCGGGATATCTGTTTGCCACCGCCGGTTCGCATCAGGTTCGCGTGGCGTCGTCGGGACTGCGGGACTATTCGGTGTCGGTCGACCTAAAGGCGGGTGAGCTGCGCAAACTCGACGGAATATTGCTCCCCCAAAGCGGTGACGCGGCGCTGCTCAGCTATTCGACGCCACCACAAAACGCCGGCTCGGACACGCCGCCCATTTACAAGCGCTGGTGGTTTTGGGCCGCTGTCGGCGGTGGCGTGGCCGTCATCGCTGGCATCTCCGGGGCTGCGGCGGCTGGTGCATTCCATCGAGTCGCTCCCGGTTCGGACCTTGACCCCATCGACGTGTCGCGATGAAGAAGATCCCTGTTTTGCTCTCGCTGCTTTTTGCCAGCACGGGTCTTTTCGGATGCACCGAGACGCCCGATCCGTGCGCTGGTTATTCGCTCGCTTGCATCGGTGTGACCGTCGAAGGCGGCCCGCCAAGCACGTACCAACTGCTCGTGCGGGTACTCGACGGCTATGGCAGTGTCACGCCGGTTACGCCGCGCAA
>DAORGN010000294.1:0-4588 GCA_035340095.1 Pseudomonadota bacterium | reverse complement strand
GCCGAGGAGTACCACCAGCAGTACCTGGCCAAAAATCCCGACGGCTACTGTGGACACGGCGGAACCGGCGTCGCCTGCCCGGTCGGACTCAAACGCTAGCGCGAACAGGGCGACGAAAGCGGCTGGTCGGGCCGGGCCGGGCTTTATGCCTGCGGCGGCAGCCGTTTTATGTCCGCATCCAGTGCAAGCGCGACCTCGGCATCCGATTCGACCGACCGCGCCGTCTGCAACATGTCCACAACCAGCGCCCGCGTGTCCGGGTGGCGCAGCGCAATTTCCGCGGCAGCCCACGACAGATGGATGCGCACAAGCGAGGACTCGCGCAGCAGCGCCGCGGCAATCACAGGCAAGTCAGCCGGTGTGCCGACGTTGCCCAGGGCCACTGCGACATTGCGGAGCAGCGAGTTGCGGTTGATTCGGCGCAGCGCCGTGCGCTTCACAAGCTGCCGATATTGAGCCGCCCCGGTGGACAATAGCTGCGACAAAAGCGGCGAACAGAGCTTCGCTTTGGGGGCCAGCTCCGCATCCCCAAGCGGGGCGCGGGCGTTGTACGGACAGACCGATTGGCAGATGTCGCAGCCAAAGATCCAGTCCCCAACTTGCTTGCGCAGCGCGACGGGAACCGTCCCGCTGTTTTCGATCGTCAGATAGGAAATGCAGCGCCGCGCATCAAGCTGAAACGGTGCCCGCAGCGCTTCGGTGGGACAGGCATCCAGACACAGACGGCATTCGCCACAGCGCGGACTCTGCGGCGCAGCGGGCGAAAGCGGAACACTCAGCAGCACTTCCCCAAGCACCGTGTAACTGCCAATGCCGGGGCTTATCAGCAGCGTGTTTTTGCCGACAAAACCAAGTCCCGATTGCGCTGCCAACGATCGCTCCAGAAGCGGCGCTGTATCGACACAGACTCGCGCCAGCAGCGGGTCAGAAAAACCGGACGCCAGGCGAGACACAAGGTCTTGCAACCGCGCTTTGAGCACCAAGTGATAGTCGGTTCCACGGGCATAGCGCGCGATCTTGCCGTGACCCGGTTTGACTTCTTCGTCAAACGGAAAATGGTACGACAAAGCGACCGTCAGCACCGATCGTGCCTGCGGCAGCAGGTTGCGCACGTCGGCCCGGTCCGCCGCGTCGCGGTGCAGATACGCTAGCTCTCCCGCATAGCCCGCCGCGAGCCAGGCCAAGTACAGCTCGTGATCGGGCAGTGCCAAAGCCTGCGTGATTCCAACAATCGACAGACCGACCTCCGCACACGCTGCACGCACCCGCGCTGTCGCTGCGGCTTCCTCTTCCCGGTCCGACATGGCTTATCGCTAGAACGAATCGTGCGGAACGACTTCAAACTCAGCGTTGCGCAGTCCGGGCAGCTTTTGCAGGCTCGGCAGCACCGTGTCAGCCGTCGCCACCAGCGTGATCAGCAGGTCGTCGGGATGCAGAAAGGACGCCATCGCGCGCTGGATGTCGGCTTCACTGACGCGCGCGACCCGATCGGGATAGGTCTTTTCGTCGTCTTCCGGCATGTCACACACTTGCAGTCGCGTCCGCAGGTTCAGCCGGTCGTCAGCAGTCTGCACCGTGAAGGCGTGGCTTTTTTGCAGGTAGCTTTTCACAAAATCAAGCTCGCCCGGACGGAGCCCTTTTTCCGCCCACTCTTCGTACAGCCGCAGCACCAGATCAATCGTTTCGGCGGTCTGTTCTGCCGATGGGAAGACGTGTGCATACAGCGAACGGATGCCGCGCCCGTTGCCAAGCCGCGCCGACGCTCCATACGACAGACCGCGCTTGGCGCGCACTTCGTCCATCAGCCGCGCCGTAAACGTGCCGCCAAACGCCATCGTCGACACATGCAGGGGCAGCCACGACGGGTCTTTCCAGTGCGGCGCGAGCTGGCCAATCAGAATCTGCGACTGGGTGCGCTCTGGTTTGTCGACAATCAGAACTTTGCGACCCTTGCGCGCGCGCGGCGAGGGAATCGGTTCATCGCGGCGTGGTCCGTCCGGCAGCGTCGAAAAGTAGCGCTGCATCAGCGATTCTGCTTCGGACCCTGAAATCGCTCCGGCGGCCCCAACCACCAAGTTGCCGCGCACTGTGTGATGACTGTGCCAAGCCTTGGCGGCGGGAAGCGACAGCGCCATCGTGCTTTCTTCGGTGCCCGCGACCGGACGACCGTAGGGCGTATCCCCGTACAGCTCGCGACCAAAGAAACGATGCAGAAGTCCACTGTCATCGTCGCGCAGCTCATCCAGATTGGCCAACAGCTCGCGCCGCAGCCGCTCCCCTTCGTCCATCGGGAAGTCCGGACGCAGCACCACATCGGCCAGGATTTCGACCGCCCGCTCGAAGTGCTCGCGCAGCGACATCACTTCGTACAGCACTTGATCGTGCCAGCACAGAATCTGCAGCCCCGCCCCGAGCGAGTCGAGCTGTTCGTCGATTTCCGCCCGCGTTCGACCCCCAGCGCCGCGACGCTCAAGCTCACTTGCGAAATTGCACAGACCCGACAGCGCCGGACCCCCGTATGCAGCCGTCCCCGCCGCCGTCTGATCAGAGGTCGAGCCGACCCGCTGGGTGATCTGAAGCTTGCACAGCGGCAAGTCGTGGTTCTCTTCCAGGATAATCGCCATCGCCTACGCCTCTCCCTCTTCGTCGCCGTCGTCTTCCTCGCTGACTTCGCCGCTTGGCTCGGCAATGACCACCGTGCGCTGCGCCGGATCGAGGTAGCGCTTGGCCACCGCATGCAGATCAGCGACAGAAATCGAGCGCAAAATGTCCGGCACCCGCCACAACTCGCGGTAGTCGCCAAGCGTTGTCTGCGACTCCCCAAGCGATGACGCCTTGCCGTGCGCGGTCTTGAGCGACAAATAAAAGCTCGTCAGCATCCGCGCCCGCGCCCGATCCACTTCGGCTTGCGACGGACCCTGCGCGACCACCTTCGCGATGTGTGCGTCAAACTGCGAAAGCCCTTCGTCCGCGCTGTGTCCCCGATGCAGCGATGCCGCGATTTCCCACAAGCCCGGATCACGAAATGGCGTCACCGAACCACCCAGCGACGAAAAGATTTCGCGCTCGATGACCAGGTCGCGGTAGATGGGCGACGATGGCCCACCAATCAAAAGCTCGCTCAACAGTTCAAGCCGCAGGTGATCTGGATCGTGCAGCGCCGGGGCCTTGTAGCCGAACAGAATCCGATCCGTCACCACCGGTTTTTTGAACCGGGCCAGCCTCGGTTCATTCTGTGGCGGTTCCGTGACCTGCACATGCGGAGGAATCGGCTGAGCCGCGATGCCACCGTAGTGCTTCACAATCAAATCGAGCGTTTTTTGTTCGTCGATGTCGCCGACCACCACCACCGTCGCATTGTTCGGCGCGTAGTACGTCCGATAAAAGCCGACGCAGTCATCCAGATTCAGGTTTTTGATGTCCTGCATCCAGCCGATCGTCGGCCACATGTACGGATGAACCGTGTACGCCCGCCGAAACAGCTCCTCGCTCATGAAGCCGTCGACGTCATCATCGACCCGCATCTGCCGTTCCGAGATCACCACCCCGCGCTCGGTCTCGACTTGGCGCTCACGCACGAGCAGGTTCTGCATCCGCTCGGCTTCCAGCGTCACCGCCAGCTCTAGTTCGCTCGACGGCAAGTCGTCCTGATAATACGTCCAGTCCACCCAAGTGGCCGCGTTGGTGTTGCCACCCGCCAGCTCAAAACGACGGTCGAACTCGCCGTGCGGCAAGTTCTGGGTTTCGTTAAACATCAGGTGTTCAAACAGGTGCGCGATGCCGGTCTTGCCCTCTCGCTCATGCCGAGAACCGACCGAAAACCAGGTCTGATAGGCAAACACTGGCGCCGACGGATCGCGCAGCAGCAGAACTTTCAGCCCGTTTGGTAGCTCATGCAGACGAGAGGTCAGGCCGCCTTCACCAAATGGCTGCTCGGAAACCAGCTTCACAGAAGTCATCAGAACAAGTTCCTTTGTCCGTCGAATGGGTGTATCGCTCGTCGAGCCGCCTGTCAAAGAAGAAGCACGCGAGCTTGTCTAGGATATGCTGCCTTTGTCATGAAGCTACATGAGCTAGATGCCACTGCACTGCTTGCGGCGCTCGCCAAGGGAGAGACTTCTTCCGTCGAGATCGTCCAATCACTGATTGAACGACGCAAGTCGATTGGCGAAAAAGTGTCGGCCATCGTCCTGCCGCTGGACGACAGCGCCCGCAAAGCCGCGGAAGCCGCCGACGCCGCACGCAAGCGTGGCGACACACTTTTGCCGCTGCATGGTCTGCCGGTCAGCATCAAAGACAACTTCGAAGTCATCGGCACCCCGGCGACGCTCGGCGTGGTCAGACGCCGCAACCATCACAGCCAGCAAGACGCCGTGGCCGTGGCCGCGCTCAAGCACGCTGGTGCCGTGGTGTTGGGCAAGACCAACGTGCCGCAGCTTCTGCTTGTGCAAGAAAGCGACAACGCGATTTACGGCACCACCAAAAACCCGTGGAATCGCGATCGCAGCCCAGGTGGTTCATCCGGTGGTGAAGGCGCAGCGATCGCGACCGGCCAGTCGCCGCTTGGACTGGGTTCGGACATCGGCGG
>DAORGN010000293.1:0-4597 GCA_035340095.1 Pseudomonadota bacterium | reverse complement strand
GCGCGCCGCCTTGTAGTTGGTGCTCGACGTCATGTAGACCGTGAGCGCGCGGTACCATATCTTTTCCGCCTTGGCGCGGCCAATGCCCGTGACGGTCTTGCCCGAGGTGCGGTTTTTGCCGCCTTCCGACAGAAGGTAGAAGAAGTTGTTGGCGATGCCCGATGAGTAGTGCACATCGAGGCTGGTCTTGTACTTGCTGTAGTTGTCGACCGAAGCGCCGTCCAGCGTCGGGTCCATCATGTTGCGCAGGTAGCCCTTGCCGCCAATCATGATCTTTTCGCCGATCAGGTAGTCGCCAGGGTCCGAGCTGTTGCCGGCGTAGAACTCAACCGCGGTGCCGAAGATGTCGCTCGTCGCTTCGTTCAGACCGCCCGATTCACCCGAGTAGACCAGGTTGGCCGTGCGCGAGGTGACGCCGTGGCTCATTTCGTGGCCGGCGACATCCAGCGCGACCAGAGGCCGGAGCTGGGTGCCATCGCCGTCGCCGTAGGTCATGCAGAAGCACGAGTCAGACCAGTAGGCGTTGTTGTACTTGGTGCTGTAGTGGACCCGTGACTGCGCGCCTTTGCCGTCGTTGGCGATGCCGTTTCTGCCGTGGACGGTCTTGTAGTAATCCCAGGTCTTGGTTGCGCCGTAGTGGGCATCGACGCCGGCGCTGGCGGCGTTGGCGGTGGTTCCATCGCCCCAGCTGTTGGCCGACTGGCTGAACACCGACCCGCCCGACGTCTTGTTGGCGAGGTTGATGGTCGGCGAGTTGCCGTGCGTGGTGTCGACCAGCTCGTAGGCCGAGCCGTTCAAGTTGGTGTTGAGCGACACGCTGCCGTTGTTGATGCCGCGGCCCGACCCGGTGGCGGCGCCGGTTTCGATTTCGTCATACGAGGTCAGGTGGCGACCGCTGCTTGCATCGACGAAGGTGTGCATCACGCTCGGGGTGCCGTCGGCCTGGACGCCCTGCGCGACGACTTCGTAGGCGAGCACGATGTCTTTGGCTTCGCCGAGCGCGTGGACAACCAGCTTCGGTTCGGCCATCGCGGTCCGCTCGATGTCCCAGGTCTGCTTGGCGGCGCTGTGCGCTTGCGCTGGGGTCAGATCGGGGCGCTGGCTGACCGGAATCGCCGCCGCAATCATCGCCGAAAAGGTCTCATCTTCGCGCGCCTGGGTGTGGACGACAAAGTCGCCGCCTTTGACCGGCAGGCCGCGGTAGCTGCGCTCGAAGCGGACGTGTTCGTGGCCAAGCTCGTCGACATGACGGCTGCGCTGCCGCACCACATCATTTGAGTCGAGACCCAAGTGGGTGCCACGCAGTTGGATAAGGGAAATCGCCTGCGCGCTGACTTCTTGACCATCATCGCTTAGGGCTTCGACCGCAATCTGATCATTGCCGCCACAAGCTTGCAGAAGCGACACCGACACCATAGACAGAAGAAGAGACTTACGCATGGGACCTCCCTTTCCTTGTGGGGGATTCGTTGTTGGTTTTTGCTATTGCGAATTGCGTGCCAAGCTTCTCAGCGCTTCCTGGTGAGGCTTGGGATCTTGGCTTCCCGACGTCAACGTAAGCACGATGGCGTTCCGGGGGATGGGGATCGCATGGGAGTGCAGGCCCCACTTGGGTGGCCGGCACCCCAGCATGCGCATGGGCGTAGGTGGGCTTTTCTTTGCAAAGCGGATTTCGCTACAACTGCGCTACAAGGCAGACTGACTGCTGTGGGGTAAAGCCATGCAGAAACGTCCGAACATCGTCGAAATCATCGGGGCACCGTGTGACTTGGGCTGTAACCAGCGAGGTGCCAACGTCGGGCCGGCCATGGTTCGGGTGGCGGGGCTCGCCGACCGGCTGGAAGAGCTGTCGATTCGTGCGTTCGATGGCGGGGACGTGCCGGTGCCACTGCGCGAGCGGCTGGGACGGCAGACGCCGGAAAACCGCGACCTGTATGTTTCGACGATCGGGCAGATTTGCGATGAGCTGTTTGCGCGTGTGCAGGCGTCGCTGCGGGCTGGACGGTTTCCGCTGACGCTCGGCGGGGACCACTCGATTGCGATTGGATCGATCAAGGGCGCGGCGGACTACTGCTATCAGCAGGGCGGGCAGCTTGGGCTTTTGTGGGTCGATGCCCATGCCGACATGAACACGCCGGCCACGTCGCTGTCGGGGAACATTCACGGCATGCCGCTGTCCACGGTGCTGGGCCTGGGGTTTGAACGGCTGGTACACGTCGGTGGCATCGGTCCGCGGGTGCGGCCTGAAAATGTGGCGCTGGTGGGGATTCGCGACCTGGACCGCGACGAGCGGACGTTCGTGCGCGAGACTGGCATTCGCTATTACACAATGAAAGACATCGATCAGCGCGGCATGTATGCGGTGCTGACCGATGCGCTCGACGACCTGACCCGGCGCTGCGCGGCGCTGCATGTGTCGTTTGATCTGGATGCGGTCGATCCGGTCTATGCGCCGGGGGTCAGCACGCCGGTGCGTGGCGGTCTGACCTATCGCGAGGCGCATCTTTTGCTCGAAGTGGTGGCTGAGCGGGGGCTTTTGCGATCGATGGATCTGGTCGAGCTAAATCCGCTCAACGATGTCGGGCATCAGACGACGCGGCTGTGCATCGAGCTGGCGCTGTCGGCACTTGGCAAAGCGATTGTGTAAAAGCAAAAGGCGGGCAGGGCGGGCTTATTTGCCGTCGGACGACTTCAGCGAATCGGGCTTTTCGCGATAGAGCAGCCACAGACTGGCGGGCAGGGCGGTGAAGTCGGCAATCATCGACAGCACGAATGCAACCGACGACAGGATGCCAAACTGACGAATCGGCGGCAGCGTCGAAAAAGCAAACGCCAAAAAGCCGCCCGCGTTGATGAGCGTCGCAAAAAAGATGGCTTTGCCGGAAATGAGCAGCGTGTGGCGCAGCGCAGCTTCCGTCGAAGCGTTGTCCTTTTTGCCTTCTTGGAAGTGGTAGAAAAAGTGGATCTGGTCGTTTTCGCTCGTGCCGAGCACCGTCGTCGCAATCAGGATGGTCGCGACGTTTAGGAAAACGCCAATCGAGCGCATAAACAGGAACATCACCAAGATGGCGAAGAACGACGGGATCATGGCCATCACGCGGGCGATGCCGCTGCGGAAGACGAGCAGAAACGACACGAAGATGATGCCGACGGTGAGCACGAAGCTCTCAACCAGCGTCGGCACCATGTGATGCGAAATCTTGGCTTGCAGCGGCGCGAGCCCGACCGGACGCATCGCAAAGTCGTTGAGTGCCGGGTGCGCGGCGACCGATGCCTTCCAGTGGTTTTCGACAACCCGCGCGAGCTGCTGAAATTCGTCGTGATCTTGGGTCCGGCTGACCACCGCAAAGTGGGTCTGCGAGACGTTGCCTTTGTCGACGAAGCTCTGAAGCAAAGGTTCGCGGTCAAGCTGGGTTTCGAGCGTATCGGTCAGCGCTTCAAGACCTTCGTCGTCGGTCGGCAGTACATCATTATCGGTCGACAGATAGCGCAGCATCGACAAAAGCGTCACCACGCTCTGCGTCGAGCCAATCTGCGGTTCCTGGTCGAGCCGCTTCTGGAAATCCATCAGCCCCCGCAGCACCTTGGCGTTTGACACCATGCCGGGCTTGCCTTGCAGCCAGACATTGGTAATCGACAGTCCGCCGACGAGCTTTTCCATCTCTTTGGTGCTTTTGTACATCTCGGATTCGTGCGGGATGTATTCGATGGCGGCGGTCTCCAGCTTCATCGGCTTGACGACGCCGGGAAGACCGAACACCGCGATGCCGCCGATGGCACACAGCACAAGCGATCCGAACACCAGCAGGTAGCGATAGCGATACGAAAACACCGGCAGGTGACCGACCAGGCGAGTAAACCAAGCCCCGGCGATTTGCCGTTCCTGCCCCGTCGGACAGCGCAAGATTCGCACCAGGGCGGGGTACAGCGTAAAGACCGTCACCCAGGTGATCAAAAGGCCGACGGCGACCCAGATTCCCATTTCGCGAATCGGACGGATTTTGGACACCGCGAGTGCGGCAAAACCAACCGCCGACGCGACAATTGATGCGGTGCAGGCGAGAAACTTGTTACAGAGCGCAAAAATCTGGTGGTCTTCGACGCTGCGGTCTTCGGGTCTATCGACATAGCGTGAGTGCAGATAGACCAGTGTTGCGGTGCAGACGATCAAGATCGTCATGGGAACCAGCGACGACACAATCGTGAAGACGCCGTGTGTCAGACCGACAAAACCGACGGTGAACGCGGCACAGATGGCCAGCGTGACGATGAATGCCAGCAGTGCTCGCCATGATCGATACAGTCCGACGTTGAGCACGACGACGAACAGGAAAAACAGCGGGAAGTAGCGCAGCCCGGCTTGGCGGGTGTCGTTGTCGAGGTAGGCGTTGACGATCGGCTGGCCGACTTTGCGCAGGCGGGTCAGGGGCGCTGGGCTTTTTTCGATGTCGGCGATGGCTTTTTCGATGTTCCCTAGCGTTTCCTGTCGCTCGTCGGTGTTTTTGATCGAAAGCACCAACGCGAGCGAAATAAAGTGGTCACCGACGAGCCCTTGCCGACTGAATAGCTTGGTTCCGGTGGCAAACTTGCGGAATGC
>DAORGN010000292.1:0-4631 GCA_035340095.1 Pseudomonadota bacterium | reverse complement strand
CGTAGACGCGGCTGATTTACAGTCAGCTCCCTTTGGCCACTCGGGCACCCCTCCGTTCGTATTCAGATTTTCAAAGAGCTGGCGGCGGGAATCGAACCCGCTGCCTGCTGATTACAAGTCAGCTGCTCTACCAAGTGAGCTACGCCAGCAAGCGCCGACGGCCGCGAGGCAGCGAGTAGTACCGCTCCTTCCCGGCTTCTGTCAAGAAACTTTTTTGTTTTTGCTACCTTACGACCGTCTTTGTCGTCACAAACGACAGCTCGCAGACTTCAGCGAGGGACCATATGCGCCAGTCTTTTCCGCCAGCCTGGAGACAGGCGGATTTGTCCTGACGCGGCCCTGATCAACAATGTTGGAAATTTCGCTCAATTTGCGCGCGGAGGCAAGCTGTCTTTTCTACAGTTCAAGCGCCATGGCCACCGCACGCCCGCAGAATCGCTGGTATTCGGACGAGCTCTGGACTTCGGGCGGCAGCGTTTCGCGCGGGACGGGCCGAAAGCCAAACTTTTCAGCGAAGAAGTCCGTCGCATGCTCGGTGAGCAGACAGATCCGCAAAAGACCCCGTTGGCGAACGCGAAGCTGGGCCATCTCCGCGAGCATCCAGCCCAGCCCTTCACCTCGTCGCTCCGGATGCACCGCCAGCGATCGCAAAAGCGCCGTATCTCCGTAGATTTCCAGCGCCACGCAGCCCATCACCTCGCCCTGCCCGTCTTTGAGAACCCATAGCTCGGCCAGCTCGTCGGGTACCCCGACCACCGGCAGCTGGACCCGTTCCAGGAGACGCTTCACTTTCGGAACGTCGGCGGCCCCAGCCGGCTGCACCGCATCGCCGAGCTTTTGCAGCAGTCGATCGTGCAGGTTGTCAAAACTGCCCGACGACATGATCACCACTGTATCGCCCGCCGATGCCCGCTGTGCGAGCGAGTCGAGTATCTGCTCGGTCTTCGGCAACGCGCGCGCAGGGACGCCACGCTTGCGAATGTCGGCGGCCAAAAGTTCGATGTCGAGCCGATTTCCCGCCGGTGCCTTTTCCGGCATGTGGACAGCGCCGATCAGTATCTCGTCGGCAGCGGCGAGTGCCTCGGCAAACTCGTTCTGAAAAACAGCGGTGCGGCTCGTCGCGGAGCGCGGCTCGAAGACCGCAATCAGCCGGCCCGAACCAAAGCGTCCGCGCAGGCCCCGCAGCGTCTCGCGAATCGCGGTCGGATGGTGGGCAAAGTCGTCGACGACGGTAACGCCCTGGGCCACGCCACGCAGTTCCTGCCGACGCTTCACACCCACAAAACGGCGAATGCCGGGAGCGATCTCGGCGGCAGACAGGCCAAGGTTGGCGAGCGCAGCGATCACACCGACGACGTTTTCCAGGTTGTAGCTTCCCGGTAAGCCGGTTTCAAAGCTGCCGTACAGCTGGCCGTTGCGGTGCAGCCGAAACGCGGTGCGCCCACCTGGCTTGATCGTCGTGACTTCCGCTTTCCACTCGATGTCATCCGGACATGAACCGACGATGCCGTAGCGCTCCACCCGACAGCGTGCCGATTTGGCGCAGTCGAGAGCGTGGTTTGAGCTCGCACAGACGACCAGCGCCCCGGTTTCCGGGATCAAATCGACGAATTCGCGGAAGGCCTGCTTGATGTGTTCGAGGTCTGCGAAGATGTCGACGTGGTCCAGCTCGACGCTGGTCAGGATCGCCACCTGCGGCATGTAGTGCAGAAACTTGCTCTTTTTGTCGAAGAACGCGCAGTCGTACTCGTCGCCTTCGAGCACAAAGTGCGGACCTTTGCCGATCTGAGCGTTGCACCCCATGTTGAGCGGCACGCCGCCGATCATGTACGACGGGTCGCGCTCTGCGTTAAGCAACGTCCACGCCGCCAGCGACGAGGTTGTCGTCTTGCCGTGCGTACCGCAGATCACAAGCGGCGTCTTCCCCGGCAGAAGCAGCTCCTGCACGATCGCCGGGAACGACGTAAGGCGAATCCCACGCTGCTGCGCCGCAAGGACTTCTACATGGTCGCGCCGGCAGATGTTCCCGACGACCACAACATCCGGCTGCCAGTCGAGGTTGCGATCGGCAAACCCCTCCATGAGTGCAATGCCAGCATGTTCAAGCTGCGTCGACATCGGAGGATAGACATGCTCGTCGGAGCCTCGGACTTCGTGACCAGCCGCCTGGAGCAGCTCGGCCACGGCGCCCATCCCGGTACCGCAGATGCCAATAAAGTGAATCTTCACGTTTCTCCTCATCAGCGTCGCGTTGCGTGCGGCGCCGGACCAGGCTGATTCGCGTTTGGGCCAGTATAACGGAAGCGCGCCGTCGGTAGGACCCAGTTAGCTGGGCGTCGGTTTTGTCAGTGCAGCAAGCACGGCGTCGCCACATTCAGCCGTCGAACACGCACCACCAAGATCACGGGTGACACGACCGGACTGCAGCGCAACCTCGACGGCGTGACGCAACCGATCGCCGCATGCGGATTCGCCCAAGTGGTCATACATCATCGCCAGCGTCAAAAACGCCGCGAGCGGATTGGCGAGTCCCTTGCCGGCAATGTCAGGGGCCGATCCGTGGACCGGTTCAAACAGCGAACAGCGACCCGGATGGATGTTTCCCGATGCTGCGACCCCAAGACCACCGCAAATCGCAGCGCCCAGATCGGTCAGGATGTCGCCAAATAAGTTCGAGGTCACGACGACATCAAAGCGCTCGGGCGTGCGCACAAATTCCATCGCAGCCACGTCGACAAACAGGTGGCTCGATTGCACACTTGGATGCGTCGCAGCGACTGCTTTGAACGTGCGTTGCCAAAGCCCGTGGGCATGCGGCAGCGCATTGGCCTTGTCGACCATACACACCCGCGGCGTGCTGTGCGACGAGCCGTGCGGAACATTGGCCAGCGCATACGCCGCCGCGATGATCCGCTCGACGCCCTTGCGGGTGTTCAAATCCTCGCTGATCGCCACTTCGTCGGGCGTGTCGCGTTTGAATGAACCGCCCATCTGCACATACGGCCCCTCGGTGTTTTCGCGCAGAACCCAGAAGTTCACGTCGCGGCGCGTCTTGCCCTTGATCGGGCACAGCTTTTCCGAAAGAAGCTGCACCGGACGCAGGTTGATATACAGGTCGAGCCCAAAGCGCAGGCCGAGCAGCACATCGCGAGCAACGACACCGTCGGGAACCCGTGGATCACCGAGCGCACCAAAGAAAATTGCATCGAAGTTATCGCGCAGATCCGCCAGCGCTCCACTCGGCAGCGTCTCTTTGGTCTTCAGGTAGTGATCGGCAGACCAGGGAAAGTGCACTATTTCGAGTGGAATCCCGAGCGGCTCGACGGCGCGCAGTGCTTGGGCCACGACTTCGGGGCCGATTCCATCGCCGGCAATCACCGCAATTCGCCGCTTACGACCCGGCGCCGCGGGAAGACCGAACGGATAGACAGTCTGCGTGCTCGACATCGCCAGGACCTAGCGCTGTGCCGCCGCCGCGAAGCCAGTGCCGCGCGACTTGCTGCTGTCCTGGGGACTGAACCTGAGCGCCCGAATTCCGACCGCCCCGTCGGTGTAGATCCGGTCACCTTTGTAAGTCTCGATGAGCAGCGACTCCGCTCCGAGCGTCACCCGCTTGACCTTCGGCACCGCCAGCGGTTCTTGGCCACCGACATCGAGAATCACCGTCAGCTCGACTTCATCGTTCACCGAGAAGACACCTTTTCCCTCGGCTTTGACGGCGGATTCACTTTCGAGAACTTTTTGGATCAGTTCCTTCTTCATCTTGTTCCCTTGGCCATGCGGGCCAGCGCGGCGTAAGTAACCCAATTCGCCCGGCCTGGCAAACTCCACGCGCAGCCGGTCCGATAGGGCATTGCAAGAGCCTTCCGTCGACGTTCAGACGCGAAGTCCCCAGTGCAGTTTGTTGCGGAGCAGATCAAAGAACGATCGTCGCAGAGGCCGAAAAATGGTCAGCGGACGGTCCGAACACGTCACCTCCACGACATCGTGTGGACCCAGCATATGGCTCCACTGCCCGTCGACGGTCAGCAGCGCCTGCTCTGCATCCCGACCAGGCCGAACTTCGACGACCGATCGCAGGTGAACCACCAGAGGCCGCGCGGTCAGCGTGTGCGGACAGATCGGCGAAATCACCAGCGCTTCCATGTTCGGCATCAAAATCGGCCCGCCTGCCGCCAGGTTGTAAGCCGTCGATCCCGTCGGAGTGCAGATGATGAGCCCATCGGCGCGATACGAAGCGACCGCATCGCCGTCGACAAATGCATCCAGCTCGAACAGACGCGCCATCTTCGGCTGGTTTACCACGACGTCGTTTAGTGCGGTGCGTTCGACCAGCAGATGCTCGGGTCGCGGCGTCGTCACGCTGCCATCGCTTGGCAGGCGATAGAGTCGACAGCGCAGACGGTGACGAGGTTCCGTCGGCAGGTTTCCGTCAAGTGCCGCGAGCAGCGTCTCACGGGCTTCGTGCGGCGTACTGCACGTTAGAAAGCCCAGCCGCCCAAGGTTTACGCCGAGCAGTGGCACGTTGCGATCGCCCAAAAGTCCGGCACCATACAGCATCGTCCCGTCTCCACCTAGCGCAACCAGCATCGCCAGCTCACTCGGTAGATCGGTCTCGCTCGTCGTATGGA
>DAORGN010000291.1:0-4694 GCA_035340095.1 Pseudomonadota bacterium | reverse complement strand
CCGGGGAGCCGCCGATTTCCGCAAACGAAAACCAGCGGAAGACCGGGGAGCCGCCGATTTCCGCAAACGAAAACCAGCGGAAGACCGGGGAGCCGCCGATTTCCGCAAACGAAAACCAGCGGAAGACCGGGGAGCCGCCAAGTTCTGCAAACGAAAACCAGCGGCAGAGCAAGGAGCCACCGATTTCCGCGCGCCAACTTATGGAGTTGGGGGGCAGGGGGGCTTTCTGTTTGCGTCGAAGCTTGACACGGGCGTCGAGTGAGCACTACAAGCAGTCCACAATGAGTCGATTTCTGCTTGCTCTGCGCTGCTTTTTTGCGGTGCTTTTCAGCAAACGCTTGCCGAGCGATGCGGTGGAGCTTTTGCCGAATCCGGCGCCGGCTCTGCCTGCCAGTGAGCCGGTGAAGCAGCCCGTCGCCCCGCCAGAAAAACCACCTGAGCCGGTGCGGTCGGAACCCAAGCCCGAGCCGACGCCCGCTGTCCCGCCAGCGTCGCTTTCGACTGCCGAGCGCGATGCGATTCGTCAGCGCGGGGCGGTGCAGCTTCTGGCGCTGCTTCAGCGCGAAGGCCGCCTGGTCGACTTTCTGCTCGAAGACATCGACGGCTACAGCGATGCCCAGATTGGCGCGGCGGTGCGCGACATCCACCGCGGCTGCAAAAAGGGTCTGGCCGAGCACCTGCAAGTGGTGGCGATTCGTCCCGAGCCCGACGAAGCAGTGGTCAAGATCGCCGCCGGGCATGACCCCTCGCAGATCCGCTTGGTCGGTCATGTCACGGGAAAACCGCCGTTTGAAGGCTCGCTGCGGCATCATGGATGGCGAGTCAAAACCAGTAGCCTTTCCGACATTCCCGCCGGTCACGACCCCAGCGTCATCTGTCCAGCGGAAGTTGAGATCGCAGGATGAGCACCCAGAGTCGTTACGTCGTCGGCATCGACCTTGGCACCACCCATTCGGTGCTGGCGTACCTGGATACCACCGAGCTGTCAGATGACGGTCCGCTGCCGGCGCCGACGCTGTTTGCGGTGCCCCAGGTGGTCTTGCCGGGCCAGGTCGAAGCCCGACCGCTTCTGCCGTCGTTTCTGTACCTCGCAGGCGCGAGCGATTTTCCGTCGCGGTCGCTCGATCTGCCGTGGCCGGGCGGGCAAGATCGCAGCTTTGTCGTGGGTGAACTGGCGCGCTCGCACGGGGGGCAAGTACCGATGCGGCTGGTGTCGTCGGCCAAGTCGTGGCTTGCATATGACGGCGTCGATCGCACCGCGCCGATTTTGCCGTTTGCGGCACCCACCGACGGTCCCGACCCGGTTGTGAAAGTCAGTCCGGTCGAAGCCTCGGCGCGCTATATCCAGCACTTACGCGACGCATGGGACGCGCAACATCCGGGCCATCCGCTCGCGGAGCAAGAGCTGCTGATCACGGTGCCGGCGTCGTTTGATGAAGTCGCGCGCGAGCTGACGGTGCGGGCGGCGCAGGCGGCGGGGCTTGCCAAAGTGACGCTGCTCGAAGAACCGCAAGCGGCGTTTTATGCGTGGCTGGGACGGCATCCGCGAAGCTGGCGCGATCTTCTGCGCGTCGGTGATGTTGTGCTGGTCTGCGATGTCGGCGGCGGGACGACCGATTTTTCGCTGATTTCTGTCGCTGATCAGTCCGGCAGCCTGACGATGGAACGGATTGCGGTCGGGGATCACATCCTGCTCGGCGGCGACAACATGGACCTGATGCTGGCGATGAGCGTCGGCAAAAGGCTAGAGCGCGAAGGTCACAAGCTGGAACCGTGGCAGCGTCGGCAGCTTCTGCATGGCTGTCGGTTTGCCAAAGAAGAACTGCTCGGCTCCGATCGCAGCAAAGAATCGGCGCCGGTGGTGGTGCTCGGACGGGGCAGCAAAGTGATCGGCGGATCGATAAAGACCCAGCTTCTGCGGTCCGAGGTCGAAAAGTTCCTGCTCGATGGCTTTTTTCCCGTCGTCGATTCCGCGGCGCGACCGCTTGCGGCCCGGCGCATGGGTCTGCAAGAGATCGGCCTGCCGTTTGCGTCAGACCCGGCGGTGACGCGGCACCTGGCAAAGTTTTTGGGCGATCACCGACTGCCGACGGCGCTGTTGTTCAACGGTGGCGTCATGAAAGGCACGCCGCTGCGGCGTCGCGTCGAACAGGTGCTGTCGGACTGGGCGGGTCAGACGGTGCGGGCGCTGACCGGGGCGGACTATGATCACGCGGTGGCGCTCGGCGCGGCGTATTACGGTTTGGTGCGACGCGGCCACGGGCTGCGGATTCGTGGTGGCACGGCGCGGGCCTATTACATCGGCGTCGAAGCAGCGATGCCAGCGGTGCCGGGGATGGACCCGGTGCTGCATGCGCTGTGTGTGGCGCCGCGCGGCATGGAAGAAGGCACGACCGCCGAAGTGCCGGGGCGCGAGTTTGGTCTATACGTCGGCCAGCCGGTCGAGTTTCGTTTTCTGTCGTCGTCCACCCGCAAAGGCGACGCGGTCGGCGACTTCATCGAAGAAGTCAGCCCCGAGCACGGCATCGAAGAGCAAGCCTCGGTCGAAACGGTGCTGCCCGCCGGAGAAGGCGCTCCACCGGGCAGCCAGATTCCGGTCCGGCTGATAAGCCACGTCAGTGAAGTGGGCGTGCTGGAACTTTTCTGCGTGTCGCGCGACGAAAAGCGGCGCTGGAAACTTGAATACAACATTCGTGAACGCGGCGCAGCGGCGGGTCTTTCCGACGAGCCAGAACTGGCCGCGTTTGAAGACACACCGGAGCTTTAGACGCCAGGCGGGAGCTAACCCTTGAGCGCGCGCTATCTTGTCGGCATCGATCTGGGCACCACCAACTCGGCGCTCGCGTTTATTGATACCGAGGAAAAGCCGCGACGGGTGCGGGACTTTCCGCTTGTGCAGCTTGTCGGCGCGGCAGATGTGGCGGCGCGGCCTACGCTGGCGTCGGTGCATCATCACGTCGGCGAACACGAGCTGCCGCCGGAATCGACGCGGCTGCCGTGGACCGCATCGGACCAGCCGGCACCCAATTTTGTCGTCGGCGAGCTGGCGCGGGCGCAGGCGCTGCTTCTGCCGGGGCGTTCGGTTTTGTCTGCGAAAAGCTGGCTGTGTCATCCCAAAGTCGATCGGCTGGCTGCGATCTTGCCGTGGGGTGGGGCTGCCGATGTGCCACGGCTTAGTCCCGTCGACGTGTCGGCGCGCTATTTGGCGCACATGCTGTCGGCGTTTTGTCATGCACGCGGCTGCACGCTACAGGACATCGATCTGACGCTGACGGTGCCTGCTTCGTTTGACGAAGTGGCGCGCGAGCTGACGGTGGAAGCAGCGCGGCGGGCGGCGTTGCCACTTTCGCAGCTCCAGCTTCTGGAAGAACCGCAGGCGGCGTTCTATCACTGGCTGTCGCAGCATGCGCGGCTTCACGAGGAAGTCGAGTCGGGCGACCTGATCTTCGTCTGTGACATCGGCGGCGGCACCACGGACTTTACGCTGATCTCGGTGCAGAAATCGGCGGCGGGCGGCGGCAAAAAGATCGGCTTTTCGCGCACCGCGGTCGGGGAACACCTGCTGCTCGGTGGCGACAACATGGATCTTTTGTTGGCGCGGCAAGTCGAGCAAAAAGTCGGTGGCGGCAAGCTGCCGGCGCACAGCTTCGCGGGGCTTACGCAAGCCTGCCGGGTGGCCAAGGAAAAGCTGCTCGGGGATGAACCGCCGGTGAGCTGGAGTGTCCACGTCGCTGGGCGCGGCAGTCGGTTGATTGGTGGCGGTCTGCACAGCGAGCTTTTCCGGGCCGACGTCGAGCGCGCGATTCTGGATGGTTTTTTCCCGCAGGTCGGCCAAGACGTTGAACCAACGCGCAGCCGATCGGGTCTTCAAGAGTTTGGTCTGCCGTATGCGACGGACGCTGCGGTGACGCGCTACATCGCCGCATTTTTGCGCCAGCACAAAGCAGTTCCGACGGTGGTTTTGTATAACGGTGGCGTGCTCTGTTCGCAGACGATTCGCGAGCGGATTCTCGACGTGCTTGCGTCGCTTGGTGGTGTGCGTCCGCGGCTTTTGACAAACGATGCCCCCGATCTGGCAGTGGCGCGTGGCGCGGCGTACTACGCGCTGTCGCGGCGTGGTGAAGGTCTGCGAATTTCCGGCGGTGCGGCTCGTGCCTACTACATCGAAGTCGAGAGCCCGGAGAGCAAAAAGCCACGCCACGTTGTGCTGTTGCCGCGTGGCATGGAAGAAGGCAGCGAGCTGGAACTGCCGTCGCAACCGATGGCGCTTTTGCTCAATCGTCCGGTGCGTTTTCGGCTGTTTTCGAGCGTGCTGCGCGAAGGCGATGCGCCGGGGCAGGTGCTGGACATCGAAACGAGCGAGCTGTCGGAGCTGCCGCCGCTTTATACCGTGCTGCGCCATCCCAAGTCGTCGCAGCAGCGCCCGGTGACAGTGACGCTGAAGGCGCGGCTGTCGGAAATCGGCACGCTGGAGCTGTGGGCTGTCGCAGCGGAAAAAGACCCTGACGGGGGCGTTCCGCTCAAGTGGCGGCTCCAGTTCGACTTGCGACAAAGCGAAGGCCGCGCGGCGGAAACCAGTCCGGGGGCCGACAAAACGACCAATTCTCCGTCGGATGGCGAAGAAGTGTCCGCCCTGCCGGCAGAACAAGCGGGCCTGGTGGCGGCAGCGGCAGAGCAGATTCGCGCGGTGTTTG
>DAORGN010000290.1:0-4698 GCA_035340095.1 Pseudomonadota bacterium | reverse complement strand
GACGTTTGCCTATGCCGAAGGTCCGCGCTACGCGACGCTCAAGGGCATTCGGGCAGCGAAGGACAAGCCGCTTGAGCAGCTTCAGCTTGCACAGCTTGGCGTCGCGCCGGGTGCAAAGACCAAGGTGCTCAAAGTCGAGATGCCGCCGGCGCGCCAGGCTGGTAAGAAGGTCGGCTCCGTCGCTGAGCTGGTTGAGAAACTGAACAAAGAAGCCAAAGTCATCTGAGGTGATGCCATGGGCAACGTACTTGTTTTTCTCGAACAGGCCGACAGGCGTCTCCGTCCCGCTGCGCTTTCGGCCATCAGCCTTTCCCGTGCAATCCACAAGTCCAGCGGCGGCAAGCTGCTGTTTGTGCTGATTGGTGATTCCGTCGCTGACGCCGCCAAAGAAGCCGCTCAGTTCGGCGCCGATGGCGTTTTCACCGTCGAAGCGCCACAGCTCAAGCACTACTTGGCTGAAACCTATGCACCGATCATCGCCCGCATCGCCAAAGAGCAAGGTGCAAGCATCGTCGCTGGCTGCGCAACCTCGGTCGGCAAGGATCTGCTGCCGCGCGTGGCTGGAATCCTCGACGCTGGCGTTGCGCCCGACGTAAGCGGCGTGATATCGGCCAAGCAATACCGTCGCGCCACCAACGCAGGCAATGCGCTGCAGACGCTCGAAGTTCTCTCGGACCTCGTCGTGGTCAGTGGCCGTCAGACGGACTTCCCGCGCGCACAGCCGTCGGGTGGTAGCTCGCCGATTGCCGCGGTGGCCGCGGGAGCAATCGACGCAGCCGGCGCAGAGTTTGTCGAACTTCAGACGCAGAAGCGTGATCGTCCGGATCTGACCGAAGCGCGCGTGGTCATCTCGGGTGGCCGCGGTATGAAGGAAGGCAAAAACTTCGCCGTCCTCGAGCAAGTCTGCGACATCCTCGGCGGTGCACTCGGTGCGAGCCGGGCTGCATGCGACGCCGGCATGGTTCCAAACGACCTCCAGGTCGGTCAGACCGGCAAAGTCGTGGCCCCCGATCTCTACGTCGCCGTCGCCATCTCCGGCGCGATTCAGCACCTGGCCGGCATGAAGGGCAGCAAGGTCATCGTCGCCATCAACAAGGACGCCGAAGCGCCGATTTTCCAGGTCGCAGACTACGGCTTCGTCGGTACGTGGGAAAAAGCCGTCCCCGAGCTTGTCACTGAGCTCAAAAAGACCAAGTCGGCTTCGTAAGCTGGACTTGCACTCGTCCCCGTGGGCGCCTACGTTCTGCCCCTGCCATGAGGCGCCTTCGCATCGGTCCCAAGATTCTGCGGGTTCGTGATGAACCCGAACCACCACCGACACATCCGGATGCTCCGCCACCAATTTGCCTGATTCACGGCGCCGGAATGTCGGGGGTCGTCTGGACGGATGCGGTGCGAAAAATCGCGCCATCGCGTCGAGTCCTTGCGCCCGATCTGCCTGGCCACGGCCAGTCGGACCCATGGCACGAGCAGAGCATCGATCTGTATCGCGATGCGGTCGGGACGATGTGTGCACACCTGAAAGTGCCCAAGATTGTCGTCGTCGGTCACTCGATGGGTGGTGCGGTCGCTTTGCGCTGCGCGCTGGCATGGCCGGAACGGATTTCGGCGCTAGTGCTCGTCGCCAGTGCGGCCAGGCTCGATGTTCCCGACGAGCTGTGGCAGTCGCTCCCGCGGGAGCTGCCCGAAGGGGATGACACACAGGTCGAAGCGATGCCACCGTCTTTGGCTGCCCTGGCTTTTTCGCCCGCGACGCACCGTGATGTGCGCGAGCGCTGGCAAGCGGTGGCGATGCAGGCCTCACGAAAGACCGTGATCGGTGATTTTGCGCTGTGTCGTCGACTGGATCTGCGTGCGCCGCTTGCCAAACTGAACATGCCGACGCTGCTGATGGGCGGAAGTGACGACTTGCTCGTATCCAAAGAGCAGCTTTCCGAAACCCAGCGCGGCATTGCGGGGGCCGAAATGCTGCTACTTCCCGACGCCGGTCACTTGCCGATGCTGGAACAGCCGGGACCGTTTGTCGCCGCGCTCAGAGATTTCGTCCAATCGGTTCGATAGCGTCTGACGAGTGCTCGCGGTCGATCAGCAGACTTTCCAAAAGACAGAGCAGCCCGACGAGAAAAAACGTCTCTTGGTGGATCATGCGCGGCTGGGCCCCAGCCAGTCCGACGAGCAGGACGCCAAAGCCGCGCAGCCGCAGGGCTCCGTGCCGCAACAGCAGCGAACCCACCGACAGAGACCAGCTCGCCAAGCTCAGGATGTAGACGCCCTGCGCGAGTGGCTGATGCGGAAGCTGCAGGTCAAAACCAATGTAGATAAGCCGGGCCGCCGCCGCCGGTGCCAAAACCAGCAGCATCGTCATTCCCCCGACGACAAGCGAGGTGGCCATAAGCGCCAGGCTGTCTTTTACCCAGTTCCAGGGCCGGCCCAAAAGAAACAGCAGGGAGCAAAGTCCCAGACAGGCCGCCGAGAGCGTCGCGCCGTAGCCAGGCACCAGCAACACCAGGCTCAACCGCTGCATAAAAGCGCGACTTCCCATGATGTGCCACTGGCTTTCCAGCAGCAGAAGCGGCGGAATCAGCAAAAGCAGACTTCCGATTTTGTGCAGACGGCTGGCGGTGCGACGCGGCAACACCGCCAAAATCAGCAGCACCGAAATGCACAGGCTCGAAGTCTGCAGCAGCCACTGCGCCCGCAAAAGACCAATCGACGCCGAAATAAAACGGGGCAGCAGCATTTCCAGCGACGCGAGCGACACGAAAAACAGCGACATCATGCCAAGTCCCAGCCGACCCATCGGATGGGAAGCAATGCCGCGTTCACGCATCGCCACCAGCAGCAGCGCCAGCAGCGCGCACAACGACAAAACGCCAGCAAAATGGGCTGAAAACGTCCCCATCGCAATCAGCGAACCGCTCAACCAATCGGGAAAAATCCCTGGTGACAGCCGCAAAAGCGGTTGAAGCAGACGAAACAGCAGAAACTCTCCCACTGCTGCCAGCGAAACCATCGCTGGAAGCGAGAGTCCGCCGCCGAGCAGTCGCAGAAGATTGGTTCGGATTTTGTCCGACGGTGGCGGGTTCACTGTCTACACGGTAGCCGCGCCTTAGACGTCGAGCAAGCAAAACCCTACGTCGGCCACTTTCGACGCTGGCGGCTATTCCTCTTCGCCGTCCTCGGTTCCCTCTTCGAGCGGCGATCCGTCTTCGCTGACTTCGCGATAGGAAATGCCTTCGACGCGGGAATACTGCCGAGGCTGATCGTCGGCAATCATCGTCTGCCACGGCCTGCCGACAAAACGACGACGCCGCCGCTGTTCGCGCGTCACTGCCGACACACCCGACTCGATGACGGGCACCGGATCACGCAGAAGCGCGGCTTTCGCCTCTTTCATCGCTTCGGCACCGGTTCGATCTTTTTCGATCTCCAGCGGTTCCAGCATGAACTCGAAGTTGGTCGTCGGACGAAAGATGTCGCGCAGAATCGACTGCGGAACGCACTCTTTCAGATCGCGCGCCATCTCATACGGAATTTCGAAGTCGTTGACGGCCAAAAAACCGACGTGCCACTGTCGCAGCGGATCATCGAAGTGCGTCGACATCCCGCGCAGGGCTCGCGGCAGTTCACGCGGACGCGGCACCATCGGATGCTGCTCGATGCGATGGATCCGCGCCAAAATCCCCGGATCGGCTTCCTGACGAATCCGCTGCTGCCGCTGATCGATTTCGGCGCGGTCCTGCGGCGAGACGGGCTCGTCGCCACCAAGAACGAACTTCATCGCTTAGTTCCAGATGATGTGCAAAAGAAAGCCAAACGACATGCCAATCAGCGCCCAGCTCACCCAAAACAGCGGCTTGGGCAACGGTGACTCGGTTCGCCGCGGCTTGGCTGCGAGGATCTGCTGACGGAGCGCCAGCGCTTGCGGCGTCAGCGTCATTCCGCCCGCTGGTCCAGCGACGAACATCGTGGCGTGGCTGCCGTCCATCCCTTGCGTTCGTCCCGGTCCGCCACCACCAAAACCACCTGGGTTCGGAATGTTCGGCGCCGGGGTCGCGAGCATCGTCCGCTGCTCCGCTCCCGTCGCGATCGGTGGTGCCGCTGAGCCCCCAAACTGCGATCCTTGCGGTGGCGCCATCGGCGGCGCTCCAGATGGAGCCATCGTCGGTGGGGCCATCGGTGGGGCCATCGGCGGCGGTGCCCCCGGGGGCGGACCCGAACCAAACGAAGTCGCGGCGGCGGGTGGCTGAAGCTGCGGCACTTGCTGCGGCGGCACCGTCGGAGCCTGCATGCTGACGCGCTGCGCATCGGTCACAGCCGACATGCCCGCGCTCGGCGTCTGCTTCGGGAACAGCGTATCCAGACATTCGACGGCCTCGCGATGAAGCTCGTCGGCGCTCTGCTGGCGACGATCTGGCGTCTTTTCGAGCGCCTTGTTCACCACCCGCACGATCGGTTCGGGAAAACCAACCAGTGGCGCCGGCTTCTGCCGCAAGTGCATCATCACCACTTCCATCGGCAGTGCGGCTTCAAACGGCGGCTTTCCCGTCAGCATTTCGTAAAGCACAATGCCGCAAGCGTATACGTCTGACTGCGGCGACAGCTTCACGCCGCGCGCTTGCTCCGGGCTCATGTACGCGGGTGTTCCGAACACCGTGCCAGCCCGCGTCAGCTGCGCGTCGGGCGTATCCATTTTTG
>DAORGN010000289.1:0-4705 GCA_035340095.1 Pseudomonadota bacterium | reverse complement strand
TTTCGAGGTCGCCAATGTTGCCGCCTTCGACTTTCGGTTCGAAGATGACAACCTGCTTTTCGGCGGCCAGGGCGGGCGTCGCGGTACCAACTGCGACGAGCGAGGTTAGGGTCATGAAGGCGAATCCCTGGCGGAATGAGTGCCTTTTGGCCGCAGGGGAAGAGGTACCACGGAGAGTCGTCATGGCGTCCTTTGCGACGGTGTTTTGTCCCGAAGAAAGAGGCTGCATTTTACAATTGGCTATCTTATCACGATGGTCCTTACGGCAAGTGCGGCATTTGTCGCGAGGTTGCCGCCTTGTCGGACAAAGTGATGGACCGCTAGCCCGTGGCGTCTAGGTTTTCCAGCAGCGCGGCGATGCCTTGTCCGACGCCAATGCACATGGCCGCAAGACCGAAGCGCTCGCCCGATCGACGCAGCTCGTGGGTGAGCGTGCAGGTGATGCGGGCGCCCGAGCAGCCAAGTGGATGTCCCAGCGCAATCGCACCTCCCAGCACATTGACGCGCTCTTGCGACAGCGTGGGAAGTTCGCGCAGCACCGACAGCGCTTGGACCGCAAACGCTTCGTTTAGTTCGATGCGACCGATCGCTTCTGCTGGAATGCCAGTTCTCGCAAGCAGCTTTTGGATGGCCGGTACGGGTCCAATGCCCATGTAGCGCGGATCGACACCAGCCACCGCGCCTGAAACGATGCGAACCAGGGGACGCAAGCCCAGCGACTTCGCACGCTCTGCAGATCCAATCAGCAGCGCCGCAGCCCCATCGTTGAGCGTCGATGAATTGCCCGCCGTCACCGAACCGCCGGCCCGGAATGCTGCGGGCAGCTTGCCGAGTTTTTCCACGCTGGTGTCCCCGCGCGGTCCTTCATCTTGAATCAGCTTGGCCGCTGGTTGTCCTTTGCCGGGCGGTGGCAGATCGATGGCGACCAGCTCATCGGCAAAACGGTCCGCTTTCTGCGCGGCCAGTGCTTTTTCATGGCTGCGCAGCGCGAATGCATCTTGTTCTGCGCGGCTCACGTTGTATTTCGCGGCGAGGTTTTCCGCCGTTTCGCCCATCGCTTCGAGAGGGAACAGCGCCGCCAGCTTCGGATTGGGAAAACGCCAGCCCAAGGACGAATCAAATACCGTGACGTTGCCCGACGGAAACGCCGTATCCGGCTTTGGCATCACCAAGGGCGCTCGCGTCATCGACTCGACGCCACCGGCCACCATCAGATCCGCTTGACCTGCGCCTATGCAGCGCGCCGCTTGTAGCACCGCCTCAAGCCCCGAGCCACACAGCCGGTTGACCGTCACGCCAGGCACCGACTGCGGCAGCCCAGCGAGCAGCAGCGCCATGCGGGCCACGTTGCGGTTGTCTTCGCCCGCTTGATTTGCACAGCCGCAGATCACGTCATCAATCGTCTCGGGCGGAACCCCCGTCCGTTCCACCAAACGCGCGATCACTTGCCCCAGCAAATCGTCGGGTCGGATTTCACGCAGTCCGCCCCGAAAGCGACCAATCGGACTCCGAACAGCACCTAAGATGTATGCGTCGACCATGGACGGGCACGATAGCGCCATCGTCCCGCGCCGTGCAACTAGCTCGCGCTGCCGATGAGCCAGTGCGCCAACGTCTGCACCGCTGACTCGATGCCGGCGGCGACGTCTTTCGGCCCTGGCCCCAGCATGTAGGCCGGCGTGCTGATGATGCGATTCGCTTCATCAACCACGGCGTCCGTCACTGCGCAGCTTGTGTGGCGCGAGCCCATCTTTTCAATTGCTTGCGCCGTTGCCTCGTCGTTGCCGATCGTCAGCTCGGCGTGCTTGCCCAGCTTGTGCAGCGCTGCGGCCACCACTGCGGGGCTTATGCAGATCGCCAAAATCGGCTTGTGCGCCGTCACGGCTTCGCCAATCAATCGCAGCAGGTCTTGGTCGACTTCGGCATCGGGTCCACGGAACGCCAGATCCGACAGGTTTTTCGCCGCGCCATAGCCGCCCGGTAACACCAGGGCTGAAAGCTCGCTCATGCTTGCCGTATCAAGTGGCGCGATCTTGCCACGAGCGATGCGCGCGGATTCCACCAGCACGTTGCGGGTTTCTGCCATCGGCTCGCCGGTCAGGTGATTTACGACATGGTGCTGCGGTCTGCTTGGCGCAAAGCAGTGAACGTCAAAGCCGGCCCGGTCCAGAAAGTACAGCGTGAACACCGCTTCATGAATCTCGGCACCGTCTAGGAAGCCACAGCCTGCCAGCACGACGCCAACCGAAGGTCGCTTCATCTTGGATGACTCCTTTATTGATTCGGCAGGCAAGATAGTACAGCCGGTACGAAACGGATCTCCGAATGGGATTGCCATCGGGTGTTTGCCCAAGGGCAGGGACGTGTCCACCGCGGTGTGTTTTCGCGACCTTGTACCGCGCGGCACACACTTCTTTGGGATAGTCCGGGCCGGGCACGCCTCTTGCCTATCTCCGCAGCAAACGCTTACGCAGGATGGCAAGCCGTGATCCACAACCGCCAGCTTTTTAGCAGCCCTTCGTCGTCGGAAAGCCAGCTCTTTCGCCGCGTCTCCGAGCCGTCAAACCTCAGCGTGCTCAGCGTGAAGCGTCGAGCGTATTCGCTCAGCGAGTCGTACAGCTACTGCGAGCGAATGGTGCAGATGCGCCACGACAGCTTGCCGGTCGCTTCCCGCTACCTTCCAGAGAGCAAGCGACCGCATGTGTTCGCGGTCTACGCCTTTGCCCGCGCCGCCGATGACTTCGCGGACGAGCCGGAGTTTCACGGTCAGCGCCAATCCGCACTCACCAACTGGGAAGATGAGCTAATTCGCACATTCCATGGTGAGTCGGACCACCCGATCTTTGTGGCACTTCAGCAGACCGTCGAAGCGTGTGACTTGCCGATTACGCTGTTTAAGGATCTGCTGGCTGGCTTTCGCATGGACTTGGCGCCGCGGACGTTTGTCAGCTTCGATGAGCTGCGGACTTATACCCGCTATGTCAGCGAGCCGCTCGGGGAGCTGATTGTCCGCGTCTTTGGACTCAAAGATCCGGCGACGCTAAACTTTGCCCGTGACCTGAGCACCGGGTGGCAGCTTGTCTCGTTTTTGCAAAACCTCGGGCGCGACTTGCCGCGTGGACGGGTCTACATTCCCCTCGAAGACCTGCGCCACTTTGGTGTGCTTCCCGAGGGAACCCGCACGGCTCCGGCTTCGGCCCATCTGCTCGGCGCTGGATCGCGTGCCTGGCGGGACTTGCTTCGCTTCGAAGTGGCGCGGGCGCGGGCACTGCTTGTGCGCGGACGGCCCTTGCTGGACTTGGTGGGGTCCGAGCTGCGCTTCGAGCTTCTGCTTACGTACTACTCGGGGCAGCTCTTGCTCGACCGCATTGAGTCGCTCGGTGACGCCGTGCTGCAAGGCCGCCCAGCGCTGTCGCGTACCGACAGGGCGCGTGTGCTCGCCAAGGTGGCCGCCCGTCGCGTGCCAGAGCTGTATTTCCGTCGTTCGGGCGAAGAGAACGACTAAATGTCCGAAGCCTTGCTCGCGCAGAGAGGCCCTTTGTGGCCGCGCTCAACCTCTTCGAACCCCGTGGGACAAGCTGTGGATGGTCAGAAAACCGCGGCGGCGGTGACAACCCAGAGCCGCTCGAACTTCTTTTTTGCCTTCCTGTTTATGCCCAAGCCGCGGCGGGAAGCCATTTACGCCGTCTATGCCTACTGCCGCGTCATCGACGACATCGTCGATTCAGATGATCCGGTCGCGCAAAAAGAGTCCGCGCTTGCGCAGTGGGAAGACGAGCTTCGTGCCGCTTTTTTCGACGGTCAGCCGCAACATCCGGTCGCCGTCGCACTGGCTGCGGCCCATCGCAACTTCGGCGTGCGTTATGAAGACGCGCTGCTGGTTTTGCGTGGCTGCCAAGCCGATTTGCACAAGCACCGCTACGCCACCTGGGCCGAACTGTATGACTACTGCTACCACGTTGCGTCGGCTGTCGGTCTGATGTGCATTGAGCTATTTGGCTGCAAGCACCCTGGCTCACGGCAGTACGCGGTCCATCTTGGCCAAGCGCTACAGCTTACCAACATCCTTCGAGACATCGGCGAAGACGCAGCGCGGGACCGGATCTATCTGCCGCAGGAGGCCCTGTCGGCGTTTGGCTTGTCCGATACAGACATCTTGGCGGGAAGGCGCGGTACGTCTTCGCTGTGGCTCGTCCGTCACTTGGCGGCCAGAGCCCGGCGCGAGTATGCGCTGGCGCGGGAGTCGCTGCCGGCCTCCGATCGTCGCGCCCTTCTGCCTGCCGAGATCATGGGCAGTATCTACTTTGCGCTCCTAGAAGACGTCGAGCAGCGTGGCGATGACGTGCTTACCAATGGGCCTCGGCCCAAGCTTTCGCCGCGACGAAAGATGGAGCGCGCCCTACACGCTGTCATTCACTCCTTGTTTCCGTTTGGTCACAAAGTCTTCGCGCCCGCGTACTAAACGGTTCACTTTCCATCGCTCAGGTCGGGGGCATCTTCGACGGAGTGTACCGATTGGTACAAGTGACTGTTCGGTTTGGTGCGTGTGCAACACGGTGGTCTTTCGCCAAAGACCGCTAGGGACTCGTCATCAAACGAGTTTTGACATCGCCTCGCTTTGGTCTGTTCCTTGCGGGTTGGCTTGGAATTCGCCCGATGGGCGATGTTTCGGACGACCCAGACAAGGACGTGACATGAAAGCGAA
>DAORGN010000288.1:0-4712 GCA_035340095.1 Pseudomonadota bacterium | reverse complement strand
TAGCCCTGCAAGGTGAGGCCGAGGGCGTAGGTGAGCAAGAGGACGAGGGGGCACAGGACGGCAAAGACGATCAGGGTGTAGCCCATCACGTCGCGGGCTTTGAGCTTGTAAAGACCCAGGATCGGCAGCATCCAAAACGGCTGGACCAAGTTGGCCAGCGCCTCGCCCAGATCGTAGGTGGCGACCATCCAGCCCGCGTGAACATGCAGCCTTTCGGCTGCCGCAAGGACGTAGGGCGCTTCGATCAGCCACTTGCTGCCCCCCGACGGCACAAAGATTCCCAGCAGCGCCGAATACGCAGCGACAAGCGGTGGCAGCGTCGATTGGCTGGCTGCACCGACGAACAGGCCGGCGATCTTGGTGTTGAGCCCCGCCGCGGCCAAGATCCCGGCAATTCCGCCATAAAACGGAAACTGCAAGATGACGCCCCAGACCGCGCTGGTCGCCTCGGCAAATGCCTGCTGAAGCCTGGCCGGTGTCTTGTGCAGCAGCGCGCCAAACAAAAGCAGCGTCAAGTTGATGGTGTTCAGGCTCACCGCTTCCAGCTTCGAGGGGGCGGTCCGCAGCGTCTGCACAAGATACGCCGCCGACAAAAGAACAAACGGCACGAGCAGCCACGGGGAGTGTTCCAGCTTTTCGCCGGGGCGCAGCGATTCGACGGGCAGAGCTAGGCTGTTCGGCGGCGAAAGCGAAATCCCCAGCGCTTCCGCTGACACCGCGTGGGCTTCCGGCGGGGCCACAAGATACAAAAGCCCTGTCACCACGGTGATCTCGATGGCGACGGAAGCCAGCGACTGCCACAAAAAGATCGTCTGCGACAGCGGGATTCCATGGCCCAAAAGTCCTGGCGGCAGCGACCCAGGCGTCGCCATCTGAAGCGCAGCCGAACCCGACAGCCCCTGCGCCCAGATGCTGCCCAGTCCCAAAAAGCTGGCCGCGGCCAAGGCCCTGTAGTCGACCGCCTGACCGCGCGCCGCAAAGCGACGGGCTGTGGCCAGCGCCAGCATCGCCGAAAAGACCAGCGAAAAGCCCCAGTTTAGCCACGACGACAGCATCGCCAGAAATCCGACCTGCACGACGGCGCCTTTGGCCGTCTTGGGCACGTCCGCCAGCCGATCGAGCAGGCGACGAATCAGCGCCGCACTGGCGACGACGTGGCCCAAAATGATGACAAGCGCCATCTGCAGGGTGAAGCCGAGCAGCGAAAAGAAGCCTTTGCCAAAGCCGTCGCACATCTGCCAAAACCCCGCCCCCGCCCACAGCGCGCCGAGCAGCACCGCCACCGCCATCGCCAGAAGCGCAAACGGAAAAGCGTCCGGCAGCATGCGTTCCAAAAAGCCAGTCACCCGCAAGGCCAGGCGCAGATACAGATGGTCTCGCATGTCTTATGTTCGCATGGGCACGGCCCGCGCAGACCGCCGCCCCAGGCAGCCATCCAAACGCCCACAGCGGCGATGCTGGACCGGCAAAACCAGCCAAAGCACAAATGTTCCCGCCAACTTACGGTTGCGGGCTTGCAAAGCTGGGCTACACTCCTCGGTAAGAAATGGCCGACTTGCTAGACGCCGCTTGTGACAGGACAGAAACGATGTCCGTCTTGAATGCGGCGGCAGCCAGAAGGCATCTCAAACATCGCTAGCGCACCTTGGAGAGCTTCGAGTCCGATGAACCTGACACAGAAACTTCTTGCCTTCACGTTGCTGGGCGCCGAGTGGGTGCTGTGGCTCCTCATCTTCCTATCGGTCATTAGTCTGGCGATTGCGATCGAGCGTGGCCTGTACTACTTCAGCTTGCGGGCGGACTTTGCCCAGCTCGCCGACGATCTGCGCAAGCTGCTTTTGGACCATCGCTTCGTGGAGTCGCGCAAGCGGGCCGACGCCGAAAAGGGCCTGGAAGCGGAAGTCGCGCGGGCCGGTCTGGCCGAAGCAGAGCGCGGGGCCGACGCGGCGGAAGCGGCGATGCTGGGTGCCAAGGCACGCATCAAGCTGCGGCTCGAACGAAACCTGGCCTTCCTTGGCACGCTGGGCTCAAACGCTCCGTTTATCGGGCTGTTTGGTACGGTGCTTGGCATCATCAAGGCGTTCCGTGACTTGGCGGCCAACCAGTCGGGCGGCATCGCCATCGTCATGGCCGGTATCTCGGAAGCACTGGTCGCGACGGCAGTGGGACTTTTGGTCGCCATTCCCGCCGTCGTGTTCTTTAACTTCTACAACCGCCGGGTGCGCGCCATCACGTCGCACATTGATGCGGTACATCAGGTGATCTTGGCGGCGCTGCGGGCGGAAAGCACCCACCACAGCGAGGCCGAGCCGAAAGCCAAGGCGGCGGAGGCGAAGTAATGGCAGGCTCGGCTCCATCGGGTGGGGATGAAGATGGCGGCGGCATGATCGCCGACATCAACGTCACGCCACTTGTCGACATCACACTGGTGCTGCTTATCATCATGATGGTGGCGGCGCCGATGATTGCGAACAATCCGTCGATCAAGGTCGAGCTACCCAAAGCGGCCAGTGGCGATGAGACCCAGAAAACCACGCTGTCGCTCACGCTGACCAAGAAGCCAAACGGCGAAGGCGGCTACGACCTGTTCTTAAATGGCGAAAAAGTCGACGAGCCAAAGGCCAAGGTCCAGATCACGGACCTCGTCGGCAAAAACAAAGACATCCAAGCAGTGATCGCCGGTGACAAAGGCATCGCTTATGGGGATGTGATGCATATCGTGGATCTGGTCAAGACGCTGGGAGTGACCAAATTCGCGATGGCGACAGACGGGACGTGACCGGAATCGTCACCAAGTTTGACGGCATTGGGATGGCCCTGGCGGCGGCGCTGCACGGGGGCATCTTGATGTATTTGTATCTGGCCAAGCCACCGGCCAAAATTGCGCCGACGGTGGTGGAAGTGGAGTTCCGCAAGCCGAAGGAACCGCCGCCACCGCCGCCACCCGAGACAAAGCCGGAGCCGCCCAAGCCACCGGAGCCACCGCCGCCCGAGCCGCCCAAGAAAATCGTCAAGCGGCAGCCCAAGCCGGCGGAAGCGCCCAAGCCATCGACACCTCCGCCGGCAGAGCCGCCCAAAGAGCCGCCCAAGCCGGTGTTCGGTATTGACGCCAGTCAGACCGGCGGACAAGGCATCTCGGTGGCCGTCGGCAACACGACGATGGCGGACCCAAGCAAGCGCCCGAAAGTGACAGAGGTGCCGCCGCTGCCTGCTTCGAGTGCGCCCGGTGGCAGCGAATATCGCCCGGTGGCCGAGGAAAACCTCGCCAAGCTGCCCGAGCCCGACTCCGATGACTGCGGACCGAGCATGAAGGAAAAGTGGTCACGGTCGGAAACACACGCGCAGGGACTGGAAGGCAAGGTCATCTTGCGCATTGAACTCGACGAGCGAGGCAAGGTCCGCGCGATCAAGAAGATCAAGGGACTAAGCGCCGAGGTCGACAACATCGCGATTGGCTTTTTGCGGTTCGATCCGCGCTGCAAGTTCAAACCTGCCGTCGGCAAAGATGGCAAGCCCGTGCCGTTTGTGATCGAGCGTTACACCGTCAACTTCGAAAACGAGAACTGACATGAAAGTACTGGTGACGGGGGCGACAGGCTTCCTCGGGTCTTGGGTGGTCCACAAGCTCGTCGAGTCGGGTTACGCTGCGCGGGTTCTTGTGCGCAAGTCGAGCAAGCTCGACAACCTGCAAGGCTTGCCGAGCGACAAGGTCGAAACCGCTTATGGCGATGTGCTCGATGGTGATTCGGTCCGCGCCGCACTGGCAGGTTGTGAAGCGGTGATCCACACCGCCGGGGTGCCACATTTTAACCCCGACAATCCGGATCACATGTACCGGGTCAATGCGACGGGCGCCGGCATCGTGATGGAAGCGGCGCTGTCTGCCAAGGTACAAAAGGCGATCCTCACGTCGTCGGTGGCCGCGATTGGTGGCAGCTTTTCTGTGCGCACCGCGACAGAAGACACGCCGGTCAACGCCGATGACATCGGGCTCGACTACAGCCGCAGCAAGCTGCACGGCGAACGAGAGGCGCAAAAAGCCGCAGCCAAAGGTCTGCCGCTTGTGATCTTGCGTCCGGCGGTGATCTTGGGCCCAAACGACATCTTGCAGTCGAGCACATCGACGATCTTGGCGTTTGTGCGTCGGAAAATGCCCGTCTACGTCGAAGGCCGTCCCAGCTTTGGGGATGTTCGCGAGATGGCGGCGGCACACGTCGCTGCGCTTCACAAAGGCCGGCCCGGACAGGTCTATATCTTGGGCGGCAACAACGTCACGCTGACGGAACTGCTGACGGCGATCGAAGACCTGACCGGGATTGCGCCGCCACCGCGGGTGCCCTATCCGCTGGCCTATTCGGTGGCCGGGGTGCTGGAATACATGGCCCGGCTGCAAAAGCAGCACGCCAGCCTGTCGCGACAGCTCGCCAAAGCGGGTCACATGTGCACCTGGGTGTCATCGGACAAGGCCAAGGCCGAGCTGGACTACACGATTCGTCCGCTCGCCGACTCGCTGCGCGACACGATCCGCTTTTTCCTGACCACGGGCCGGCTGAAGCCCTCCACCGCCAAGCTGCGCGCCCTCGCCGACAACTCCCGCAACTAAGCCGCGCCGCGGCCCGCCCGACCTGGGCCGACCTGCCTGTTTCGCAGCGCAAAAAGCCGCCCCGAAAACCGCCACAAAAGTTGCCACAAAAGTTGCTTGTTCCTCTCTT
>DAORGN010000287.1:0-4792 GCA_035340095.1 Pseudomonadota bacterium | reverse complement strand
AACCTACGAATGCGGGTTCCAAAGACCCGTGACTTACCGCTTGTCGACGCCCCAATAGCGCAGGCGGGCAAATACCATCTGCGACATTTCGGTGTCAAGCACTCGTTTCCCTGGCGCTGCACACAAACGCCGACCTTGCGTCGAGAAACATCCGTTTTCGTGCCAACCCGGCAAAAATGGTCCAACCATACCGAACTCGGCCAGAGATGGCCACGCACAAAAGGCCGGCGTTGACCGGGTCTGTCCAGAATCGGTACTATGGACGCGAGGCGCTCCGCCCGAGAGCCTTATTAGGGGTACAGGGTAGCCCTTTTTTGACGTGCGAATCGTCATTGAGGAGCGGCAGGTTCGGTTCTGGACGGGCGACAGAGCGGAACCCCGCCACCAGAGAGACATGTCAGACACTTCGGCGAAGGAACAGACTGGAACTGAAGGCGGTGCGGGCGAGGCACCGAGCGGCGCGCAACCGTCGAGCGGACCGGCCCTGCCAGGTCTCCGTGGTCCCGACGGTGGAGCAGTGCCGCCGATGCAGGGCAACGGCAGCGGATCGATTTCGGCGATGCGTCCTGCGGGCAGCATGCCGGGCCTTCCGCCCCCCAAGGGCAAAGGTGAAATCGACGACGAGCACGAGCGCTGGCTGATCACCAAAGAAGATCGCATGGACTACGGTCCGTTCTCGTTGCGCGACGTCAAAGCGCAGATCGAGCGCGGATCGATCTCGGCGGAACACACGATCACGGATACCGAGACGAACGACAAACGTCGCGTCGCGGATCACCCGCTGCTTGGGCAAATGGCCCGAGAGTGGACCGCCAAGCACATGGAACTCGACCGCCAGATGAAAGAGGAGGCCGAGCGCGCCAAGTACAACCGCGCCGTCGTCAAAATGCTGGCGGGCATCTTCGCGGCGGTCGTGGTGGCGGGATCTGGCGTCGGCGTCTGGTTGGTGACAAGACCGAAGCCGCAAGTGGTCAAGCAGACGGGGCCGCAGTTTACTGACGATCCGCTCAAGGGTCTTCAGATCGCGATGCAGCCGATGCCGCCGGCGCCGCCCAAAAAGAAAAAGAAGGCGGGACCGAAGAACGGGGCGTTTGACGACTCGCAGAGCGTCGACTTTAACGACGGCGGCGACACGCTGTCGGCGGAAGACATTCAGAAGACGATGATGTCGAACTTTTCGGTGTTGTCTGGCTGTCTGCGAGAAGAAGCCGCGCGCAGCCCGCAAACCAAGAAGATCGACCTCGAGTTCATCGTCAAGGGAACCGGCTCTGTATCGTCGGTCCGTGTCAACGGATCAACCAGCACGCCGGTGGCTTCGTGCGCATTCGCCAAGATGCAGTCGATCCGTTTCCCCGAGTGTAAGACCTGCCAAAAGACGGTCGCGGCCTTCTCGCTGACCCTCAAGTAGATCGATCGCTTTTCGGGTCCAGTTCGCAGACTTACCGACGGCAAATTTCGCTGTGTCACGCCTGTAAGGTCCAATTCTTTCGCGCGTTTTTACGGAGTACCACGCTCGTGCAGAACCCCGACCGGACAGGCCCGGATGACTCGACGGAAAGGAGCGCCCTGCTTGCGCGGGAAAAGCGCGCCGTCGAAAAAGCCCAGTCTGGCGATCTGGCTGCACTGGAACCGATTCTCGCTGTCCACGCCGAGGCACTGTTTATGGGCATCTTGGGCCGCGTCGGAGAGCGTGCTCAGGCCGAGGACATTCTGAAGGACACGTTTGTGACGGCACTGGAACGAATATCCACCTATACGTTTCAGCAGCGCAGCATCTTTCACTGGCTGCGGCAGATCGCTTTTCACAAAGTGATCGACTTTCACCGCGCTCAGGGACGGCGCAAGCGGCTCTGTCAGGCACTGAAGGCAGAACTGAGTGAAAGCGAAGACGCAAGCGCGCCGCTTCTGCTTTCGGCCCAGGAAGAACGGACGATCGCTCAGCAGCGAATCGAAGCCACGCTTCAGGTTCTGCACGAGCGCTACGCGACGGCGATTCGGCTGCGGCTGTGTGAAGAAAAATCGCGGGCAACGTGTGCCGCGGCGCTCGGTGTGTCCGTCGAGACGTTTGATGTGCTGCTACTGCGGGCGGTTCGATCCTTCCGCAAAGCCTATGGAGAACCCGATGCAGGATGATCGCGAAGGCCAGGTCGATCACAGAACGCACAGCGACGATCCGGATGCGCCGCCGCGAAGCGATGAACTGCGCGCCGCCAAGTCCCTGCGTGAAGCGCTCCGCGAAACCGAAGACAAGCACGATTCCGATCCGCTGCACCCACTTTCCCCACGCAGCGCCGAGGCCCGCTGGCTGGCTGCACATCTGCGTTTTCCGACGGAAATGGAGTCGCTCGGTGAAGTTCGCGCCCGCGGCTTGGCTCGCTCTGCCCGCGAGCTTGTGGCGGCCAAGCGATCGCAAGCCGAGCTGCGCAGCTCGACGATGCAGAAGCTCAGTCGCACGCTGACCGGAACCGGGGGGCTTTTGCTTGGGGCCGCCGTGCTGCTGATGGTGTCGTGGGCGATCTTGGATCAAGGCAGCAAGCTGCGATCTCCGCCCAGCATGACGATGAATCAGACCACCTGGCTGTTGCGTGAATCGCTGCGCCGAGGCGAAAGTCCGACAGCCAGGCTCGATCTGTTGCTGCAAGAAAGGCTGCGTCACCGACGGATTCTGAGCCTGCGCAGCGGCGTCACACTGGTCAATCGTCATCATCGCGTCGTGTCCCCAAACGCTGCGAAAGAAGGAGACAAAGTGCAATGACGCCGTCGAGCTGGCAAAGCGCTCTGCTCGCGATGCTGCTGCTACTGAGTACCTGTAGTCGCGATGATTTGGTCGGGCGCAGCGACGAAGCCATGCTGCTGATGCTCAGCGAAGCACGCGCGCTACATCGGCGGGCAGACATCCACCTTTTGGATGGCGAAGTGCCTGCCGCGATCGCGGACATTCGCGAGGTGCTGGCGATCCGCTTTCCGACAGGAAATACCGACGGAGAAGACACACTGCTCGATGCCCATGCCCGGCTGGCTCGGCTGCACCTTTCGCAAGGCGGCGAAGAAGCCGAACGGCAAGCACTGGCCCAAGTCGAGGCCGGACGAAAGTTGGCCACCCGCGATAGCTTTTTCCGTGCAAACCTCGAGTCAGTGGCAGCAGAAATCTACGAAACGCGGGCCAAACGGCAAAGCGATCCGGGTGCCCAAAAGGAAGCACGCAAGGAAGCGGTGCGTGCCCTCGAAAGGGCCATTGCCATCGATCGCCACCTCCTGCGGACGCTTTTGTCCCAGCCCGAGTTTACAGAGGAGCACTAACCCGATGCGCCTTCTGCCTTGTTTTCGTGTTCACTCGGCGGACCGATTCGGTTTGGCGATCGCTGTGCTGGTTGCGGGATGCATGCTTTCTTTCGGCTGTGCGCACAGACCGAGCATTGCCCCCGACGTCGCCGAGGCACGCAGCGAAATCACCCGACTGGAAAGCAACATCGCCAGCCGCCGCAGCCAGATCCCCATTGTCGCGAGCGGGTCACTGTCTGCACATGCAGTCCCCGCGATGTCACCAAGCGCGGCCCAGTCGGCTCCAGCCGGTCGCTGCGACGGTGTCTGTGTGGCCGCGCAGTCGATCTGCGGCTATTCGCGCCGAATCTGCACCCTGTCGGAAAAAATCGCGGACGAGCCAAGCCAGCGGAGCTGCAAAAACGCCGAACGCGAGTGCAGCGACGCCAGTAGCCAGTGCGCAAGCTGTCGCTAAAGCCAGCCAGTCGAAAGCGTCCGATCCGCCGGCGTAACTTGCGTCGCGCGCGTTGACACACCCTACCGCCAAACCCCATACTCCGCGCTATGTTCGTCGGGCTGACCCAGAATGACTTTGCGTGCTATGAGCCGCGCAAGTGGAAGTCAAACGTCTACAACCGTGAGCGCCTTGAGGTGCGGCAGAAGCTGCTCGCGCTTGGCCAGCACTGCGCAGGACAGCTTGTTGGACCGGACGGTGCCCCGCTGTTCCTGGAAGCGTCGGTCGAGCACCCGGCGGTCTGGAACCACAAGCAGGTGGAAAACCAGAGCATCTACTTTTCCCGCAACGAAGCAGCGCGCAAACAGCTCGACGGATTTATCGATCGACAAAAACCGATCTCGTCGCTGCTGGATGATCCGACGCCGCAGCGCAACCACCTCTTCCTCGGGGTGACGGTGCAGCATGAATCGCTGGATGTCGTGCTCAAAATCCATCCCGATGCGACGGTCGATCGGCAAAACCTGGAACGGAAGCTCGACGAGCATTACGAAGCGGAACGACTGCTTGGGCTCCTACACGAGCTGCCGGAAGGCTTCACGATCGGGGTTTTGCCGACGCTGCACGCAGTAAGCGCAGACTTTTCGATGGAGCAGCTCGCGGAAATCATCGGATCGATGCCGCAGAGCGGTGGACTCGGCATCCCCGGACAGCCGGTCCACTATTTCGCGATCGGCACAAGCCTTTCGCAGACCCAGTTTGTCGCGATGTCCGCCGAAGAACAGTCGGACTGGGTGAGCAGCCAGCTTGCCCATCTTTTGCCGATCTATCGATTCATCGTGTGGACGCGCGAAAACGACTTTGTCTCGATGGCCAAGGTGCTCGACAAAGAAAAGACCGTGCGTCGGCAGCGTGGTCTACAGAAGGGCGACAAGGTCCGCATCGTTCGCGGTATGCTGGCAGGGAAAGATGGCGCTGTGGCAGAAGCGGATGCCAAGGGCCAGCTGAAGGTCATCGTCGGTAAGATGGTGATCAAGATCGACGCCAGCGACGTGGAACGAGCGAATGCATGACACA
>DAORGN010000286.1:0-4804 GCA_035340095.1 Pseudomonadota bacterium | reverse complement strand
GCTGTTGATTCCGTCGCGCGCGCTGCAAAGCTTCGCGCGAAAATCCACCGTGCGAAGGCGACGGGACGGAAAGATGGACACCATCGCGGTGGACGTGCTGTTGCAAGCGGCGGGTCTGGCGGTGGTAAAGCCAAGCGATCCTGTCGCGCTGACTGCGCAAGACACGGTCGCGGTCAGTGAACAGAGCGCCAGTCTGGGCCAAGGAACGTCGCCATGAGCGCAAGCGGCGTTTCCACCTGGGTCCATGGCGCGGTGCGCAAGCGAAACCTGGTGCTGTTTCTGACGCTTCTTTTGGTGCTGGCATCGTCGGTGATGGCGCTGCGGCTCAAGCTGGATGCGCTGCCGGATATCACCAACAACCAAGTGCTGGTTCTGACGCGGGCGCCGGGCTTTTCCCCCGAAGAAGTCGAGCGCTTGGTCACTCGTCCGCTCGAAGCCGCGCTCGGCGGAATGCAGCAGCTTCATGAGCTGCGCAGCATTTCACGGTACGGAATTTCGGCGGTGACGGCGGTCTTTGATGATGATGCGCCACCTTTGGCCGCCCGTCAGATCACGCAGGAACGACTGACGACGGTGTCGCTGCCGCCGGGGGTGGACACGCCATCGCTTGGACCTTTGACCGGCGGACTTGGCGAAGTGTTTCACTTTACGCTGTCGTCGCAAAAACGGACCCAAGCGGAGCTGCTGGAACTGGCGACGCTGCGGATTGCGCCGCGGCTGAAAATGGTGTCCGGCATCGTCGAAGTGAACACCTGGGGCGGTGCCGAACGGCGGATCGAAATTCAGGCCGATCCGCTGCGGCTTTCGGCGCGCGGTCTGACGCTGGACACCCTGGCCGCGCAGCTACAAAAAAGTGTCGGCGCGACGGCAGGTGCCAGCATTCCGTCCGGCGATGGCCAAGCGCTGCTGCGCGCTGTCTACCGGCCCAGCCGCCCCGAACAACTGAGCCCGCTGCTCATCCCCGGCCCCGCGGACAGCTCGGGTCGGCCACAGCGGCTGATCATCGGAGAGCTGGGTCGCGTCACCGAAGGTCTGTCGCCACGACTCGGCGCCGCAACCCAAGATGGCCAAGGCGAAGTGGTCTATCTGATGGCGCAGATGCTGCGCGGCGAAAATGCGCTCGATGTGCTGTCGGGAGTCACGCAGCGGATGGAAGAAATCCGCAAGAGCCTGCCCCCCGATGTGGAGCTGCACGTTGTCTACGATCGCAGCGAGCTGGTCCACGCAACGCTGCGCACCGTCGGGAAAAACCTGCTGGAAGGCGGCATCTTGGTTGCACTGGTGCTGCTTTTGACGCTGGGAAGCTGGCGCGCCGGTCTTCTGGTCGCACTGGTGATTCCGCTTTCGATGCTGGGGGCCGCGGTGGCGATGGTGCTTCTGGGCGTGCCGGGCAACTTGATGAGCCTGGGTGCGATTGACTTCGGGCTGCTCGTCGATGGTGCCGTGGTCATGGTGGAACATCTGTTTCACCATCCATCGGCCCAGCACGCAGGTGACGAAGCGGAAACCCCGCGCGACCGCTTCATTCGATCGATCGGACACCGCGCCGCGGAAGTCGCCCAGCCGGTGCTGTTTTCGGTGCTGATCATCCTTTTGGTCTATGTCCCTGTCGTGCTGCTTGGCGGTGTGGAAGGAAAGATGTTCCGCCCGATGGCGCTGACGGTGGTGTGCGCGCTGTTTGCATCGCTTCTGCTGGCCCTGCTGTTTGTTCCCGCCGCGTCCGCATGGCTTTTGCGACCGCAGGATCTCATCGAGGAACGGCCTCCTCTTTTGATTCGCCTGATGCACCGTGGCTACCGTCCGCTGCTGGCACGCTCGCTCCGGCATCCGCTGGGAGTCGGTCTGCTTGCGCTTTTGCTGTTGGGATCGGGTGTGACGCTGCTTTTGCGTAGTGGCAGCGAGTTTATCCCCCAGCTTGATGAAGGAGACCTGGTGATCCAGACAACCCGCGGGGCAGACATTTCGCTGGAACAAGCGGTACGCAAAGCGCAGAACATGGAACAAGCCCTGCGTGAGATTCCGGAAGTGACCCGCGCGGTGTCCCGAATTGGCAGTCCTGCCGTCGCCACGGACATCATGGGAATCGAACAAGCCGACGTGTTTGTCGGGCTGAAGCCACGCAGCGAGTGGCGTCCTCACCTGGCGCGGGAACAGCTGATTCAGGAAATGGAGACCGTGCTGCAGAGACGCGATCCGGGCAGCGAGCCTTCGTTTACCCAGCCGATTCAAATGCGCTTCAACGAAATCCTGGCTGGTGCTGTCACCGACGTAGTGGTCAGCGTGTACGGAGACGATCTGGCCGAGATCGAGCGACTGGCTCACCAGGTCGCCAAGTCATGTGAAAAGGAACCTGGCGCCGAAGATGTCCGCGTGCTGGCCCCACCTGCCGTGCCGCTTGTCGAAGTCCGCCCGCGCGCGATCGAAGCCAACCAAGCCGGTCTGCTGCCAAGCGAAGTTCTGTCTGCGGTACAAGCAATCCGCAGCGGTCTTCCCATTGGCACGACGTATGAAGGTCCGGTAAGGCTTCCCATTGTCTTGCGACTCGGTGATTCCCTTCCGGAAGCGGCGACCCTGGATGCATTCCCATTGCCACTTCCAGATGGCGGAACGGCACCGCTGGGTCGAGTCGCTGATGTATCGTTTTTTCCAACGCCGACCCTGATTCAAAGGCAAAACGGAGAGCGTCGCTTGATGGTCGGCTTCAACGTCCGCGGTGTCGATCTGGGAACCTTGCTTTCGCATGCGGAACAGAGAGTCAAACGCGAAGTCCCGCTGCCGCCCGGATATCGGCTGGAATGGGGTGGACAGTACGAAACATTTGAAGCAGCGCGGGCGCGGCTCGGAATCCTGATTCCAGTGGTTCTGATCATCATCTTGGGAGTCCTGTGGCGGCTGTTTGGCAGTCTGCGCCCGACGCTGATTCTGTTTTCTGCGGTTCCTTTTGCCGGAACGGGCGGAATGATTGCGCTGGCGCTGCGCGGCATGCCGGTCTCGATCTCGGCGGCGATTGGTTTTATCGCGCTGTCCGGAATCGCGGTGTTAAACGGCGTGGTGCTGATGGTCCGTTTGCTCGATCTGGAACGGCAAGGCCACACGCCCGCGCAAGCCGCAGAGGAAGCCGCGAAAACCCGCATGCGCCCGGTGCTGGTGACAGCGCTTGTCGCAGCGCTTGGCTTTGTTCCGATGGCGATGGCAGAAGGAGTCGGTGCCGAAGTACAGCGACCCCTTGCAACCGTGGTGGTGGGCGGACTTATCACGTCCACCATGCTGACGCTGCTGATTCTACCAACGCTGTATCCAGCGCTCAGTCGGCGCCGACATCCCACAGCAGATATCGCAAAGCCCAAGACCGCGTGACAAGCGGAAGCAGAATGATCCGAACGTCCGCCGCGGGAACAGAATCCCTGGTGCGGTGGAATTTTCGGCGCGATTTTTTGCAACTTGCGCCGCGCTGCGACTAGCCTGCCCATGGAGAAAAAAAGGACCAACCATGAGCACGAACGCGCTTCCAGCGACGGAACCGCCAGCGCTAAAAAAGTTCCTTCGCCCGATTCACCTGTGGGCGATTGCCGTTGGGCTGGTGATCTCTGGCGACTACTTTGGCTGGAACTTTGGACTCAAAGAAACCAGTCCGTTTGGGATGCTGCTTGCGGTGCTCTGCGTGTCTGTGATGTACATCTGTTTCATCTTCAGTTACACCGAGCTGTCGACGGCGATTCCGCACTCTGGCGGTCCGTATGCATTTGCCCGCCGCGCGCTCGGCCCGCTGGGTGGACTTGTCGCGGGGGTTGCGACGCTGCTGGAATTTGTGTTCGCGCCGCCGGCGATTGCGCTCGCGATTGGTTCCTATGTCCACTTCCGCATGCCCCAGCTGGGCAAGATTCAAGTCGCGGTGCTGATGTACTTTGTGTTCGCTGCACTCAACTGCTGGGGCGTCGAGCTGGCGGTTACGTTCGAGCTGTTTGTGACCGGGCTCGCAGTGTTCGAGCTGCTGTTGTTTTTCGGCATCTGTGGTCCACACGTCAAGCTAGCCAATCTGCTTTCGGAACCGCTTCTCCCGACGGGAATCAAAGGAATCTTTGCCGCCCTTCCCTTTGCGATTTGGTTTTATCTGGCCCTGGAAGGAGTCGCGATGTCCGCCGAAGAAGTGGTGCGTCCGGAACGAGACATTCCGCGCGGCTACATCGCTGGTCTGTGCACGCTGGTGGTGCTGGCACTGGGTACGCTGATCTGCACAAGTGGTGTCACACAGACCGCGAATTTGATCCAAGATGAATCGCCGCTTCCGCATGCAATGGCGACGGTGCTTCGCCCTGATCATCCGCTCACCCACATGATGGTTTACATTGGTCTGTTTGGTCTGCTCGCTTCGTTTCACGGCATCATGATGGGCTACTCGCGGCAGGTCTATGCGCTGTCACGCGGCGGGTATTTGCCACCGTTTCTGTCGTTTCTGCATCCGAAACGGAAGACGCCGGTCTTTGCAGTGATCATTCCCGCCATTGTCGGACTGCTTGTGGTTTGGCTCGACAAAACAGAGCAAGCCATCACGCTGTCATCGATTGGCGCCACCGTGCTGTACGTGGTGTCGATGATCTCACTTTTGGTCTTGCGCAAGCGAGAACCCGATCTTCGCCGCCCCTTTTTGGCCCCCTTGTTTCCGTTCTTTCCGGCGATTGCACTGTCGCTGGCGCTGCTCTGTCTGTTCGCGGTGGTATCCAGCCAGCCGTGGCTCGCGTTGCTTGCTCTCGGCTTTTTCGTGATCGCGGTCCTGTATTATTTGGGGTTTGCCAAAGACCGCGTC
>DAORGN010000285.1:0-4970 GCA_035340095.1 Pseudomonadota bacterium | reverse complement strand
GCAAGACCCAGCCGTTTCCAGGGCGTCGCCCGCCGCGCCACTTCCAAAAGTTCCGGCGGATAGCGATCGGTGCCGCTCGTGCGGATGATGCCGGGCGCGACGGCGTTGACGCGAATCCGATGCGGCGACCACTCCACCGCCAGGCTCTTGGTCATGTTGTCGACGCCTGCCCTTGCTGCGCCGGTGTGCACCATGCCAGGAAAGCCGCGGAGGATCATCGCGATGATGTTGACGATGCTGCCGCGCTTTTGCGGAATCATCGCTTGCTGCGCCACCGCCTGCGTCATCGCGAACGTCCCGACCAGGTTGTTTTGCACCACTTTTTCAAAGTTGGTAAGCGGCATGTCGGCGGCCAAAAAAGCACGCTGTCCGCCGGCGTTGTTGACCAGGATGTCGATCGATCCGAGCGCGGCTTTGGTCGCGGAAACAAACGCGGCAATCTGCTGGGCATCGCGAATGTCACACGGCATCGCAAAACAAGTTCCGCCGGCGGTTTCAATGTCCGCTTTGACCGCAGCAATCGGGTCCGGACGGCGACCACAGACGGCGATGGCAGCCCCGCAGCCGGCAAGCTCCAGCGCGATGGCGCGACCGATGCCCGTGCCACCACCTGTCACCACGGCGACTTGGCCGGTCAGAAGATCGGAACGAAACGGACTGCGGAGTGCAGAGTCAGAAGCGAGCGGAGTTGCCATGCGCAGCACTCTAGCAGGGCTTTTCTAGCCAGTGGCCAGGCAAGCGGATTAGGGTGAAGTGTATGCAGGGACGGATGCAGCGCGCGCAAGTCAGAACAACCCGCCCGGCCTGGCGAACCTGGGCGCAGCTTGTGTGCTGTCTGCTCTGTTTCGGTTTTGCGATCGGATGTGGTCCGTCCGAAAGTGAACCGCAGCCGCCGCCGCAGGCGCAGCTGCTGCTGCTTTCGCCCAAGTCGCCGCTCGGGCTTTCGTATGGCGAACAGACGACGCTCCAGTTTCGCTATTTGGTCCAGGGCGAACCGCAGGCCGGTGTCGCGCTGAAGCTGTGGATCGATTCGACGACGGGTGGCGGTACGCTTTCAACGCCCACCGCAGTCACCAATGACCTCGGCGAAGCGTCGGTGCGACTGACCGCAGGCACGACCGAATCGGCGTTTCACGTCACGGTCTCGGCGCCGCAGACGACTGACTTGGTGGTGGATGTAGCGGTGTCGCGTTTTGCCTTTGGCACGCTCCGCGTCCTGCTCGATGCATCGCCTGTGTCGCTGGCCGCGGTACAGCTTCGGGTAGGACTGTATCCAAATACCGCGTGCAGCGATCTGTCACCAACGCCCGTGCTGATGGGCGCGCTGCGCAGCCAACGCCAAAACGGTCCGCGTGGCGAGCTTCTGTTTGGCACGTTGCTGATTCAGCCCTACGCCGTCGTCGGTCGAGCCGAAGACCAGAGCGGACGCCTTATCGGCTATGGCTGCGTCGAAGTCCCCGAACGCCTGCTGCGCGCCGATCTCAACATCCCCGTCGAAGTCCCGCTGGGTATCGTGCAGCCAAGTCCCGTGGGAAGCTACCTGCTCGACATCCAGATCACGCCGCAGTGGCCCGCCGGGCAGCCGTGGCTGTCTTTGACCTGTACACGCGGGCTGGGCCTGACGTTTGTCGACGCACTTTTGGAAGCGCTCGGCCCAAGTGATCTGGCGATGCGGCTGCTTGCGGCGCGGGGCGGTCAGGATGCCAAAGGGTGTCGGCTGGACAGCGCGCAGCCTGGCGATCCAGACCGTTTGCTCGACGGATTGCTGCAGGCAACGACTTCCGGTCCGCAGCTCGGGAGCGTCGCGAGCGAGTTTGCGCCAGCACTGCGCGAACAGACCGCGAAGTCGCGACTGACCGTGCGAGGCTCGACGGCGCTTGGTTTTGTCGGCGAACACGCGCTGACTTCGATCGATCTGAAGACGCTGACCATGACGCAGACGTATTCGCTGGCGACGGCGCCGCGTCCGGTGGCAAGCGAGCTCGTCCTGACGGTGCGCGGTCCCCAGCTGATGGTGCAGTCCCACGAGCTGACGATTCGCCTGCCGCGGCTTTGGCAAAAAGCGCTCAGTGACCTGGTGCTGGCGCCCAAAGGAGTGACGATGACGCCGGGACAGCTCTTGCAAGCAGCGGTGACGGCGGCGCGCTATTCCACCCAGAGCGGCTGTCAGGCGATCGAAAGCGCCATCTGTGACCTGCACGCAAGTCCCTGCAAGGGGCTCGTGCTACCGGCCTGTCAGACGGCGATGCTCAGCGTCTCGGCGCAGCTCCAAGGCATTGTCACCGATCCCAAAGCGGCGGCGGATCTGCTGCTGGGCCTGACATTCCAGATGCAAGATCCCGATGGAACGCTGTTCGCGCAGAAGCTCCATCTGGGGCAGCTTGCTGGCGAGGCCGCGCTCGGAGTCGGATCGGTGAAGCTCAGCGGCACCGCGACCGGCGTTCGTGATCCCAAGCCGTAAATCGAGCCGACCAACCGATGCGCTCTGCACTGTCTGTTTTGAAACGGGGTTCGCTGCGCCAGCTTCCATCTTGGCTCGCCGTCGCAGCGATCGTGTTTTGCCTTGGCTTTCGGCACACCGCACACGCCGGGGCAGACGCTGGCGACGCGGCGGCTCGGCTCGATGATCGGCCAGCGGCCAGCGCCGAAGAAGAACAGACCGCGCGCGCGCTGTTCGATGGCGCAATGCAACGAATCAGCGGAGCTTCGCAAGCGACGGCGGTGGCAGAGCTTGTGGCGCTGGCTGACCGCTTTCCCAAAACGACGCTGGCGCCGGAAGCGCTGTTTGCCGCGGCGCAGCAGAAAGACGAATCGCTGGGCGCGCCCGACCAAGCGCTTGTGCTGTATCAGCGAGTCGTCGTCGAGTATCCGGACAGTCGCCTGATCCGTCGCGCGCAGGCCAGGGTCGCCGAGCTTTCAGCCAGCCTGGGGTCGGGGGCCGCGGTGCTGACCCAGTTCCAACACATCGTGCGCTCGACGACCAGCGAAAGCCCGGAACGCAGCGCACGGCTCGACCAACTGCTGCGCGAGCAACCGACGTTTGTGCTGGCCCCAGAAGCGCTGTACCTGCTGCTCGATGGGGCGATAAGGCGCGGCGACGCACAGGCACCGCAGCGGCTGAAGCAGCTTGCGGACCGATTCCCGGCCAGCGAATGGACGGCACGCGGAAAAAAAGCGTATGGCGACCAGCTTCTGCAAAAAGGTCAGCTCGGCCAGGCGCGAGCGATGTTTCTGTCGCTTTCCGATCATCCCGCGCCGCTTTGGCAAAAGGCCGCCGCCGAAGGGATTTCTGCGGTCTCGCAAGCCGAAACCCGCCGCCTCTTGGCTACGCTCTGCGGTCTGACATGGGCCGCTTCGCTTCTGTGGCTCGCTGTCAGGCACAGGCAGCGCCTTTGGCCCCCGCCGGTCGAAGTCCTTTACTACGTTCCGGTTGGGCTGTTTTTTGTGCTGACCGCGGCGCTTTTGCAAAACGGGGTGTTTGTGCGTCCGCTTTTGGTGCTGGTCGTGGGAGGCGGTGTGCTGTGTTGGCTGTCAGCAGCGGCGGCGCGGGCAGGTCGGGCGCGGCGGCTGGCGTTTGGTCTGGCTTGGCGTGCGGTGCTGGCGGCCTTGCTGTGCTATTTGGCGATCGAGCGCCAAGGGCTTTGGGAACTGGTCTTGGAAACGCTGCGCAACGGTCCCGAAGGCTGATTCAAGCCACGCGCTTTTTTCGTCACGGTGCAGCGTGCGGCCAGACCGGCTTTCCTGGCACAGCTTGTCGCGCCGAAAGCTCGACACTCCGCAGCTCTTTGGCAATCTCGCCCAGCGCAAAGTTGTGATCCAGCGAGTTTGGCAGCGCAACGACTTCTGCCGACGGAGGAAGCACCACCCGACTGCCGGGATTGTGGCCAAAGTGCCAAGCCATCACCGGATCGCTGGGTCCGGTCACAAACACCCGCAGCTTCACTCCGTCCGCTGGCTCGGGCCACGGCGAAAACGTCGCCCCGAGCGCAATCGGCAACGGCGTCCGCAGCTCGTCCGGAATGCCCCACGGGTTAAAACCCTGCCCCGCGAGCGGCGCACCAACCGACACCATCGTCAGCGAGAGCCGGCTTGGCACAAAAACCCGCGACGCCGCCCACAAAACCAAGAGCCCCGCCGCTGAGTGTCCGACGACCACCACGCGATCCACCGAATCCGGAACCCGCCGGACCAAGTAGCCAACGTGCCGGGCCAGCGCATCGCCGCTCTGCGAAAGACTCTTCCAAGGGTCCCACGGCCACACCAGCGTCACCGCAAAGGGGATCTTCGCCAGCTCGGCCTGCGCTGCGTCCCATTCCCAGCCATAGCCCAAAAGCCCCGGCACAAGCAGAAAGACCGTCCGCGTCCCAAACGGAACGGCAGGTCGCCTGCCCAATTCCAGCGCCTGGCAGCGCGGACAGGAACGCTGAAGCGGCACCGCACAGCCATTTGACAAAAAAGGCAGCGTGCAGAGAGCCCATCGCACGCCGCCCCGAAACCAGCGCATCATCGCGAGATCATCCTAGCTCCGTCGGCACCGTGATCCAGCACTCTTTCGGTTGTTCTTGCCGGTACGGCCACTGAGACATCCACACAGCTCGGCCTCGGAGATACCAAACCCGTGTTCACAGGCGTACCAATTGGTACAAAAATCGGAAGACCCGAATCAGCCAATCTGGCAGCCATCTTCACAACATCCACCGACGAATCCTACAAATGAGCAGCTATCGACACACCCGCCAAGCATCCGGATTTATTATGAAATTTTCGACAAGCACGATTTTGCAGTTTGGCAAGGTTTTTTTGATAAGTGGAAGCAAATTATCCACAAATAAATTTCGACCACTTCATCCAACCAGGCGACATGACTTAGGAATTCGTTCCGATATCTACATAGATCACACATTATTTCCACATGTGGGTCTTCGCGATCCAGCGTAGGTGTGGTTGAGATTGGTTTTCCATGGCGGGCC
>DAORGN010000284.1:0-5000 GCA_035340095.1 Pseudomonadota bacterium | reverse complement strand
TCTTGGCTCCGCCCTTGTCGCCGCCGCAGCTCTTGGCTCCGCCCTTGTCGCCGCCACAGGACTTCGCGCCGCCCTTGTCCCCTTCGGCTGCCTTGTCGCCCTTCTTTTCGGGCGCCTTGGCTTTGGCTTCCTTGGCGGGCTTGGCAGCCTTGGCCGGCTCTTCACCAGCCGAGGCCATCGAAGCGGTCCCAAACGCGAGCGTCGAAACAACAGCGGCGAGAACTTTCTTGTTCATGAGCGATCTCCTTTGGTCGTTTGTGGCCAACAAGGCCGAAGAGAAACCACAAGGATATCGGAGATTCCCCAACTGCACACAAATTGCCGATTATTCTTGTAGGAACGCAGCGGCTGTCAGGTCGGAACACTGCTCGTGGGCGGAACCGAAGCCAGCACATCCGACGGAGGCCAGCTCTGCTGCGACACCGGCATCACCCGCAGGCTGCGAAACAGCGCCATCGCTTGCGGTGCGTACTTGCGACCTGCTTTTTCCGTGTACCAAAGGAAAATCGACACCGCTGCGCACGACGGCAGCGCTGGATTGCTTGGCGAAAACAGCGCGACAAGCTGCCCAAGGGCAATTTTCGGTTCGCCATGCCAGCCGACGACGCGAAGCAAGTGCATCTTGCCCACCGACGACTGAATCTGTTCCGCAGGTGATCGACGAACCACGCGAAACTGCGGCTGCTGCGCCAGCACTTCGTCGAGCAAAAGCTCTGGGTGTAGCGACTGATTTCCGGTCGCAAACAGCGGCTTCCGACTGACCAGCAGACAGGCATCGACTTCGCCCTGGGGAACCAGACGCACCAGTTCGTTTCCGTCGCCATCGCCAACCAGGCTTACCAGCCCAGGAGGACAGTCAAACAACACCGTCAGCCCCGTCAGCATCGCTTTTTTAGACCCTATCTTGTGCGCCGAAAAAATCGTGCGGCCAAGCACACATCGTATCACGAACGCTCGCGCCAAACGGCGAACCACGCCAGAACCCTCACCACCGCTTCGTCCGAGAGAGAACCCAAGCGCCCGCTTGACAAGCCCGCGAAATTGTGGCCGATTTTCTTGTCTTTTCATTACTAGACCCCCTCGCGCTCACTGCGAGGCGGCTCCTCGGCGCGGGCCGAGCGAGCGGGAATGTTCGGCGAGTGACCGACATTCCGGAAGCAACCGAAGAGGAAACGCACAATGGAAGTCGGCAAGCTCACGGCGCAACTGCGCACCACCAAAGGCAAGGAAACCAACACCAAACTGCGTCAGAAGGGTCTGATTCCGGCGGTCTGCTACGGCGCCGGGGAAGCCCCGCTGGCGATTCAGCTGGACCCGACGGCGCTGCAAAAGTCGCTCGATCCGGTCAAGGGCCGCAACACGCTGCTCATGCTGACGGTGGAAGGCAAGCAGGGCACGATTCCGGTGATGGTGAAAGACGCCCAGCGCCATGTGCTGCGCGGTCACTTCCTCCATGCCGACCTGCTGCGCGTTGACGTCAGCAAGCCGGTCCGCGCCACGGTGCCGGTTTCGGTGACGGGCAAGTGCCCAGGCGTGGCCGCTGGTGGAACGCTGCACCAGGTCTACCGCACGCTGCCGGTGAGCTGCGTTCCCGGTGCGATTCCCTCGAAGATCGAGATCGACGTGTCGGGCCTGAACATGGGCCAAGCGATCCACGCTTCAGACGTCAAGCTGCCGACGGGCGTGAGCATCGCGCTGGCGGCCAACACCACGGTCTGCGTCGTCACTGCACCGAAGGCAGAAAAGGGTGCGGATGCGGCAGCAGGTGCAGCAGCGGGCGCGGCGACGGATGCCAAGCCGGGAGACAAGGCGGCTTCGTCGAAGACTCCGGCTCCGGCAGCAGCCAAGGCCGGTGGTGACAAGGCGGCGGCCAAGCCAGCGGCAGGCGGTAAGAAGTAGTGACTTGGCTCGTCGTGGGCCTTGGCAATCCGGGCCCCGAGTACGAACAGTCCAGGCACAACATCGGCTTCATGGTTGCCGATCGCCTCATCGAAAAATGGGGCGGTCGCAAAAGCGACTTTCGCAGCAAGTGGAACAGCGAAGTCGCGCAGATTGAAGCACTCGGCGAAAAAATCCTGATCCAAAAGCCGATGCAGTACATGAACCTGTCGGGGGGGCCGGTTCAGCGTGCAGCGGCTTTTTATCAGCTTCAGCCGTCGCAGATTGTGGTGATCCACGATGACATCGACCTCGACTTTGGGCGGCTCAAGCTCAAGCAGGGCGGCGGTCACGGTGGCCACAACGGTCTGCGGTCGATTTCTGGGCTCCTTGGCGCCGATTATTTGCGGGTCCGTGGCGGTGTCGGTAGGCCCAACGTCGGTGGCGAAGCCAAAGGCGAGCGCGTCGTCGGACACGTCCTCGGCCCATTTGCCAAGGCCGAACAGCGGGAGCTGCCCGCGTTTCTCGATACCCTCGCCGATGCCGTCGAAGACATCGTCCGCCACGGGCTGCCCTACGCCATGAATCGGCACAACGGCGACGGGCGCAGCAAAGGGTCCGACTGATCCCAGCGGGCAAAGCCGAGTGATTTTGCAAAGTTGCGCTTGACCGGGCGTAGAAAGTTGTGCTTTTTATTGCCCGTTTTGTCCTCGCCCTCGGCGCGTCCGAGGGCTTTATCAGCCAGGAGGAATGTGATGGCCCAAACGTCCATGCGGGACGAACCCGGCACGAAACGCGAGTATGAGACGATCTTCATCTTGCGGCCGGAAGTGAACCAAGACGGAATCAGCTCCGTCAACAACCGTGTACGCAACGTGATCGAGTCGATGGGCGGCAAAGTGCTCAAGCTCGACAACTGGGGCAAGCGGAAGCTCGCTTACGAGATCAAGAAACAGCTCAAAGGTATCTACCTGTACTGGCAGTACCTGGGCTCGAGCGGCATGGTCGAAGAAATCGAGCGCAACCTGCGTATGCTCGAGTCGGTCGTTCGCTACTACACCGTGAAGGTGGATGAGGATGTCGTCGCTGATGCTCGCCCGAGCGCAGTCGATGAAGACACCTACGTCAAGGCCGCGACCACGATTCCCGACGAGGAAGAGCTGGCGACCGGTGCGGCAGTGGCGTCGCGCTTCCGCGAGGATGACGAGGACGACGATGAGTTCGATCCCGACCTCGAAGAGGCCGCGCTTTCCCGTCACGCAGAGAAGGGGGAGGAGTAAGCCATGTCGATGGAGATGGACGAAAACCAGGGCGCTCCCCGCCGTGGACCCCGTGGCGCCGGCCAAGGTGGCGCTGACAAGAAGGGCGGATCGTCGGTTCGCAAGCGTGGTTTCACCCGTCGCAAGGTGTGCCGTTTCTGCGCCGACAAGACGCTGGTTATTGATTACAAAGATCCGCAACTGCTGAAGTACTTCGTGACCGACCGCGGCAAGATTGTTCCGCGTCGCATCTCGGGGAACTGCGCCAAGCACCAGCGGAAGGTTGCGCTTTCGGTCCGTCGTTCGCGGATGATCGCGCTTTTGCCCTACACCGTGACGGGCGCGTAAGGAGTCATCACCATGCAAGTCATTCTTCGCGAGGACATCTCGAACCTCGGCAAGAGCGGTGAGCTGGTCTCGGTGAAGCCGGGCTACGGGCGGAACTTCCTCATCCCGCAAGGGCTGGCGGTTCTGGCCACCGAGCGCAACGTCAAGCTGATGGAGCACCACAAGCGCACCATCGCGCAGCGCAATGCCAAGCTGCTCAAGGACGCTCAGTCGGTGTCCGACAAGCTCGCCGGTATCACCCTCAAGTTCGCGCGCCAAGCAGGCGATGCCGGCAAGCTGTTCGGCACCGTCTCGACCCGCGACATCGAGGAAGAGGCCAAGAAAGTCGGCGTCAGCCTGGATCGCAAGAAGATCCACCTCGCCGAGCACATCAAGACCGTCGGTGACTACACGGTTGATATCAAGCTGAGCCAGGGCGTCGTCGCCAAGCTCAAGATCCAAGTCACCGCAGCGTAAGACCTCCCGCTTCTTCCCTGCCCGCTTCTGCTCTGCCTTCCAAGTAACGCTCTCGCTCGGCGATGTTCGCGGAGCGGGTTACTTTTTCGCCGGCACAAGCAGTCCCCAGCACACACCGAATATCGTCAGAGCGGCCCCAAGCCAGCCAAGCAGCGATGGCAGCTCGCCCAGCCATAGCGCGCCGAAGGCAAACGTCGCGATCGGCGTAAGCTGGAGCAAAAGCCCCGCTTGCACCGCCGGCACATCCTTGAGCGAATACGTCATCATCACTTGATAGGCGCTCGAAAATAGGCCGGTCATCGCAATCCAAAACGCATCCCGTCGCGTCGGCCAAACGAACTGATACGCCGTCGGCACCGCCGTCACGAGCGCACCTATGACGCAAAAAGCAAAGAAAATCTCCCACGAACCTTCGCGTCGGCGCATCGCTCGGATCGTCGTCACCGCGCCCCCCGCCAGCACCGCAGAGCCGAGCCCCAGCAGCATATAGCGAAGATCGAGTGAGCGCCCGCCCCCCAGCGGACTGTTTCCGAGCACGACCATCAGCACGCCAGCCGTCGTCAGCAAAAACGCCCACAGCGTCCGCGCCAAAAGCGGCTCGCCCAGAAAAAGCCAGCTAAACGCTGCGACGAACAGCGGTGAGCTGTTGTTCAAAAGCGTCGCAACGCCGACGGGAAGATGCGCAATCGCGACAAAATAGAGCAGCACCGCTCCGCTGCCCAGAAGCCCACGCAAAAGCAGCACCGATAAGCTGTGCGGACGCAGGCGCAGCCCACACAGCGAAAACAGCCCCACCGTCAGCGCACCGATGACAAACCGCAAGCACGCAACTTCAGCACCGGGTAGACGCTGGGATGACTCTTTGGCGGCGACGGCCATCATCGCAAAAAGAAACGATGAAAGCGCCAGCAGCACAGTGCTTCGCCGCCGACTGCGAACACCAGAGGGATGCTCGGATGGTGAGGCGGCGTTCACGTTCCCCCGCTTCGGTGGGCATTGCAGGATTCGAACCTGCGACCTTTGGCTTCGGAGGCCAACGCTCTATCCAGCTGAGCTAAA
>DAORGN010000283.1:0-5004 GCA_035340095.1 Pseudomonadota bacterium | reverse complement strand
CAACCTCTTTTTTGCAGACCGTCGAAAAGCACGGCAGGGCCGAGGTGGTCAACCGCACGCATGGCTCTAAAACTCGCACTCGTCGCTTGGCCTTTCAGTGGCTGCTTCAATCGGTGCGACAACCCTCGCAGGTCGAATCGATCCTGAAGGTCCAGCCGTCACCGCGTGACTTGCTGTACGCCCTTTCCTATGTGGTTGGCGACAGCGCTGATTTCCCGATGGGTTTTCACGTCGAGATTGAAGAACTGCTCGAGTTTGCCCACGCGCCGATTATTGACCGACGTTGGTCATCGGCGAGAGGCAAGCTTCTCGCGAGACGTGGTGGACGACGGGCGGATCAGTGTGAGTTTGGCTTGGTCACACATGGCAAGGAACCGAAGCCAAAGCTGACGCCGACGCTAGTTGTCGATGTCGACACCAATGAGACGATCCTGAAACAGTCGGCGAAGCTGCTCAAAGACAAGCAGTTCTATGAGCACGTCTACCCGGAATTTTCGAAGACACAGGACGAGCTTTTGGCGTTTGCGCGGGGGTTTCATTCGTATGCGAGCACGGACCTGGACGTTCGCCAGCTCGCCGAAGGGGCCAAGATTGACCTGAGCGTGCGGGCGCTCGATGCCGAGGGGAGCCAGTTTGTCAATGTGCTGCGCTACCTCGACCAGAAGTACGACTTTCTGGATGAATACGCCGAGCGGCTGCGCGAGCTTTGTCCTGACCTGCGCAAGCTCAAGGTCATCGACGCCAGCGACACCTACAAGCAGCTGGAGCTTAACATCGGCGGTCACAAGTACAAACCGCGTGAGATGTCGGACGGGACGCTCAAGGCGATGTGGCTGGCGCTTTTGCTCTTTTCACCGGAAAAGGGATCGGTGCTGTCGATTGACGAACCGGAAATGAACCTGCACCCGGCGTGGCTCAAGGTGATTGGGCGCTGGCTCCAGCGGTTTTCGTCGGCAGAGCAGCTCTTTGTCAGCACCCACTCGCCGGACCTGCTCGACACCTTCACCGAGGGATTTAAGACCGGCGAGGTCGCGCTATTTGTCTTTGGTCTGGGCGACAAAGAAATGCGCCGCGTCGAACCGGGCGAGCTGGAAAGCTTCTGGAAAGACGGCTGGGAGCTGGGCGACTTGTACCGGGTTGGCGAGCCGAAGCTCGGGGGCTGGCCGTGGTAAGCGGCGGCTACTTTTGCACTGCGGCGCACACCGAAACCGGCGGCATCCACGACTTTTTGCAAAAGCTCGACCCCAAGGTGAAGTGGGAGCGCTGCTTTCCGGCGGTACGCAAGCCGGCGCCGAAGCTACACCGTCCCCATCCGGTTCCAGTCAGCGGGCAGTCGGGCGCAAGCGGTCAGTATCTTGTCGACACCATGCTGGAGCTTTTGGCCAAGCACTATCACGGGGCGGCCTGCTCTTTTGATTTTGTGGTTCTTATCGACGATGCTGACTGTCGCTTTGCGGGCGCCCCCGACGTCACCGCAGCCTTCCTGGCGTGGGAAGCTGACCTGACCGAACAAGTGCGCGCCGCCACCGGCAAGCCCACCCTCGCATTCCACGCGCTGCTGGCATGGCCTGAAATCGAAGCCTGGCTGCTAGCCGACTGGAACCACAGCTTCGCCAAGCACTACCGTCCGATTGCCCACGCGCTGCGCAAGCACGTCGAGACCTGCATTTTGGCCCCACTCACGTTTGCCCAAATCGATCAGTTTGGCGGTCGACTGCAAAACGGCAGCTGTGAGCACAAGCTCAGCTCCGCCCTGCAAGCGAGCTTCACCGCGATAGATCCGTGCCCCTGCAAGCTGGCTGACATTCGACGGAACCAGCCCGAAACCGCAGTCCTTCGCTACAGCAAGCAAGTCGATGGGCCGCTGCTTTTGAAGAGCATCGAGCCGGACCGCGTTGCGCAGGCATCCGCCCGCTTTCGCAGTGCCCAGACCCGCCTCCGCGTCGCGGGGGGGTGAGGGCTTGGGTGGCAATTTCTCGCCGCGTACCGTAGCAGCGGCAGGCAAAGTTGGGTACGCTTCGAGGTCAGTTGGCGATGGAAACCGCCGTCCTGTGACGCGGTTGTTTTTGGAAAAGTGCCGAGAAGGAGAACCACGTAATGTCGATTCGTTTCGTTTCTATGGGGACACTGGGCCTGCCCCTGTTTGCGCTTGCGCTGGGCTGTTCGCATACGCCGACGCACAGCGGACCGGTTCCGTCTAGCGAGACGCTGATCCCGCAGGTCGATGCCCAAGCGCTCAAAGCCGAGCCCGCCGGGCAGCTTGTGGGACCGCACTTTCTGTCGGCCACGACCGAAGAAGATGGCCGCACGGACTGGAACCTGCCGCTGCAGGAAGGCCTGTGCTACACGTTTTCGGGCATCGGCGGCCAGGGCGTAAAGCAGCTCTACCTGTATCTGTGGGATCAGGCGGAAAAGCGCGTCGCGACCGAAAAGCCCGAGCGGCCCCAAGTCACCCTGCGCTACTGCCCAGACGTGTCGGGCAGCTATCACCTGCAAGCCAAGACCGGCGAAGGCTTTGGACCGATGGCCGTCGGTGTCTATGCCGTCGCCGCGCCGCCGAAAGCCGCGCCACCCCCCCCGCCCGTGGCCCCGCCGCCGCTTGACCTGGGCCCCATCATCGACCAGCAAGCCGCCGCCGCCGCCCCAGGCGCCGTCCGCGTAGGCGACTTCTATCGCGGCGTAGCCGGCGGTGGAAACGACCGCAGCGACTGGTTCACCACCCTAGAGCCAGGCCGCTGCTACTGGTTCATCGGCGCCGGCGCCCCCACCGTCAAGGAACTCTACCTATACCTGTGGAACCCCCAGCTTCAGCGCGTCAGCGACAACCGCGCCAGCAGCAATCGCACCATGATGGGCCACTGCCCCACCGTCCCCGGCATGTACAAAATCGAAGCCAAAGTAAACTCCGGCAAAGGCGACTACCAACTAGGCGTCTACGTCAAGTAACCCCCCCAATTCCCCCCAGCCAGAGCCAAGCCGAAGGCGAGCCAGACCCCCCCATCAGAACGGCGAAGTGTACTGCGGCTAATCAGCAAAGAGGGATGGTGGGGACGCTGCGGGATGATGCTCTGGAAATGCTCCATCCGGAGCCCAGACTCGCAGGCGATCCCACAGGTGATGAAGACACAGCAGTGCTTCATGCACCACCATCGTCGGATTTGAAGCGGCGAGATCGTCGATGGAAAAGGCTGCCGCTTCGCACATCTTCGCGAGGGATGAGATGACGACGCTTCGAAGGTCCGTCGTGTCCGCTGTGGAAAATTCTTCTCGCAGGAACTTGAAAATCGAGACAAACAGGGGAAGTACCGCGGGACTGTCGTCCGGGCATTGAATGGCCCCCGTGTAGCCCCACCAAACGGTGCCTTGCTGGGATGCCAGTTGTCCCAGCCGCGTGGCGGTGTGACAGGCGAACGCAAAAACCTGTCGCGCACCAAGGACTGCAAGCACTGGCTCGCTGATGGCTGTGTGGCCGTGCTGGGCGAGTAACTGTGCGGGACGTCCGTGTGACCAGGCAAACAGCGGCTGCGGTGACTGGATGAGTGCAGTGTGGAGCGCTTCCGCAGTGGCGGCTTCCTGGAACAAGCATTGGCAGGCGGTCGTGGCGACTTCCTGGGCAACAGCCAAGTTTGCGCCCGTTGCGGGGTCATAGCTGGGAGCAAACAGAATCATTTGGAGGCTTTGATGCTCGGGTCGGTTCGGCTCTCAGCTCGGCTGGCGATTCGTCGCAAAAAGTCACGCGAGACACGCAGGAGGTCGGAAGCATACTGATGCCCCAGTTCCGTTCCTGATTCGATCTCTTTGCGCAGCGCGGCAGCCGTCAGTGTTTCCCCACTTGCGGTTCGCCATGCAATGGCATCGGAAGGAACGATTTCCGCAAGGAGGCCAGCAAACACATTGCGACTCAAACTGCGGGAAACACTGTCTTCGATTGGCTGCGTGGACACGCCAAGCAATCGTCCCATGCCGGTCAGAAATGCACGCAGCGATGGGCATCGTGCCGAAGCGCGCTGCACATCCATGTTCTGCATGAACGCCCAGTTCACTGGCGGACCAAAAAGCACACGGGCTAGCTCTTTGGGATTGGGGATTTCCTCGGGCAGCGGAATCCGTCTGAGCACAGACGCTGTCTCTTCATCCAAAGAGGCCTGAGAAAGAGCCAAGTTGTCATCCGCAAACAACCAAGCCTCAATCGCTGGGATGGCACAAAAGACCTCGACCGTCGGTTGTCCCAACTGATCCCGAGCGCGAGCCACGGCATCAGGCACACTCCGCTCATCAAGATCCAATAGCGCCGCACACCGGCCCGCTTCGGCCCCCAGTTTCTTTAGCTCGGATGCAATCCGATACTTCCCGCCCACCGCTCGGATAGTCAGCCGACCGAGCGGATATTGCGCTGCTTTGAGAGTCCACCGAGCCATCAAAGCGTCATCGCGGCCCTCAACCAACAACAAAACCGACGGCTCCATCTGTGCCTCAGTATTTCCCGTTTCAGACGTAGCCGACACCATATTTCGGACCGTACCATGCACCGGCCACCATCTCAAGGCAAGCCAAGAGCAAAGCCGAAGGCAAGCCAAGAGCAAAGCCGAAGGCAAGCCAGAGCAAAGCCGAAGGCGAGCCAAGAGCGAAGCCGAAGGCAAGCCAGAGCAAAGCCGAAGGCAAGCCAAGACGACCCATCAAACCGCGAAGGCGAAGCCAAGCAAAAGACAAAGCGCGTTCCCTCCCCCGACGGGGAGGGTTAGGGAGGGGTCGCCCCGGAGGGGGATGGGGGGAGAAGAAAAAAGGAAGGCTCTGAAGAAAGGGAAGAGGGTCCGAGGGAGAAACCGTTTTTAGGTTTCTCCCTCAACGAAGCGCTAGTTCACTCCCACCGCCGTCCAAACATTCCCCACCGCCGCATACTCCGCCCCGGCAGACCCATACAGATCCTTTGCCGCATTGAGCGTCGCCGTGCGCGCCGCCTTGTAGTTGGTGCTCGACGTCATGTAGACCGTGAGCGCGCGGTAC
>DAORGN010000282.1:0-5116 GCA_035340095.1 Pseudomonadota bacterium | reverse complement strand
GCCGCGATTCGTCGAGTACCAGTCTTCCTGCGCCTTCTTTGTACTCCGGCGTGAAAAACGAAGCGTTCTGGCAGTCGTCAACTGGGTCGTCGACAAAGCCGGCACGTTCCTTTCCTATCCTCAGCTCGTCGCACTCGGAGACGGTAACTTCGTGCTTGGCTATGGTGACATCCTACCTGTCTTTCGTCCAGTATCCAGCTCAGCGTTTACAAGAAAGACTGATCGGAATCGTCCATTCCCAAGTGATCCGGATCGATTTCGGCGGAGCAGGAGAGATCGTGGCGCGCATCGCGGTGCAATCATTCGAGCGCAGCCTGATCATCCAGCGTTGCATCGACGGCGCGTAGCAAGCGTCAGTCCTTTGCCAGCAGGACATACAGGGATGGCACGATAAAGAGCGTAAAGAGCGTCCCAATCGTCATTCCACCCACAAGTACAATCCCAATCGAGTTCCGCGCCACCGCCCCTGCTCCCGTTACCAGCGTCAGCGGGAAGTGGCCAATCACGGTTGCCACCGTGGTCATCAAGATGGGACGCAGTCGGGTCACGGCGGCCTGCTGTACGGCGGCGAGCTTGCTCAGTCCTTCCTCTTTGCGCACGTTTGCAAACTCGACAATCAGGATTCCATTTTTCGCGATCAGTCCGACGAGCGTCACCAGACCGACCTGCGAGTAGATGTTCAGCGTTGTCGTCCATCCCTCTGTAAGCGGAAACGCCGTTCCCGGCGGCCCGGCAAACTTTAGGAATGTAAACGACAGCGCACCAAACAGCGCCAGCGGCACCGAGCCGGCCAGGATCACAAACGGATCGCGGAACGAGTTAAACTGCGCTGCCAGCACCAAAAAGATCAGGATCAGTGCGAGCGCCATCGCGGGCAAGAACTTGCCGCCTTCCTCTCGCAGCTGCCGTGACTCTCCGGTGTAGTCGATGCGATAGCCGGGGGGAAGTATCTGCGCTGCCGCGTCTTCCAAAAAGCGCAGGCCCTGCTCCAACGACCGCGGGGCCAGCCCCGATATCTTCACCGCATTGAGCTGCTGAAAGCGATTGAGCGTCCGCGGCTCGACGCTGTGTTTTAGCGACGCAACCGCCGAAAGTGGAATCACCTGTCCTGCGGGTCCGGCGATGTGGATTTCCTTGAGCTGATCCGCCGTCAGTCTTCCGGCCCGCTCGATCTGCGGAATGACCTTGTAGCTGCGGCCATCGATGTTGAAGCGATTCACAAAGTTGCCGCTCAGCATGGCTGACAAGTCCGCGCCGACCTGCTGCATGCTAAGCCCCATCGATGCCACTTTGTCGCGGTCGATCACAATCTCGGTCTTGGCCTGATCGATGCGCACATCGAGCATCGGAGGGAACGCAAACAGCCCGCTCTTGGTCGCTTCCTGCACCAGGCGATCCGCAATCCGCAGCAGCTCTTCATGCCCCGCGGTCGATGCCAGCACCAGTTCGACTGGGAATGTTCCCGCGCTCGGAAGCGCCGACGGCAGAAACATCGGCGCCTGGATTCCCGTAATCTGCGAGGTCTTGCCAAACAGCTCGCCTTGAATCGCAAAGATGTTGCGCTTGCGCTTGTCCCACGGCTGCACGATCACGCCGCCAAAACCTCCCGATGGGAACGTGATCTGAAAGCTGTGATCAAACTCCTTGGTTTCCTCGAAGTAGCGCTCCATCTGTTCGGTGTACGGCGTAAGCTGCTCCAGCGTCGCGTTCGGCGGGACATCGAGTGCCCCAAACACCACCCCTTGATCCTCGTTTGGCGCAAGCTCGCTTGGGGAAAACAGATACATCGGCACGAGCATGAGCGTAAGTACGATCCACACCAAGTACACCGCCCGCCGAGCCCGCAGCGTTGCAGAAAGAAGCTGCTCGTAGCCGTGCATAAGCCGCGCAAACCCTCGGTCGATAAGCCGCGCCAAGAGCCCCGGTGCGTGGTTTGCCTTGAGCAGTCGCGAGGACATCATCGGCGACAGTGTCAGCGCCACGACCCCCGAGATCAGCACCGCGCCCGCCAGTGTAAAAGCAAACTCGCGAAACAGCGCACCCGTCAGTCCCCCCTGAAAGCCAATCGGCGCATACACCGCACCGAGCGTAATTGTCATCGCCACAATCGGACCGACCAGTTCACGCGCCCCCAGTAGTGCAGCTTCCGTCGGTGTTTTGCCCTCGCGAATGTGCCGCTCGACGTTTTCGACCACCACAATCGCGTCATCCACCACCAGTCCCACCGCCAGCACCACCGCCAGCAGCGTCAGCAGGTTGAGCGTAAAACCGAACGCCTGCATCAGGAACACGGCCCCCACCAGCGACACGGGAATCGCGACCAGCGGAACCAGCACCGTCCGCAGCGAACCAAGGAACAGAAAGATCACCACGATCACGATCAGCACAGTCTCAAACAGCGTCTTTTGCACCTCGGATATGGCGCTCGTGATGTACTTGGTCGCATCGAACGCCACCTCTGCCGTCACACCCGTCGGCAGCTCGCGCTGGATGGACGCAATCTCTGCCCGCACCCGCTTTATCACATCGAGTGCGTTTGCGTTGGGCAGCACCCACACCCCCATAAACAGAGCCTGTTTGCCCGAAAAGCGCACGTCTTGCTCGTAGGAATCTGCGCCCAGCACGACGTCGGCCACATCGGACAGCCGCAGCAGCGTCCCGCCCTGCTGACGAATCACCAGACGCCGAAAGTCCTCGACCGAACGCAGGTCGGTTGCCGCCGTCAGGTTCAGCTGGATAAGCGCCCCTTTGGTCTGCCCCACTGCCGACAGATAGTTGTTCGCCGCCAGCGCCTGCCGCACCTGCGAGGGGCTTACGTTCAGCGCCGCCATCCGATCCGGCTTGAGCCATGCCCGAATCGCAAACGTCCGCCCGCCCAGAATGTCCGCTTTCTGCACGCCCGCCAGGGCCGACAGCCGCGGCTGCACCACGCGGATGAGGTAGTCCGTAAGCTGATTCGGGTCCAAGATCGTCGAGCCAAAGCTTAGGTACATCGACGCAATCATGGAATCCGAAGTCTCGATGGCAATCGTCGGTACTTCCGCTTCCGGTGGAAGGTCCGCCCGGATCTGATTGACGCGGGTACTGATGTCCGCAAGCGCGGCGGCGGCGCTCGTGTTGAGCTTGAGCCGCACGTTGATGGTCGATAGGCTCTGGGCGCTCTGCGACTCGATGTAGTCAATGCCATCTGCCGCCGCAATCGCCCGCTCAAGGGGCGTCGTAATAAACCCCCGCACAAGGTCCGCGCTCGCCCCAACGTATGCCGTCCGTACCGTCACGGTCGCACTCTCTAGTTTCGGATACTGCCGGACGTTGAGCGAGCCAACCGCCTGCAGTCCGGCAATGATGATCACCAGATTGACCACCATCGCCAGCACCGGGCGCCGCACAAAAATGTCGGTGAACTTCATGGCCGATTACCGATTTCCCGGGTTGGGAGTCAGCGAAAAACTCGACTGCACCTCGTTGTGGATGGCGATTCCCATGCCGTTGCGCAGCTTGAACGCGCCTGCTGTCACCAGTTCCTGACCAGCCTTCACCCCGTCGAGCAGTGCCACAAAGTCGCCGCGTGAAACCCCCAATCGCACAAACTGCTGCCGTGCCACTTTCGCGGGTTGGCCGTCTGGATTCTTGATGAGCACCCCGCTCTCGTCCTTCTTGTCTTCGACCACAAACACCGAGTCCCCATACGAGGCATGCACCACGGCTGTAGCCGGCGCCGCCACCACCTGTTGGCGCTTCGGCAATACCACCGCCACCCGCACAAACATTCCGGGCCGCAGCTGTTCCTTTGGGTTGGGAATGCTCGCCCGCAGCTTCACCGACCGAGTGGTGGCATCGACCGCCGGATCCACAGCCGCAATCACCCCTTCGAACGTCGGCCCCGAATCCCCAGACAGCGACACCCGCACCGGAGTCTTCGGCACCACTTCGGCCAGTTCTTGCTGAGGTACAGAGAAGTCAACGTACACGACCTCCAGCGACTCTAGCGTCGTCAGCATCGTGCCGGGATTGACGTACTGACCCAGGTTTACCGCCCGAATGCCCAGCCGACCCGAAAACGGCGCCCGCACCGTCTTGCGATCGATCTGCGCTTGCAGCGCGCTCAGGTCGGCCCGCGAGGTCTTCAGCTGCGCCTCATCCCCATCAAGCTGCGAACGCGAAATCGCCGATTGCTTTGCAAGCTGCCGCGCTCGACCCGCACTCAGCTGCGCCAGCTCGCGCCGCGCCATCGCCGAGGCCCGCTGGGCTCGCTCGATGCTGCTGTCCAGCTCGACGAGCACCTGCCCCGCCTTGACGAACGCCCCCGACTCAAAGTGAATCGCGGTCACTGCCCCTGGCACCTCGCTGCTGATCGACACCCCCTTGGCCGCAACCACACTGCCCACCGCCGGCAAGATATCCTCCCAGGAGTCTTCTTTGACCACCGTCGTGCTCACCGACTCTGGTGGCGGCCCCTGCTTGGCATCTTCCTTGCCTGCCTGCATCAGCATCGAGATCTGACGGAACTTGATCCCCGCAAGACCCCCGACAATAAGAATCAAAAGAGCGACTGCTTTGACGTAGCGCATGATGTCCTTTGGATTCCGCCGCTTGCCCAACTACTGTCGAGTCCGCAAAAAATGTGAAGCGTCCAGCAAGCCCGCGAAAAAAGACTACCTACCACAACTGCGTCATCCACCAGGTCCTTTCGTTAAGGCTCGATCCACATCTGTCTGTGTCTGAGTGGTCTGGCGACGAGGACGGGCGGGAAATGCGGCGAGAAACCAGGGCGTTACGGCGTTCGCGATTCGTTTGCGCAGCGTCGCGATGGAGGTCGGACTGTGCCGCTGCGGAATCTCTGCGGTGCGCACCATCACTCCTTTTCCTGGATTCCCATTTCGCTCTTGGCGCTCTCGTTCTGCGACGACAAACGCATACGTGCAGATCACCGAACTTAGGTGATGTTGCAGTCCCGTGTACAGTCTCCCTTGATACGGAATATGCGCGCTTTCCCGCAGCGTTTGGGAGTCCGTCCATTCCTTTGGGAGGTACGTATCGTCGATGACAAGCGTCTGAACTGGACCGCGACGCTGAAGCTCGGCGAGCGCGAAGGAAGTCGCTGCGTGACGAACGT
>DAORGN010000281.1:0-5138 GCA_035340095.1 Pseudomonadota bacterium | reverse complement strand
CCACGAAAAGTCGACGACGCGGTCTGGGTTCCCTGTCAAAGCATGCGTTTTCGCCGGTGGCGGCCCCACTCCACTTGGTCACCAAGCCGCGTCCAGCGATCCGCGCTGAGCTGCCGAGCGAAGGACTGCCCGCCGCACTGCCTGCGGATGCTGTCGGTTTTTTGCGCGCCGAGCTGGCGGCGATGCTTGCGCTGCTTGAGGAACCGACGGGATCGACGTAGCCCAGGTCTACAGGCGAAAACCAAAGCTGCCGGACATGCTCAAGCTGGTAGTGGGCAAAAGTGATTCGCTGCTCCCCGGATGTCCGTCGATATCAATCCGCAGCCACAAAGACAGCGCCTTGAGCACGTTCGACTGCCGCGGATAAAAATCGATGCCAATGCGCAAAAGTCCGCCAAGGATCACCGCGTCGGTCTGAGCCGGCACTGACTGATTGCCACAACACATCCACAGCCGGCCCCCCGCCGCCCCCGCCGCGACACGCACCCAGTCGGTCAAGCGAAACAAAAGCAAGGCGTCGCCCGTGACATCGCCATAGGGCTGGCCTTCAACGACGCTGCGGTTTGGGCCAAAGACGGCGCGCGTGCCAAGCAGAAAGCCGACGCCACTGTCAAACTCCAAGCCAACATGCAGCTCACCGCCACCACCGAGCACGTTAAAGCCAGGATTGCGCTCGTCGGCCCAAGCAACCCGCCACGACGTCACGGCTGCGACATCGAGTGCCAGGTGTTCGAGAAACCAGCGGCTGCCCGGTCCCGCCTCGGCCCGCAGTGGGGCAGCGCTGAGCGCCAAAAACGCAAGCAGTGCGCAGGCAGCACGTCGAAGCCGCACCGATCGCCACCTACTCGACGAGCCGCAGCGGAGGACCGGACTTGCGCAGCAGGAAGAGCATACAGGGGTTGACGTCGCCGCCGTAAGCCCAGTTGGCGATGGTCTCCCAGCCTTCACGGAACAGCGCCGCCTGGAGCTTTTGCGAATCATAGCGACGGCTATAGTACACCGAGAACTCGCGCTCCTCGCCGGAAGGCAGCCGGACCCGAGCCCGCGCGTCGACCGCATAGCTGCCCGGAATCGGACATGACAGGTCGAGCACACGCTGCACGTCGATTTCTGTCTGCACGTTGGCGTAGCGGCGGATCGGCCCAGCCAGAAAATCATCCCAGCGCTGCCTAAGCGCCGAGTTGGGATTGCGACGGGATTTCAAAAGCCCCGGATCTTTTTCGATGATCTCTTCGGCGGGTCGGTCCGTCGATGCGTAGGCCAGCCGAATGTCGAGCAGCAGCAGATCCCCGGCGCCAAAGCCAACCAAGCTGTTGCGCACAAAGCGCAGCTCGTTTTCGAGATTGCTGAATGTGTGGCCAAGCATCGTGACCAGCCGTCGCCGGTGCGCTCGCTGGGGCGAATACAAGAGCTGGCCGTAACGCGGCAGGTGGTGGAAATTGCCCTGGATCGCAAACACCACGCCACCGCGATCCGCCAGCGTCTCGGCGGCATGACGATACGCGACCGACAAAAGAGGCTGGCTGATGTCGAGCAGATAGAGCCGCACATCGCCATGTCCGCCCTGCGCCAGAAGCTGTTCGACGAGACGAACCTCGTTGCGCGCGCTGCCAGGGCCAAGTGCCACCACGTCGAGCCCCATCTTGCCGCACTGTTCCAGCACCACTGCCGCGGATTTGTCGAGCTGCATGCTCGACTGCATCTCGTCGTAGTCTTTGAGGTCGGCGATCGCGCACCAGTCCGCCGCACTCATCGGGTCCATATAAAGGTAGCCCTGCTCGATATGACCGCCGAAGCTGTTCACCTGCATCGACAGCTCTTTGATCATTTTGACCGGGTCAAACCCCGGCGCGAGCCAGCAGTTGAGCGCGAAGTTGGGATCGGTTTCAGCCGCTTCCCATGGCAGATCCGACACCTCGAGCTTCAGTTCCGGCACCGACAAGAGGTGCAACAGCGCAAGCTGGGTCGGCAGCGCCCGCCCGGACTCGATGTTAGCAATCGCCGAGTCAGGCAGCCCGGCCAGTTCCGCCAGCCGCGACGTCGATAGACCCGCCATCGTGCGCCGCTCCTGAAGAAGCTGTTTGAACTTGTTGCTCCGGTGGGCGTCAGACTGGACTTGCAGCGGCGGTGGCGGCAGATCCTCATCGACAGAACTCTGCGCGGCCAGAAAACCCCGCAGCGTCATCAGGCTCATGTGAAGGGCTTCTTGCTGCTCTTTGGGCTTGCCCGGCATGGCCTCTTGGATGGTGTCGATGGCGATGTGCAAGGCCTGTTGCTCCCAGGGAATGCTCTGCTGCGCGGACATGGACACCTCGAAATACGGCAATGGCACCAAGCGGAGGGATTGGTCGGATGACTCGACGAGACGGTGCCAAACTCTCCCACACTATAGTTCAGTTGGGCCTGTTTCAGTACACGAAATCAGCAGGCCCAGCCGCCAGGCAAAAAACAGCTAGGCCGCGTGTGCACGCAGCTGGGTGCGGACTTCGTCGGGTAAATCAGGAACTTTGCGCAGCAGGCTTTCGATGTAATCGCTGCCGACGTCGCGCACCGGCTGCCCACAGTGGGAACCGGCGCCAAAGCGGAGCGAGCCATCTTCGCGATCGCGATACAGCCAGTACGACCAGCGATCCCACTCTTCTTTCATGATCCGGCCCAGACGGGCTTGTTCGCTCAAGATGTCGCCCAGCCGCGTCGGAATGTAGCGATGTTCCACCATCGAATGGAGCAGCCGAAGCGTCGCTTGTGCATCGGCCAGCGCCGAGTGTGCATTCTCCAGCGGCACGCCAAAGTGCTCGCACGCACTCTTGAGCGATCGACTCCGCAAGTGGCGCAGATGCCAACGCACAAAGGTAATGGGATCAACGATCTGGCTGACATCAATCTGTACGTCGATGCCGGCACGCAAAAGCTCGGCATTGAGCAGCGGTCCGTCGAATTCAACCGCGTTGTAGCCGCACAGCCACGGCGTCACGTCCTGCCGAGCACGCCCAGTGATGTAATCGACAAAGCGATCGGCGATCTGCGCAAAGGTCGGCTTGCCTGCGACGTGTTCATCGCAGATGCCGTGAACCGCGCTGGCTTCGGCGGGAATTTTCATCTGCGGATTGAGCCGCATTTTGCGTGAATCGACGACGCTGCCGCGCAAACAGAAGATCGCGCCCAGTTCGACGACGCGGTCGGTTTGGACCGATACGCCGGTGGTTTCGGTGTCAATCACCACACCCGGCCAGTCGGTCACTTTCTCGTCGAGGAGTCCACCGCCGATGGTCTGCATCAGTCGGGCAGTTTACGCCACAACTTGTCGGCGCTGTCAACGCAAGTTGCGACGCATGCCAAGCGAACAGTGACTCGCGAAACAAGTCCCAGTGCCGCGAGTGCAGAGTCCGCCGATCTGCCGGTCTGCCCGTTGTCTCGCCTTCGCGCTGGCCGATCCGCAGATAGATCGAAGCAAGTGACCGGGCGTTTGGGATGCGCAGAAGACTTGAGGAGGCCGCCCGTGACATTCCGCCTTTCCCGTCCGTCATCCACTTCCATCACTGCTGCTGGCTTTGCACCGGGTTCTTTGATGCGCTCGCTCACCTGCGCCGCCTGGCTGTGTGGCGCGATCGGGACTGCCGAAGCCAAGGATGCTCCCACTGCTGAGCACAAAGCCTTTGAAGATCAGCTTCGCCAAATGGCGCCAGCCGCGGCTCCAGCCCCGACGAACTCACTCGGCACGATCGGACTACACAGCAAAACAAGCAAGGTTCCCGCCAGCCTCGAGTTTTCCGACGCACTGGAAGAAGGAGCGCTCGGAACCAGCGAGATGCGCAAGGCCAATCGCGTCGCCGCAGAGATCCTACAAAAGCGAATGGAAGAGACGCGACCGACGGACTTTCGACTGATTCGCGAAGCCGCGGGTGCCGACGTGGTGGTGCTGTCGGGCGTCTACGATCGGGTGCAGGATGTGCTGCGGGCTGCGCAGATCAAGCATGTGGTGGTGCCGCCGCAGCTGCTCGATCAGATGGAGCTTCTGTCCACACAGACGGTGATGCTCAACTGTCCTGGCAACGTCAGCGATGCGGGCGTCAAGAAGCTGCGCGACTTTGTGGCACGCGGTGGCTACTTGGTATCGACGGACTGGGCGCTGCGCACGGTCGAAAAAGCGTTTCCCGGCACGATCGGTCACAACGGTCGCACGACACCCAATGACGTGGTGTCGGTCCAGGTTCACGATGATCACGAGCCGCTGCTCCGTCACGTCCAAGTGATGAAGGATCATCCGCGCTGGTGGCTGGAGATCTCGTCGTATCCGATTCGGGTCAAAGATCCGAAGAACGTGCGGGTGCTGATGTCGTCGCAAGAGATGGCCAAGAAGTACGGCGACGGAGCCATGGTCGTGTCGTTTCATCACCAGCAAGGCAAGGTGCTGCACATGACCAGCCACTTCTTTTTGCAGCAGTCCAAGCTCAGCTCGGACAGCGAAAAGCAGAAGGGATCGAGCTTTGCCAAAGGCGCAGGTCTGTCAGACAAGCAGCTTGGTGAGCTGGCGAAAAAAGGCGTAGCCATCGACGACGTCAAAGCAGGAGAGCTCAACGCGGCGTACTCGATGCAGCAGGTGTCCACCAACCTGATCGCGGAAAAGCAGGCGCAAAACGAAGACCTGCTCCGCAAGCAGTACAGCGCCAAGGTGAAGGCGGACGATGTGGCGCTAGGTAGCGGTGAAGGGCAGACGCCCAGCGCCAAGAGTCCTCGGCTGAAGAAAGACTTCCGCGTGCAGGTCCTGGATCGCAAAGGCAAGCAAGCCAAGGTGCGCGACCTGTTTGGCCATGAAGGCTGGGTCGATGCAGACGCGCTGTACTAGGGCCGCGTAGCACAGGTGCGTGGTTTGTGCGACCTGCCCATGTGGAAGAAATGCGCGAGAGCAGCCGATCGCTCGTCTGATTTGTGACGTGTAGCGGTAAAATAAAGCCCTACGACTTTGCTCTTCGCTTGCATGCAGACTCCAAGACGCCGGGCGTCCAATCGTCGAACGACAAGCAAGACAAGACCCGCACCGTGTTCGGGGGAACCGGGTGCAGGAGGGCAGACATGAGCCAGACGAGACGGGAGGTGCTGCGCCACGGGCTGCTGGGCGCAGGATGGGTGGGCCTTCG
>DAORGN010000280.1:0-5179 GCA_035340095.1 Pseudomonadota bacterium | reverse complement strand
ACGCGGATCGGGAAGCGCAGCGAGCGGCGGCGGGACAGTCGAAGTAGGCCGGGCGCGAAGGACTGCCGCTCGGTCGGCATTGGGTGTGCGGAATTTGCACATTTGCTCTTACGATCGTCGTGGAGTCTTTGGTATTTCCGGGGGGAATCGGCATGTCATCGGCAGGAATCAAGAACACGCCTGAAAACCGGGCACGGGAAAAGATCGACGCACTGCTTGTGCAGTCGGGCTGGACGGTGCAGGACTATGGCGAGATGAACCTGACGCTGCCGGCGGTGGCGGTGCGTGAGTTCAAGCTTTCGCGTGGGCATGGCTTCGCTGATTATTTGCTGTTTGTCGATGGAGTGGCCGTCGGGGTCTGTGAAGCCAAAAAGGCAGGTGTGCCGGTTCGCAACGTCGAGGTGCAGACGCAGAAGTATGTCGAGGGACTGCCGCCCGATCTCGACGCGCCGCACAAGCCTCTGCCGTTTGCGTACATCTCGACGGGGGAAGAGACGGCGTTTATCAACTTGTTGGACCCACGGCCTCGGACGCGCGAGGTCTGGAGCTTCCACAGGCCGGACACCATGCGTGAGTGGCTGTCCGCCGATACGCTCGATACATGGGTCCGACGCGGCGGTCACTACACGGCGTCCGACGATACCAAGCCATCGACGCTGCGGGCGCGACTGCGGGCGATGCCGCCGGTTGTCTTGCCGGGCATGTGGCCGAACAAGGTCGAGGCGGTCACTCGGATTGAAAAGAGCCTGTTTGACGACCGTCCACGCTCGCTGATCCAAATGGCGACGGGCAGTGGCAAGACCCTGCTCGCGGTGACGACGCTGTATCGGCTGATCAAGTTTGGTGGGGCGCGGCGGGTGCTGTTTCTCGTTGACCGCGCAAACCTGGGGGAGCAGGCCGAAAAAGAGTTTCAGAGCTTCCGCACGCCCGACGACCAGCGCAAGTTTACCGAGCTGTATACCGTGCAGCGGCTGACCTCGAATACGCTGGGCTCGTCGAGCAAAGTGGTCATCAGCACGATTCAGCGGCTGTATTCGGTGCTCAAGGGAGAGCCCGAGCTAGACCCCGAGGCCGAAGCGCACACCAGTTTTGACAGCGACGATGTGACGGTCAAAGAACCGCTGCCCGTCGTCTACAACCAAGCGATCCCTCCCGAGTTTTTCGACATCATCTTCATCGACGAGTGCCACCGCAGCATCTACTCGCTCTGGCGTCAGGTGCTGGAGTATTTCGACGCGCACCTGCTCGGGCTGACGGCGACACCGGCCAAGCACACCTACGGATTTTTTCACCAAAACGTCGTGATGGAATACCCACACGAGCGCGCCGTCGCCGAGGGTGCCAACGTCAACTTCGACGTCTACAAAATCCGCACCCAGATCACCGCGCAGGGTTCCACCGTCGAGGCAAGCCCCGGCGTGATGCTCGGCTATCGCGACCGGCTGACGCGCAAGACCCGCTGGGAAGCGCCCGACGAAGATGTCAGCTACGAAGCGAAGGATCTTGACCGCAACGTCGTCGCCATTGATCAAATCCGGCTGATCATCCGCACCCTCCGCGACCAAGTGCTCAAAGACACGTTCCCCGAGCGCACCCACGTCCCCAAGACGCTGATTTTCGCCAAAGACGACAGCCACGCCGAAGACATCGTGCGCATCGTTCGCGAAGAGTTTGGCCAAGGCAACGACTTCGCGACGAAGATTACCTACAAAGTCACCGGCACAAAGCCCGCGGATCTGATCCAGAGCTTCCGCACCAGCTACAACCCTCGCATTGCCGTCACCGTCGATCTCATCGCGACCGGAACCGACATAAAGCCCGTCGAAATCGTGATGTTTCTGCGCACGGTGAAGTCGCGCGTGCTGTTCGAGCAGATGAAAGGCCGCGGCGTCCGGGTTGTCAGCCCCGACGAGCTGCGCTCGGTGACGCCCGATGCCAAGGCAAAGACCCACTTTCTGATTGTCGACTGCGTCGGTGTCAGCGAAGCCAAGCTGGCCGATACCAGGCCGCTCGAACAGAACCCGAGCGTGCCGCTCAAGGCACTGCTCGAACACGTTGCGTCGGGCGGCACCAATGACGACTATCTGTCGTCGCTGGCTGGTCGCATCGCCCGCATCGACAAGGCAACAAGCAGCTCAACTTCGTGCAGCACATAAGGTCGATGCTCAAGATGCATGGCCGAGCCGCGGTGGTGGTGCCCGACAACGTGCTGTTCGAGGGTGGTGCTGGCGAAAAAATCCGGCGCAAGCTGCTGCAAGAGTGCGACGTTCACACCATCCTCCGTCTGCCGACGGGCATCTTTTACGCGCAAGGCGTCAAGGCGAACGTGATCTTTTTCGACCGCAAGCCGGGTGCGAAAGAGCCGTGGACGAAAAAAGTCTGGTTCTACGACCTGCGCACGAACAAAGACTTCACGCTGAAGACGCGACGGATGGCGCGCACGGACCTGGATGAGTTTGTCGCCTGCTATAAGCCCGAACATCGCAGCCAGCGTCAGGCGACGTGGGACGAAAAACAGAATCCCGAAGGCCGCTGGCGGGTGTTTTCCTACGACGAGCTGGCGGCGCGCGACAAGTGCAGCCTCGACATCTTTTGGCTCAAAGACGAAAGCCTCGAAGACTCGGCCAAGCTGCCGGAGCCGCACGTCCTGGCCGAAGAAATCGCCGACGACCTGCGATCCGCGCTGGAGCAGATCGAAAGCGTCCTGTCCGACCTCCAGCAGCGCGCCGCCGTCATCGCAAAACGCGAGGCTCGCAGCTAGTCACCTACCCCACGCTATGGATTGTAGGCAGTCGGATTCAGCCCCAAAACCTGCGCAGTCCCGTCGATTCGACCGACACGCCCGCCACGCAGGCAAAAGCTCATCTTCCGAATACAGCGCCGACCGCAGCCGATGCACGGTCAGCAGCTTCGCCTCGGCCCACTCGCCAAGCTCAGGTAACTCCCGGTGCGCCGCGAAGCGCATCACCCCGGCGAGCACGTCCTCTCGGGCGGCGAACTCGGTCAGCGACAAGCTCAGACGGAGCAGCGCAGTGTCTCCTCGGTGCTGCCGGTGCGGCTCGCGGGCGAATGACGGTAAGTCATCGACGGTCAGACGAAGCTCGGGCGTCGCCAGCAGCGCCGAGCACGTCGCCAGTGAGACTCGCCCCCTTTCTACATGCTTGATCGACGATGACGACAGCCCGCACAGCACCGCCAGTCGTTCGAGCGACAGACGGGCGGTTTTGCGTCTGGTTTTGATGAGCAGTCCGAAGGCGCGTAGCTCGTCAGGCGCCATGGTCGCCTCGCTGGCGTCCGTAGGTCGGCCCGAGCAGGCTGCGCAGCGTGTTTCGCAGATGTTCCAGCGCTGCATTGGGCTTGGTGAGTGGCGACTCGACGAGCTGAAAGACCGAACCTTCGTTGATTTTGCCGTTGGGAAACTCTTTTTCTAGGCACCACCACGCAGCGAGCTTGGCGTAGTCCTCGTAGATCTGGGGTTCGGCCTGAAAGCGGGCGCGCACCCGACCGTGACGGCACAGCGAACAGTCGCAGAGCAGGTCGCCGGGAACGTGATCGTCGTGGCTCATGGCGCACTCCTCGACCAACAGCGTGTAAAAACAGACAAAGCACGGCCCTCCGCGCGCAGACTTGATCCATAGGCCCCCAGCGGATACGCTGCGCCTCGTTCTGTTGGGGTCACGTCCCGACGAACACCGCTGGCGCCGCGTTGCCGCGCGGCGTCAGCATTTCGAGCTATGTTTCTAAAACGAGAACACTGTTTGCGTCTTGGCTAGCATGCCTTCACCAGATCAAGCAAGAAAAATCGAACTCCCAAGTCCGGTTCCGACGCCAGTCCAGGTCCGCCAAGCCCGCGCCTCCCTACAGATCGGCCAGCGCGAGCTTGCGCGCTGTGCAGGCATTTCCGTATCGACGCTGAATGCCTATGAGCAGGGCAAGCGGCCCGCCTTCGACTCAACGGTCGCGCGGCTTCGTCAGACATTGGAGGAGTTGGGAATGATCTTTGGCGAAGACGGCCACACGGTTTCGAGGAAGTAGTCGCACGAGCCGAGGACGCATCCCGCACGTCCCAGACCGATGAACCGCGCCTCGCTATTTCGCCTGCGGGGTATCGACGTAACGGGAACGCTGGAGGTCGCCAAGCTGACTCACCCAGCGCTGCACCTGTGCGGCATCCGTCCGCGGTGACAAATCGAGCAGCAGCGCAAAGGTGTCCGTTTTGGGAGTCGGTGGCAAAAGCAGCGCGGCGTCCGTCAGCGCAGCAGGAATGGGTTTTCCGTCGAGAACTGCCGCGATGGCTTGCAGCACAATGCCCCTCTGCGACCCTGGCCCCACCACGGTGGAAATCGACTGCCTGATGCGGTCCCGATTGTGGATCGCGTAGACGACTTGGTGGACGTTGTACAGGCCGTGTTCCAGCACGACCTCCGGTGGGCGTGAGTCGGTGGGCTTCGGAAATTCCGACAGTCCGCCTTGCTTCGATAGAACTCCGCCAGGGGATAGTTGAGACAACAGGAAGTCGCGCGGAATCTGGTTCCGAATCACATCCGGAATGTTCGGCTTTACAAACAGCGTGACCTCCACCCCAGCCAAAAGCTCGACGGGACTTGTACGCCAGAACACGCCCTCTGTTTCGTCCTTCACATCAGGAAGCAAGTGGCTGCGCACTGCGACATACGGATGTTTCCCCTGTACGTAGTGCGCAAACGCCCGCGCCGCGATGGGATTGCCGCGCAGAAGCGATTCCTTCATCTCTGCATCGATCGCCGCGCGGTCTGCCTTCGTCGCATTCGGATCAGACGGAATCGACTTCGCAACACTGTAGCCCTTGTATCGAAAACCAGCCGAGACACCGTGGCTGGTCACATAGCCCTCCCGCGGGAACAGCAGAACACACACGCCGATCGCGATGGCTGCGCGACGGATCCGAGTCTTCAGATGCATCACTTCAGGATAGCGCAAGCTGGGCCAAAGCCATGCCGCCCACGCACGTAGTTGCCGATGCATTCTCTCTCGAACCGACGCCAACGCGGTCCCAGCCCGCCGAATCCCGAGGTGAGCAGGGGCGACCAGCAGCCAGTTTCATTCATGTCCCGGCTGCGAGTCCATTCGCCCGGTGGGAATTGCACCTCGACGAGGGGGAAAACACCTGCCCTGTTTCCCGACTGAGCATTGGTCCGGC
>DAORGN010000279.1:0-5208 GCA_035340095.1 Pseudomonadota bacterium | reverse complement strand
GCCGCCATCACCATCTGCGATGTCGCAAGCGCCGTCTTCGTCGGCAGCTTCAGCACCGACAAAAGCACTGGCACAAGCAGAACCGATCCGCCACCGCCGAGCATCCCGAGCAGCACGCCGATGCCAAGCGAAAGGGCAATTGCCAGTTCCAACATCAGTCCGTCTCCTTACCCGCTGGCACAGAGCAACCGCAGTGCCAACCCCACGTGGGGCGAACCCAGCCGATGCAGTCCGCAAGTCTGCGACGGCAACATTCCACGGCGCGACCGTTTCAGTCCGCGTGATGTTTCATCATGAAACATCGTGTGTTTCACACCCCGCAAACAACAAGCTGCGCTGCGTTCTTGACAGAAAAACCCAAGGCGCGGTAGCTATTTGGCTTCTCAAATGGTCCCAGGCACTGGGGCCGCCCAGCCTCCACCATGAAACTGCGTCAGGTGTGCTGGGTTCTTGTTTCGACCAAACCCTCACACGCAGAAAAAGAGAAGCAAAATGCCCGCAGCTCGGACTGGCCTCCTCGGCAAAAAGATCGGTATGACCCAGATGTTCACCCCGCAAGGCGACCGCGTTGGCGTCACGGTGGTGCACGTTGGTAACTGTGTCGTCCTCGGCAAGCGCACCATCGAAAAAGACGGCTACTCGGCGGTTCAGATTGGCTACGGCGAAAAGCCGCTGCGTCTGTGCAACAAGGCCGAGCTGGGCCTGTTTTCGAAGCTGAACGTCAAGCCGGTTCGCTTCATCCAGGAATTCCGGATGGATCCGAAGCAGGCCGACACGTTCGAAGTTGGCAAGACGCTCGCGCCGTCGCAGGTGTTCAAAGCGTTGACGTTTGTCGATGTCGTCGGCCAGAGCAAAGGCAAGGGCTTCCAAGGCGTCATCAAGCGGCACCACATGGCCGCTTCGGTCGACAGCCACGGTAGCCACGAGTTCTTCCGTCACGGTGGTTCGATCGGCTGCCGTCTGACCCCAGGCCGCGTCCACAAGGGCAAGCGCATGACCGGTCACATGGGCGACGATCGCGTCACCGTCGAAAGCATCGCGCTCATGGATGTGCGTGACGCCGAAGGCCTGCTGGTGCTGCGTGGTTCGGTCCCCGGTGGCAACAACGGCTATGTGACGATCCGCAACTCGACCAAGCGTCCGAACGCCATCGTGCGTCTGACGGAAGCCGAGCAGGATCAGAAGAAGCGCGCCGCTGGCGTCGCCAAGAAGGCGGCGGGCGGAGCCAAGAAGAAGTAATCACCCTGGCGCTCGTCGATGGGATCAGCCGGCATACTCGGAGACCGAAGAGGGCGTCACGACGCCTTCTTCAAAAAAGCGCAGCGCGAAAACTTCGCGGCGCGAGCGGTCTACAAGCTGCAAGAAATCGACGAGCGCTACAGGTTGTTTACGCCGGGCAAGCGTGTGCTTGACCTCGGCTGCCGTCCTGGTTCGTGGCTTCAGTACGCGGGCCAGAAGGTGGGAAGCCAAGGCGCGCTGGTCGGAATCGATCGGCAGCCGCTGCAGGTCGCCGTCAAGGGCGCGCGCATTCTCATCGGGGATGTCTTCGCGATATCTCCCGACGAGCTGCGCGGCGAGCTGCCGGCCTTCGATGTGGTGCTGTCCGACATGGCTCCCGACACAACAGGGATTCGTCACGTCGACCAAGCCAGAAGCGAAGGCCTGTTTGAACGCGCGCTCGATCTGGCCGATCAGCTGCTTTTTCCCGGCGGTCACTTCCTGGGCAAGCTGTTCCAGGGTCCGGACTTCCAGCGCCTGCGGGCGCGGCTCCAGTCGAGCTATTCGGAAGTGCGGATCGTCAAGCCGGACAGCTCGCGCAAGGAATCGATCGAGCTTTATCTTCTGGCGCTGCGACGCAAAGCTCCGCTGTAGCCGCCGCGTTTCCTTCCCCTTTGTCTCCCGACTGGGAGGTTCCTACGAATCATGCGTACCGTGTTTATGGGCTCGCCCGAGTTTGCGGTGCCGTGCCTTCATTCCCTGCATCAGCACAGCCAGCTCGTTGCCGTCGTCTGTCAGCCCGACAAGCCGGCTGGACGCGGCCAAAAACTTCAGCCACCCGCGGTGAAAGTCGCTGCCGAAGCGCTGGGGCTGCCGGTGTTACAGCCGACGGCGCTGCGTCCAAGCAAGTCGAACTTCGTGCAGGAGCTGCAAGCGTACAGTCCCGACTTGGTTGTCGTCGTTGCCTACGGACGGATTTTGCCGCCGGAAGTGCTGGCGCTGCCCAAGTTTGGCTGCTGGAATGTGCACGGATCGATCCTGCCGCGTTACCGAGGTGCCGCGCCGATTCAGTGGTCGCTCATTCGGGGCGAAACAGAAACCGGCGTGACGCTGATGCAGATGGACGAAGGGCTCGACACCGGGCCGATGCTGCGCACGCTGACAATTCCCATCGAACCCGGCGACATCAGCGGCACGCTGCATGAAAAGTTAAGCCGGCTGGGCGCGCAGCTTCTGGACCAAGCGATTCCCGACTTGGCCGCCGGAAAATCGCCCGTACCGATTCCCCAGGACCATGCGCTCTCGACGCTGTCGCCGATGCTCGACAAAGAGCATGGCCGGGCCGACTTTACCCGATCGGCCCGCCTGGTCTGCGGCCAGCTTCGCGGCGTTGATCCGTGGCCGGGTGGATATACGCTTTTGCCGTCGGGAATTGCCGGGCCAGAACCCACGCTGCTCAAGCTGTTTTTGCCGCGCGTTTCGTCGGGAAGTGGGCGTCCAGGCGAAATCCTCGGCGTCGATCGCGACGGTCTGCACATTGCCTGTGGCGACGGTGCCGTGGTGATTGCCGAAGCGCAGCTCCCCGGTCGCAAGCGCCTGCCGATGCAAGCCCTGTGTGCGGGGCTTAAGCTACCGCGCGGGACGATACTTGACGACGGACGGCCCAATCCACTGCTTGGCTAAGACTTGCTGACGACGCCGCGCCGTTTGCCCTGGCTGGGACTTGTGGCCATCGCGCTTTTGTGGCCGGTGGCGCAGCACTTTCGCATCGACCAGGTGCGCTGTGAATCCTGGCCCGCCCCACTTGTGCGGCTTGGGCTGTGTCTTTTGTATCTGCTCGCGGTGGGGCTTCTGTTTTTCGTTTGGCAGCGGCTTCTACAGAAGAGCGAATCGGGCGTTTTTTCGTTCCGGCATGCGCTTGTCACCGCGGTTGGCTGGCACGGAGCCGCGCTGTTTTGCCCGCCGTTTCTATCGGACGATCCGCTGTTTTATCTGGCGATTGGACGGGTGCTGCATGCGCAACATCCGTCGCTACATGCGCCGCTCGTTGACGTGCTGGGTCCAGGCGATGCGGTCGTGCGACTTCTGCCTTTGCACTGGCAAGCCGGCACCAGCGCCTATCAAGCCGGTTTCCACGCGCTGGCCTGGCTGGTCGAGTCGCTTCCGGGTCTTTCGATCGGCGGTCGGCTGACGGTGTACCAAAGTCTGTCGGCGCTGGTGGCGCTTGTGACGACGCTTGTGTGTGCGCGCCTGGCGGTCCGCTGCGGCAAGCCGGCGGCTTACGGAGCGACGCTGTTTGGGCTGTCACCGCTTGTGCTTTTGGAAGGCACGCTGTCGGCGCACAACGATGTCTGGCTGGCGTGTTTGCTGGCGCTGTCGGCGCTGGCCTGGCTGTCGTCGCGTCGCGTGCTTTGCCGACTTGGGCTTTTGCTCGGCCTGCTGGTGAAGCTGTCGGCGATGTTGCCGCTTCTGACGATGACCCTGTCACACGCCGTTCCGTTTGTGCGACGCCACAAGCGCTGGATTGCGCTCTGTCTGGTTCTGGGTCTGACGGTGCTGGCGTTTTTGTGGCGTTTTTTTCCCCCCTTCCCGCAGCTCAAGGGACATCTGACGTCGGTGCTGTTCGGCAGCCCCGACCTACCTTGGGACCACTGCACGCGCTCTATCGAGTGTCTGCCGCGATCAATCTTGCGCTATGGACTGGATCGTCCCGACTGGTCGTATCGCGTCGGGGTGGCGTTTCGACTGCTCGGCGGGCTGTGGCTTGTGCGCGTCGCGTGTGCCGACAAAAACCCGCTTTCAGCGACGGCGTGGGGACTGCTCAGCTACTACCTGTTTTGGCACGGCTGGGCGCAGACTTGGTACTTTCTGCCGGTCTTGCCGCTGCGGCTGTTTCTTTCCAAGCCGCGCGGACGTGCGCTAGAAGTGCTGTGCGGCTCTGGCTGCGGGTATTATGCGCTCGCGCTGTATCGCAACTGCACAACCGAGCCGTGGCAGGTCGCCGTCTGTGAACTACTCGAAGGACTCGCGACGGTCCTGCCCCCAGCCCTGTGCCTTTGCCGAAGGAACGACTAGCTTATGTCCAGCCCGCAACCTGAACCAACCGACGCGGAAGTCCCAAGCCACGCCCCGCCGGCACCGAGCCCGCTTCCCCGCGATCCGTTTATGTCCCAGCCGCTGATCGTGCGCTTCGCCGAGGTCGGCAAGAGCTTCCGCCGGTTCGACTACCAGCCGTTTCTGCTGCGCAACCTGGTTTTGCGGCTGACCGGACGGTCCCACAAGCCGCGCGAGTTCTGGCCGATTCGTCACGTCAGCTTTGACATCCGGCGCGGCGAAACCGTCGGTGTCATCGGTCAAAACGGATCGGGCAAGAGCACGCTTTTGCGCCTGATTGCCGGGGCCTGTTATCCCAGCGAGGGCACGATCTCGGTGCGCGGTCGGATTGCGCCCCTGTTGGCGCTCGGGGCGGGCTTCCATCCCGACATGACGGGCCGCGAGTGCGTCGAGGTCAACGGCACGGCACTCGGGCTGACGCGCGCCGAAATTCGCGCCCGCATGGACAACATCCTGCACTTTGCCGAGCTGACCGATTTTTTGGATACCCCGGTGCGCTACTACTCGTCGGGGATGCTGGCGCGGCTGGGTTTTTCGGTCGCTGTGCATACCGATCCGGATCTGCTGCTCGTCGACGAAGTGCTGTCGGTCGGCGACCATGCGTTTCAGCACAAGTGTCTGCAGCGGATTCAAGACATCCGCGCGTCGGGCACAACGATCCTGTTTGTTTCACACGATGCCGATACCGTCGAAAGACTGTGCGATCGCGTGCTGTGGCTGCGCGAAGGCCGGCTTTTGCGCGACGGCGATCCCAAGACCGTGCTCGCCGAATACCTCGCCACCGACGGCTAACCCCCCACCTCGCCGAAAACGCCCCGCCCTCGTCACGCCATCCCGAGCCCTCGTCACGCCATCCCCAGCCATCGTCACGCCATC
>DAORGN010000278.1:0-5227 GCA_035340095.1 Pseudomonadota bacterium | reverse complement strand
CGCCGAAGACGATTGTCGACTCGCAGTCGTACATGGACCCGAAAAACTCGGCGCTCCATCACTCGGTGAATCGCATCGGTGAAGTGTGCGAACAACACATGAAGGTGTTCCACATCGAAACGGTGCTCAACAACCGGATGTTTTCGGGACCGCTCGACTTCCTGATGAAAAACGAAGACGAGTTCACCGAAGCGGACACGCTGAAGTTTCAGGCGATCAAGTGGTCGCTGAAAAAAACGCCGCGGGCGCTGCGACGGGAAATCTTTATGCGGGTGCCGGCGGCTTATGAACTGATTGCGGTTCACGCTGGCAAAGCCGATCCGGTGCATCAAAAAACGCTCGCGAAGTCGTGGGAACAGTACTCGATTCCCGTCGACGGTCAGGCCGACATCCTGATCACCGGCATTCCGTACATCTCGCCGTACAACGTAAATTCCAAAGCGCTCAATCCGCTGCTCGTGCAGGTGATGGCGCTCGGCTACTTCTTCAACATGTACCGCAACAAGTGCCCGCTCAAAAAAGGCGGCACGCTGATCTTTACGCATCCGTGCACCGATGCGTTCGATCCGGTCCATCACCCGAGCTACATCGAGTTTTTCAACCGGCTGTTGCCCGAGTCACGCGACGCCTATTACCTGGAAAAACGCTACCAAGACGAGTTCGCGTACAACCCGACGTACATCGAGATGTACCGTCGAGGAAACGCTTATCACGGCGCGCACCCGTTTTATATGTACTACTGGGGTCAGGCTGGTCGCGAGTGGTGTGGCGAAGTCATTTCCGTCGGAGCCGACAACCGCACGGTGCCGGATTTATTCGGTTGGAAGCGCGCCGATACGCTCGCGGAAGCGATCTCGATGGGTCGGGCTCGTCACGGGCGCAGCTCGCAAATCACGATGCTGCACCACCCGCCGATCCTCATCGCCGACGTCAAGTAAGCCTCGGGGTTCTAACCGACGGTGGTCGGCGCGCAGGTCGACACACCGGCACCGACGATGCGCGTCGGCAGGTTGTCCTGCACCCGCACCCACTGCGAACCCGCGGCGGCGTTTGGATCCCAGCGATAGACGCGGCTTATGTTGCTCTCGGTGACAAACACGTAGTAGCGACCGCCCCACTGGGCAAATGCCCACGCGCCCGGACTCGATGCGAGCGGCGGCAACGACCAGGTCAAATCGGCCTGTGCGGTGGTTTTGTTGACGCGAATGATGCGGTGGGTGGCATCGGCTGCCGGAAAGTACGCATAAAGCTCTGCCGCGCCGGTGCCGGTCATTTCTGGCGACGTGGGGCTGCTGGCAAAATTGCCAATTTTGGTCGACACAATCGGCGTCGGGTCGAGCGGGTTGAGCTTCCAAAGCTGCGATGCAGTGCCAAACGACGCCAGGTACAGCGACTCCACTTTGGCGCCGGGGCTGTCGGAAACAAAACCCATTCCCACCTTGGCCGTGGGAACGACGCCCGTTTGGTAGCCGCTGTCGGCGCAGGACGCCGGGTTGTTGGTCGGGATCTTGTACAGCTTGCCGTCGTCGTAGTTTAGCCAGGCGCGGGCGCGGCGATCGACCGACATCGAGTTTGGCGCGGTGGCCGTCGGGCACACCACCTTGCCGACGACCTTGACGGCGCCGGCTGCGGTGTCCATGCGCGGTTCAAACGACAGCAGCTGGTTGCTGGAATCGAGCAGATAAATAAACTCGCTCGCCGCCAGCTCGCATGAATCGACGCACGAACCGCCGCGGCAGGTTTGGGCAAAGTCGCACGCCATCACAAGTCCGCCGGGATTGCCGTCGGAATTGCAGGAATGGACTTCGTTTTGGACGCAGGTATTGGTGCCGGGCGCGCACGCAACGCAACCAAGCTGCGGGTCGCAAACCAGCGAGCTTGCGCACTCGGAGGTTGGTGCATACGTGCCGATGTCGGTGCAGGTGTTCAGAACATTGCCGACGCAGGTTTTTTGTCCGGGCTGGCACAGCGCATCGGGCGGAACGTCGGTACCGCCGCCGGCAGTGGCCCCGCCGCTGCAGCTGCTCAAAAGCAGCATGCCAAAAGCCATCGTGAAGCTAGACAGAAGACTAGTGAATAAGGACTTGCGCATCGTTTCCCCCTGGTTCGCCGATCGAATGAGATCCGCAGTTCTAGTTTCGCGAAAACTGCAAAATCGCTCAACCCGCGAAGCGATGGTTCCGACGGCAAACAGCGCAAACGGACGCGCAGAAAGATGGGCTTAGGATTTGCTCAGCATGGTCGCGACTTCCTCGCGAATCACGGACAGCAAACGATCGGACGACGATGCGGCAGGCAACGGCGACAGGGCTGGAACAACCAGACCGCGGGCCTGTGGACCAAGCCCAGCTTTTTTGCGCGCTTCCAAAAGCGACGCCAGCATCGTGTCGGGCAGCGGCTTCACCCCACCGACGGGCAGCGCGAGCAAAAAGATCCGGCACAGGTGTTCGAGCAGCTCGACGCGGAGGTACGCCTGTTCGAGGCTGTCGCCATATCCCAGCACGCCGTTTCCAGCAATCAGCACGACATCGTGAAAAGGCACAAGCGGTGACAGCGCCGCCACTTGCGGATTCCCCGGTGCCGTCAGTGGCACAAGCGGAATCGTCGGTCCAAGCGACACCACCGCTTCGGGCAGAAACGGCTGGTCAAGCGCGCGACCTGATGCCGCGAGCGCCGTCGCATACGGACAGTGCGCATGAATCACCGCTTGGACGTCGGGCCGCGCTTTGTACACCGCCAAGTGCAGCGACAGCTCGGAAAACGGCTTGCCCTTGCCGGTCAGACGGTTGCCCGATTCATCGACGGTCAAAAGCGTCTCATCACGGACGTCCGCTTTCGAGGTTGCCGTCGGTGTACACAGAAGCTGGCCGGGACGCAGCCGCACGCTCAGGTTGCCGTCGTGGTTGGCGACCCAGCCGCGCGCATGCAGCCGTTTGCAGTAGTCGAGCAGCTCGGCGCGGAGCTTGGACTCCGCCGCGTTCATGACGACACCGCCACCCGATCGACAATCCCGACGATCAGCGAGCGAATCGGCAAGTCTTTGGCTTTGAGCAGCTGACGGACGCCGTTGCCTTCCTGCATCACCAGCACCACATCGCCGGGACCGGCCTGGACATCATCGACCGCCAAAAACGAACTGCCGATGGCCGCACCTTTTTCGTCGAGCGGCTGCACCGAAAGCAGCTTCCGCCCAACATAGGTTGGATGTTTGGCCGTCGCCACCACCGAACCGAGTACGCGGCAGAGCTTCACGATGCACCTCCCGTCGCGGCGTCGGAAACGAACACGCCTTCGGCGGCGGTCGCCGGTTCGCACGCGACATCATCGACAATCCCGACAATCGCCGCGTCGACGGGAACAAACCACGGATCGCACGCCAGTGCCGCCTCGCGCGAGTTTACAAAATAGACAAGCTCGCCCGGTCCAGCGCGCACGGTGTCGACCGCGACAATCGGATCACCTGCCGTCCGCAGTGCGTGATCGAGCGGCTGCACGACGAGGAATTTTTTGCCTTCCAACCCTTCGTATTTCTGGGTGGCGACGACAGTACCGATGACGCGACCGAGGTTCATGTGCAGGCGGCAACATAGGCGGCCCAGCCTAAGCGCGTCAAGCCCAACCAAGCGACCTACTTTTCATCGGCCAGCGACAGCACGACATCGAGCATCACGTTGACGCCGTTTGCACACTGCTGCTCCGTCGAAAACTCGCGCGGGTTGTGACTGATGCCGGCAAACTCACCCGGCACAAACACCATCGCGGCGCGCGTCAAATGCGCCAGTTCCTGCGCATCGTGCCCGGCCCCCGACACAATCGCTTGCTGCGCAAAACCACGCTGCGCTGCCGCCGCAGAAACTCGCTTTTGGATCCCCGCATCGAAACGAACACAGTCGGTCCGCGCCGTTTGGCGCCAGCGAATTTGCACCCCTTCCTCGCGCGCCACCTTTTCGTAAAACGCGATGATGTCGGCTTCGGCTGCGCGCATGTTTGCGTCATCGGGATTGCGCAGATCCACAGTCACCGTCATTTTCCCCGGCACGATGTTGACCAGCCCCGGCACCGGATTCATTGCACCCATCGTCGCCCGCATGTCCGGACCGTAGTTCCCACTTTGCGCCATCTCGCGCAGCCGCAGGTTCAGTCGACTCGCAGCCACCGACGCATCGGCGCGCAGAGACATCGGCGTGGTTCCGGCATGCGCGCTGCGTCCGACAATGGTCACTTCATGCCACGAAATCGACTGCACGCCCGTCACCACACCGATGTCAACATTCGCGCTGCGCAGCACCGGACCTTGCTCGATGTGACATTCCAGATAGGCATAGGGAGCCGCAAGTCTTTCGTCTGCTTCACCCAAGAAACCGATCTTCTGTAGCTCTCCCTTCACCGAAAGTCCGTTCCGATCGACCAGTGCGTAGGCCTCTGCAAGCGGAATCCGTCCCGTCGCTACAGCGCTTCCGAGCATGTCTGTTCCAAAGCGCGATCCTTCCTCATCGGTGAAAAACGCAACCGTGATCGGACGCAGAGTCTGCCGGCCCGCGTCATTGAGCGTCGCGATGATCTCGAGCGCACCCAGGACTCCCAAACAGCCATCGAACATTCCCGCGGTGGGCACGCTGTCGATGTGCGAACCCATCATCACCGGGGCCAGCGAGTCATCCTGTCCGGATCGCCGCGCAAGCACATTGCCGATGCGATCGATCGAAACAGACAGACCCAGCGCTTTCATTTGTTCGACCACATGACGACGACCTTCTCCGTCGGCAGATGTGAGCGCCAGCCGGTTTACGCCACGCAGTCCCGATCCTTCATCCAGATAACTTCCTATCGATCCGAGTGCCAAAATGGATTGCCAAAGGCGCTGCGGCTTCACCGAAAGTCTGTCTGTCATTTCTTCTGTCCTTCCTATCGACAACGGTTCTACGGATGTATCACACAGCTTCCGGTGACTTCTCCGTTCCACTTTGCTTTCATCGCTTGCCGAAACTCTGCAAGCGCAAAGCGATGCGAGATGTGCGGACGGATCGCGCCCGACTTTGCCCAGTCGAAGATCGTCTGCAGCCGCAAAGAACGAATCGTCGGATCGTGAATCGTCGAAATCACCGTCGGACAACCCATCACAGTCAGAGACTTCATCATGATCAGGTTGGTCGGCAGTACGTTCGCATGGGGGGCCCCCCTACCGCCCTTCCCTTGCGCGACCAAAGGAGTGGAGGCCCAGCCCACA
>DAORGN010000277.1:0-5265 GCA_035340095.1 Pseudomonadota bacterium | reverse complement strand
GCCAACACCCTGACGTCGAAAGCCCAGTCGGCGGAAGTGGCGGCGCGCGTCGTCGCGATGAAAGCGGAGCTAGAGCGGCTCCGCGAGCAGGTTCAAAATGTGGAATAGCCCAGCCTCGACAAACTTCGCGCAGATGGTCTTTTGTTTTGTGGTGTGGCCGTGCGTCTAGTCAACATCGGATACGGCAACGCAGTGGTCGCTGAGCGCGTGGTGGCGATCGTCAGTCCAGAATCGGCGCCGATGAAGCGTGTCAAAGAAGAAGCGCGCAAGGCCGGACGACTCATCGACGGGACGCAGGGACGCAGGACGCGATCGATCCTGATTACGGATTCGGATCACATCGTGCTGTCGGCGCTGCAAACCGAAACGGTGGCGGAACGACTGGAACGCGGTGGCATTGGTGGTGCGTCGTCGAGCGCGCTCGGTGCCGATGGCGAAGCGTCCGCTCGTGACGAGGCCTAAGCGATGACGCAAGCCGGCACAGGTCTTTTGCTTGTGGTGTCATCCCCGTCGGGGGCTGGAAAAACCACGCTGTGCAAACGACTGCTCGCGGAAAGGCCCGAGCTGCGGTTTTCGGTGTCGTATACAACCCGTCCGCCGCGCAGTGGCGAGCGTGACGGAGTCGATTATCACTTCGTCAGCGACGCGACGTTCGACGACATGGTAAGCCGCGGCGCGTTTGCCGAATGGAACTGGGTTCACGGACGACGCTACGGCACCGGGATTGAAACCGTGCGGCAAGCGCTGGCAAGCGGCTGCAAAGTCCTGCTCGACATCGATTACCAAGGCGCGACCCGCATCCTGGCCGAGTTTGCCGACGCAGCACGTCTGATTTTCATCCTGCCGCCGTCGCTGCCGATCTTGGAAGCGCGCCTTCGAGGCCGCGGCACCGACAGCGAAGAAGTCATCGCGACCCGTCTGCGCAAAGCCCGCGACGAGCTTTCGCATTTTTCGATGTACCACTACCTGGTCCTAAACCGCGATCTGTCGGTCGGCTATGACGAGCTGCGCGCCGTCTACCTACGCGAGCTGGCCAAAGCCGAAGGTCGCGCTCCGTCCGACGACGAGGAAGCCTGTGCCGCAGCCTGTCTGACCACAAACCGCGCGGCGGTTGCGGAACGAATCCTGGCCGGTGGTGAAGCCTAGCGCTGCCACCCTAACTTCCCTTTTTACGCACGTTTGCAGAGACAAAACCAGCCATGGCCCTGATTCCCTATCGAGACGTTCCGGAAACCGAAAACCTGAAAAAAGATCCGCCCTTTTCCGTCGCTGGCCAGCCAGTCGAGGAATTTTATTGCGGTGATCATGCCTGTGACTGCGCGACCGCTCACTTGCGGGTCGGCGGGGTGGTGATGACGGTCGACTTGGGCACGCAGCGGGTCGATTTTCTCGACAACCAGAATGCCCCCGGACGGGAGATTCTGCGCAAGGGCGTGCGCGACGCCATCCAGAGCGGCCAGCTCGACAACCTGCGCAAGCACTACACGGACACCCGTGAGTTTGGCAAGACGCTGCACTTCCGCTACTTCGACTGGTCGGGGGTAAAGCCAGGTGAAATGGTGCTGTGGCAGCACGTCTTCCGCGCCGAAGGGATTCCGCTTTTCACGATGACATCGGATGAAAAGCAGCCCGCCGCCGAAGGTGAAGAGCCAAAGCCCGCGCCCCAGGTTTCGATAGGTCTGCAGGATGCCTACTGCATCGAACCCAAGTGCGACTGTAAGCGCGTGGTCTGGACGGTGGTGTCCCCCGGTCCGGGCGGTGCGGCGCAGAAGATTGGCGTCGTAAACTTTTCGCTGCCCAAAAAGGAACCGGCGGTGCTGGAAGTGACGCCGGGCGTCGATGCCAACAGTCTGTTTGTGCTGGTATCCAACCTGCTTTCGTCGCAGCCGCAGCTTGTGAAGATGTACGAAAATCGCTATCGCTTCATGCGTGATCAGGTCTCGCCGCTGCTCGCGTCGCAAAGACAGCTGCGCAACCAATCCAAGCAGCGTCCGCAGACCGCAGTGGGTCGCAACGATGCCTGTCCATGTGGCAGCGGCAAAAAATACAAAAAATGCCACGGCGCAAACTAGCCAGCGAAAGACACAGGACCGATCGATGTACGTGGAGCTAGTTCGCGAGTACCGCTTTGAGTCAGCCCATTTTCTGCCCAAAGTCCCCGACAACCATCGCTGTCGGCGGATGCACGGGCACTCGTTCAAAATTGATGTGGTGCTCGGCGGTGAAGCCAATGAAGAGACCGGTTTCCTGATCGATTTTTATGATCTCGACCGGGTGGTGCAGCCGGTGATTGACTCGATCGATCATCGGCTCTTAAACGAAATTCCGGGGCTTGAAAATCCCACGAGCGAAGTCATCGCGCGGTATGTCTTCGATCGCATTTTCCCGTCGCTGCCTGGTCTCTGCTCGGTGACGTTGTGGGAAACGGTGGACTCGCGCTGCATCTACTATGGACCGCACGGACCTGTGCGAAACCGCGGATGACACGCCCCATCGAAAACGCAGCAGCGACGGAAAACATCCGACTCCGGTTGGTCACACTGAACCTGTGGGGGGAACAGGGGCCGTTCGAAAAACGCTTTCCGTTGTGCCAAAAGGAGCTGCGTGCGCTCGACGCGGATGTGGTGGCGCTGCAAGAAGTTCGCGAAATTCCCGGTACGCTGCGCAACACCGCGGAACAGCTTGCAGAGCACTTGGGAATGTCGTTTGTGTTTGCGCCGGCTTCAGCGTGGGGCGGCGGAACGGAAGGTCTGGCGATTCTGTCGCGGCTGCCGATTGCCGCCCACGTCGTCCATGAGCTGCCAAATGAACGTCCGGAAGAACGACGGGTGCTGCTCATCGCGGACATCCAAACGCAAGTGGGGACAGTGATCGCAGCGACGACACATCTGCACTACCGGATGACGGACGGAATCGCGCGCGAACAGCAAGTCGAAGCGATAGACCGATTCCTAAAAGCCCATGCGCAGAGTGTTTCAGGGGGCGCCAAGCTGACGCTGTTGGCCGGCGATTTTAACGCGACGCCCGATAGTGATGAGCTGCGTTTTCTGCGCGGACTGCATACGCTGGGAGGACGGCGCACGTACTACCAAGACGCATTCCTTTGCGCAACCGATGACCCGAAAGGACCGGGCTACACCTGGTCGCGACGGAATCCGTATACGCAGCGGCTGCGCTTTTTGCAAAACGATCGCCGGCTCGACTACATTTTTGTAAGTCCCGCGAGTCGGGACGGACGCGGCACCGTTACGGACTGCCGCATCGTCCTCGATCGCGCCGATACAGATGGCGTCTATCCCAGCGATCACTTCGGCCTGTGCGCCGAAGTTTTGCTGTCCCCCCTGCCCTACTAAGCGCGCTGACTAGGGTGCCGGCTCGACGAAGCTGACGTCGCCCGCTTGCTGCGGGTGGCTGACGTGCAGGGTGTACGAAGCGTCGACGGTGCCGCTCTTCACATCGCTCAGGCGATAGTGAATCGTCAGCTTCTTGGCGCCCATGTCGATGATGTGATAGGTCAGCACCTTGTCGGCGTTGCGCTTCTTCGCTTCATCGAGGAGGCACAGGTCTTCACACGACATGCTCGACGCAACGGCTTTGCCTTCCATCGCGACATCGAGCTTCTTGCGCGTTTCGACCCGCGTGTCCGTCGCGTAGTTGTGGCGGTGGCTTTCGACGACCTTCATCGTCTGGTTCTGGGTCAGGTAGTTGGTGATGACTTCGTAGGCCAGCTTGTCGCTGCCGCCGCCGCCCATGCCACCAAACAGGCCCTTGCCGCCGAGCGGGCTCGACGACTTGCCACACGAGCCGGGGAGCTGGCAGCCGCTATCACAGGCATTGCTGTCTGCGACGGAAGCGACCCACACTTTTTGGTTGGCCGGCTTCGCCTTCGCAGAGAAGGCTTTGATCGACTCCGAAAGCATGTTGGTATGAAAGTGCGTGCAGCCCGTCGCTGCAGTCGCCAGAACTAGGAACATTGCTGAAAACGAACGCATTTCTACTCCTTGATGGTTTGTCAGGTAATCCGATGTCGGACGTGTGGGTCACTACCACGCATCAAACCACCCCGGCAAGCCGCAAATCGTCGTTTTCCGCAAAGAATTTGACAAATACCAAGCTCATGCATGACTGCGCACGACGGCCAGGAACCCCCGACACCGCCGCGACAAGCCACGTTGCGCAGCGATTCAGCGCGGCGGCTGCGAAACGACCGGTATCGGCCAGCGCCCCCCCGGCAAATCGAGAAAATAGTCTTCCCCCTGCTGGTCGATGTGCGAAAGCAGCGCGTAGTACGCTGGGCGCAGAAAACGCGCGGGCCAGCGCTGGACACCGGGTGCATCGACCTGGCAGTACAGTCCGCGATCCGGCACGTAGCTGAGCGTCGACGGGTCCAGGATCTGCTCTTGTTCATCCGAAAGCACAAGCCACACCCGCGCGTCATCTTGCCGAATGTGCCGGACCTGCCGCGGCGCGTCGGCCACCACAAACGGATAGGAATAGGGCGGAATCACAATCAGATAGGTTCCACCGTCGGTGCGCTGAATCGAGCGATGAAACAGGGAGCTTAGCTTGTCATTTTGAAAGCGCTCGCCCTGGTGCCAAAAACAACCTTCGGCATCCAGCTCGATGCGTTCCAGTTTCATTCCGGCGCGCAGCGCGTTGGCGATGGGTTCCGGCAGGCTCGGATCGGCGAGCAGCTTGGTAATTTCGTCCGGTAAAACGGAGTCGACTTCATGTGACGATGACACACGCCGAGACTATCAGAGTGTCGCGCTGTCTGATCGTGCCCGCAGAAGCCGCTCGCGCAGCACCGCGTCGATCACCACGTCCGCGCCACTGGCAAAGCTCACCGCGCGATCCGCAATCGCGCTGGGAACTTCCGGATTGTGCAAGTTCACCCGCACAAGCCGCGCATTTGGGTGTTCCGCCACCAGATTTTCCGCTGGCCAGCGAATCCACATCGGGGTGTTAAATCCCGACCCCAGATCGAGCACCAGCAGCCGCTTTTTCACATGCTTGGCCAGCCATTCCGCATGGCGCGCCGACTCCTCTTCATAGGGGGTTTCGACAAACCAGTCGCCACCGCGCACATTCAGGAATGTCGGACCGCCACAGCGCGGACACTTCGGATGCATCCCGCGCGGAAGCTGCTGTGTCCGCTTGTCAACGAGCGGCAGAAACGTCGCAAACAGCGACTCTGTAGACCACGTTTCCTGCGTGCATGGAGTAAGACACTGGTAGCGGCAGTAGTCCCCTTGCGGAGTAAAA
>DAORGN010000276.1:0-5267 GCA_035340095.1 Pseudomonadota bacterium | reverse complement strand
CACTGTCCCGAAGAAAAAGGTCCGGCGGAAAACAACGGCTGCCCCGAGCGAGACACCGATCGCGATGGCATCGTCGATCGACTGGATGACTGCCCGACGCTGCCAGGACGCAAAGCGCTGCACGGTTGCCCGCGCGTCTACGCCGATCAAAACAAGATCAAGGTGCTCGAGCGGATTCACTTTGCAACCGACCAGGACGTGATCCTCCCCGAGTCATTTGGTGTGCTCGAAGAAATTGCCGACTACATCAAGGCGCACCCCGAGTGGCTGGAGATCCTGATCGAGGGTCACTGCGACTTCCGTGCCGACGATGCATACAACTTGAACTTGTCGCAGAGGCGGGCAAGTGCAGTGCTCAAGTTCTTGCTGCTTCGCGGCGTCGAGCCTGGGCGGCTCAAAGCGCAGGGCTTTGGCAAGAGCCGTCCGATCGCGGACAACAGCACCGAAGAAGGCATGGCGCTCAACCGTCGCGTCGAGTTTACGATTCTGAAAGTCGCGCCGGGCCATCAGCTTCCCGTGCTGGAAAGGCCTGATCAGGTCAAAATTGAGCCAGTGCTGCGGAGTCAGAATTAGATGCACAAGCTGGGCTCGTCTGCGCTCGTCACGGTCTTTTGCGGACTCGGGCTTTCGGGTTGCTATCAGGGCGAGTGGCGGCTTGGGACGGAAGTCCCTGTCTCGGTCACGACGCGGCTGCATCCGGTGCGCACCGTCGAGACGTGGGAGCTTAGCGAGCCGGGGAAAAACGCGGTCGTTTCGCTGCGTGCGACGTCGACGCAGCGCTGTCGGCAGGCGATGTACGGCAAGACCAGCCGCACCGACACCGGAACATTCGAACGACTTGGCGGCAACTGGTGGAAGGGCGCAGCGATCGTCACTGGCATTGCGGGCGGTGCCGGCGTCGGCATTGGCCTTGGCGGCACGATCGCGCATCTTGATCCAAAGTATGGTGGCCCGATCACGTATGCGACGGGCGGAGCGGTTGCCGCGGGCGGTATTGCCAGCTGCCTGGCGTCGATTTCCAACGGCAGCAAGGTTCGCTACGCTTTCTGCGGCATTCTGACCGGCCTTGGCGCGTCGATTCTCGCGGGCGGTTTGTTATCCATCATCCCAGGATCATCGACGGGAACTGGAACGGGCACCGGTACGGGCAGTGGCAGCAGCGCGACGACGATGACCAGCTCGTCGCTGGTGGATGCATCGACCTTTCAAACCATCCTCATTGGGGGTGGCGCTCTCGTCGGTACGTCGATTCTGACGGGCATCATCGGTCAGGCCTGGCAGGGCAACGAAGACCGCATTCGCACCGTCGACAGTTCGAGCACGACGATGTGGGACGATCAGCAACCCGAGTCGGCCTGTAGCGCCCCGTCGCTACTGCAAGCGCGCAGTGCCATGCTGAACATTTTCGTCGATACCATCCCAAGCGGTCCCGGTAGCGCCGAAAAGCCGCTCAAAGTCAAAGTGCAGCCCGTCGGTCCCGGTGCGCAGATGGTCGATCTGAGCGCGATTCGGCAGACCTTGCCAAACTGCGGTGCCCTGACGGTCAAGGTGGTTCCTGACGTGGTCTATCCGGCGTTTTCCGACGATTACACGCCGGTGGTTGGTCCCGACTTCATCTCGAGAGCGGTGCGTCCGCTGTTTACGCAGATCCTTCCGTCCGACGGTGTGTCGCTGGAATCCGCCGCCACCCCAGTGAAGAGTACGCAGCCTACCAAAGCGATGCTGCATGGGTACTCGTTAGAGACGCTGCGACAAATCGATCGCGTCTGTAGTGGCGAGACAGCCCCGCAACCGAAGCCGCCCGCGCATCATCCGATTGTCGTGCTCCAGCTTCCACCGACGGAAACGCCGACCGATCCGGCCAAGGTCGTCACCGCGCCGAAGACCGAACCTGCCGTCGAGGAACCGATCCTGACGCCGGGTTTGCAGGTTGTGCAGCCCAGCGAAGGTCACGAACAAGACGCCGAGTGCAGCACGTTGGCGCAGAAGACGCGGCTCCACGACTGCGAGCTCCAGTGTGGGCGCAACTGGCAGGTCAGCAGCTGTCTGGCCGAATTCCGTCCGTGTCTGGCGCTGTCAAAGACCGCGAGCCAGCCGCTGCGGGAACGCGCGCTGTGCGAAACGAACTGGTACGACTGCATCGAAAAGAAAGGCGTGGCGAGCAGCACGTTCCGTTCGTGCACCGAAGCCTGCGCCGACGCCAACACCCCGTCCTTGTGCCGCGAGCGCAAGACACAGCGGCTGTCGCCTTAGGCCGGGGGGAATTTTCGCTTCGCTGCGATGGCGGGCAATCGGTCCCAGCCAACGTCGGTTTACGGTGTGTCGCTGCAGAGTCCCGTCGGCGCGCTCTTGCTACAGCGATTGAGCGTGAGCCGGTTGGCCGTGCCTTGATCGTCGATGTCGCTTTTGCTTGAGCGCACGCTCTGGTTTTGCTGCACATCGAGATTTTCCGTCCCGGCACCGAGCTCGATGGCGTTGCGTGCACTGTCGGCGATGCTGTTTTGGATCACCACAGTGTCCAGCTCGTCTTCGACGGCAATTCCATCGCCACTAAACGCGAAGCAGCTATCGACGGTGGCCGCCGTGCTGCGCTTTAGCTCGGAAAAGGCGTTTTTGCTGATGCGGACCTGGCCGTCACTGTTCTGGCTGCTTTCAATCCCGAGATAGTTTCGGATGAAGCGGTTGTCGTAGGCCACCTGGGGATTCTGGTTTTCGCGCAGCCACAAGCCGCGATCCGCGTCGACGACCACGTTGGTGGTGATGAAGGCCTGGCCGGCGCGGTAAAAATCAAGACCAGTGCCGACGCCACGACAGGGGTCGCCGGTGAAGCGCAGATCAAACAAGTTGTTGCGATCGGCGGCTCCGGCGGCGCCGTTTGTGAAGCGAATGCCGGTCTGCGGCAGGTTGCTTTGCGGACCGGCACCGCGCACGACGGTGTTTTGAACAACGACGCCGGCATTTGTGCCGCTCGCGAGTACGCCGACGGCTTGGAAATTGCGAATGGTCGACTGGGTCAGCTGGACCGATCCGCCACCGCTGCCGTCACTGGTGACGCCGACGCCGATGATGTTTTGGCACGACGCGGCAAAGTTTGCCCCCTGGCCGCGGACGTTTTCGACGACGATCCGTTCCAAATTTCCCGTCGAGTTGTGGTAGCGGACGCCGAAGAATCGTTCCGTGCAAGTGGCGTTGCTGCGTCCGTCGATGCTCAGATCGCGCAAGCTGGCGAGCGCGCCGGGCTTTATTTCAACGACGTAGGTGTAACGCGGCAGATAGGTTGTGCTCACCGTCGAGCGAACCCGGCTGTTTGGGCTGCGCAGGATGGTGCGACCGGCGCCCTTGCCGGTGATGGTGAGACCGGCGCGGCCAATCGAGACTTGCTCGGTGTAGGTCTGGGCCTCGAGCTGGATGTCGGTACAACTGGTGTCGTCGACGGCCTTTTGGATGGTCGGATGCGTACCTGGGACTTTGCAGACGGCAGCGCCAGCGATCTGCGGCCAAAGCTGAAGTACCAAAAGCGAACCCACAACCGACGGGAGCGTCTTTCGCATAGGCTGTCTCCTCGAAGCCGGTCCTTGCGCGGGCAACACTTTTGCGTCCGCACGCAGACCCTGAATTCTGCTCAGGTTCTTAGCACTTTTTCGGATCTTCCCCCAAACCGAAGGCAAGGTAAGCTGCACAAAAAACCGATCGCCATTCGGGATGCGAACTTCTCAAAACCGTGCAAAAGTGGCGAAGGAAGCACAGCCAACGTGCTTCAAATCAAGCAATGAGGAGACGGTCATGATGAGACAGCGGGCCAGTGTCAGTAGGTGGGCGACTCTTGCGGCAGCGCTCTTTGTGACCAGCGTCGGCGGCTGTGGCGTCGGATCGAGCGATGACGGCGTCGCTCAGCTTAGCGAAGCGGTCTGCGTCCCCGGCGACAAAGGCGGCGACGTCGGCTGTGGCTGCTCGCTGAACAACCAGTGCAGCGGCTTTGACGACGAAACGCGCCTGCTCATCTGCGATGTCGCGAGCGGCAGCAGCGTCGGCAAGTGCTCGGACTGCTTGAGCTTGACGGCTCGCCCGACGGGCTGCGCCTGCAATGTGGACGCAAACTGCGCCACCGGGCTTGTCTGCAACGGACGGACCTGCCAGGCGCTGCGCAAGCGCGGCGAGTTTTGCGTGCGCGACACCGACTGTGGCAGCGACGCAACCGGCGCGATGGTGTGTCTGCCCAGCAAAAACTGGTGTGGACCGCTGGCCGTCGGATCGTTCTGTGATTTCAACCTCGACTGCCTGAGCGGGATCTGCAGTTTGGGCAAGTGCTCGACGGGGGAAAGCGGTCAGCCGTGCTCCGTCGACAAAAACTGCAAAGCTGGCTTGGTTTGCAACACCGTCGCTGGAACCTGTGGCGCAAAGCTTGCCGATGGTCAACCGTGTCTGCGCAACGTCGAATGCCAAAACCAGTGCAACAGCTTTAGCGGCACCTGCAAGCTTGGATCGGTGGGAACCGTTTGCACCACTGCGAATCCCGACGGTGACTGCGGCTCGGGTCTAAGCTGCGTCGATTGCGGCGGCGGCGTCAAGACCTGCCGGACCGGTGGATCTTGCACGTAAAGTCGGCCCGTTTTGTTGCTGGCTTGGCATCCCTCGGGTAGAGTCTCGACCCCAGCGTTATTCGTTAAAGGAGCACGCGCTTCATGCTCGATTCGGTGCGGCAGAACTCTCGCTCTGCCATCATCTACATCCTCTTCGGCATCCTGATTGCCGCCTTCATCGTCAGCTTTGGTCCGGGATCTCCGACGGGGGACTCGGTGTTTGATGGGCTAGGCGGTCACTACGCGGCGCGGGTCTACGGCAAAGACATCAGTGAGCCGGAGCTGAACTTTTCGTTCATCGCGCTGGGTCTGCCAAACCGCGGTGAAGCCCAGGCGCAGAAGCTGCGCGAGGTCGTGATTGATCGCCTGATCGAGCGTGAGCTTCTGGCCCACGAGGCAGAGCAGGCCGGTCTTCTGGTGTCCGAAGATGAAGCCGCGAAGCTACTCGTCGACGGCAACATGTTCGTCGCCGGGATCGCTCGCAAGGTCGAACCGTATGCGATGCGCAACAACGTCCTCGACTACGAGCGGCTGCGCATGGTGGTGCAGAACTCGTATCGGCTGACGATGAAGCAGTTCGTGGACATCCAGCGTCGTGAGCTGCTCGCCGACAAGTTCCGCCAGTTGCTGCGGGCCGGCACGCGGGCTTCTCTCGACGAGATCCGCGGTGAGTACGAAGACAAGAAC
>DAORGN010000275.1:0-5284 GCA_035340095.1 Pseudomonadota bacterium | reverse complement strand
AGCGCAACCAGCATCGCCAGCTCACTCGGTAGATCGGTCTCGCTCGTCGTATGGAACCAGCTGGGCAGCTGAACGTGATCGCGCAGCACGAGTTCCGTCTGGCCGCGCTCGCGCAGCACCTGCACGAGCTGCTCGCACAACTGCACCGACTGCGGCTGATCGCGCTTGAGAATGAAACCGACGGGAGCCAACTAAACTCCTGCGTTCCCGGTCTTGGGCCGTCCCGACGCCGGACGACTCCGCGACAGCTCGCCACTGCCGCGCTCTTTCAAAAACTCGAGGAACGCGATAGCGGCAGGCAGTTCCGCCGCCGGAAGCTGTTCGAGCAGGTCTCGCGCTTGTCGACGATAACCATCACCCGGTGCTTCCGTCGTCGGACTTGGCCGCGGCAGCTGAACTTCGGTTTCCACAGGCTGCGGCACAACGCCCCATGGCGGCGGCTCCTCCGTCGTCAAGCCGTCGCGCTTAAACCACTCTTGTATGTGCCAATGAAGCAGCTCGCCGCGGTAGGCGAACCAGCGCTCTCTCTCGACGGGATAGTTGAGCAGTGCGTCTTTAAAACGCCGAAATGCACCTTTTCCGTCGATGCTGATGATCAAACGCTCACGGAGCACGGGCTCTGTCACTCCCGCGACGAAGCGTTCCATCCACTTGTACTGCTCTCGCGAGGACGCCGGCTCGACGCGCAGATAGGCATCCCCGCCGCTCATCACTTTGGTACGCAGCTCGTCGACATTGGGTGCAGACTCGACGAGAGTAATCACCTCACCCGAGCGGGTATCGAGGAAGCTCTCGGTGTCTGGCGCATTGCGCTCGACCGCCGTTTCCAACTCCGCCCAACGCACCGCTATCACTCGCATCGCCAACAAACCCCATTCGGTAAGAGATACAGCATATGTAGCTGGGCCTGCGCAGACTGCTTCTCGATTTGCCGACGAAGACCAAGCACAGCCAAGTTCCTAATGTGATCTTAAAGGCTATGGATCTGCTCGGAGATTTGCAAGGGCTACGGCCACTTCGTGCTCGGGTTCAAACGGCGGAAAAATTGGCAGCAGCGAGCGGTCAGGCTAGAACGCCAGCATCATGCCGCTTTCGTCGAGCCAAAGACAGACCCTCCTCGATCTGGTCGGTGAAAAGGGCGAAGTGCGCTTCGACGAACCGATGGCGCGTCACTCAACCCTGCGCGTCGGTGGCCCCGCTGATGCATGGGTCGCGCCGGGCAACATCGACCGTCTGGCGGCGATACGTCGCTTCTGTTCCGAATCCGGTCTTGCCTGTCGCGCGCTCGGATCGGGATCGAACATTTTGGTGCAAGACGGCGGCATCCGCGGCGTGGTCTTGGCGACGGAACGGCTGCGTGGTCTTCAGTTCTTCGACCCCGCGCCTGACGATCCACGCACACCGGTTTTCGTTGAAGCGGGCGTCAGCACCGGCAAGCTGCTCAGCGAAGCGACCCGGCGCAGCCTCGGAGGCGTCGAATTCCTCGGTGGTGTCCCCGGTTCTGTTGGCGGCGGGATGATCATGAATGCCGGCACCTACCTCGGTGAATTCAAAGATGTCACCGTCGAGGTGTTGAGCATTGCGGCAGACGGTGCAGAGATTCGTCGCAGCCACGCCGAGTGCGGCTTTGTCTATCGCGGCTCGGCCTTACCAGCCAGCGAAGTCGTCGTCGCGGCTCGCCTGCTTTTGCCCCAGCGACCGCAAGAAGAAATCGCGCAAGCCGTGGCAGCGCTGCGAACGCGACGAAAAGAACGCGAGCCGCACGGCGTCGGTTGTGCTGGCAGTTTTTTCAAAAACCCACCGGGCGACTACGCGGGACGACTCATCGAGGCCTGCGGACTCAAAGGAACCCGTCGCGGCGACGCCGAAATTTCCACGGTCCACGCCAACTGGTTCGTCAACGTCGGCAGCGCGCGGGCCGCCGATTTGGTGTCTCTTATCGAACTTTCGCGCAGTCACGTCGAGCAGCGCTTCGGCATCACGCTCGATTTGGAAGTCAAAATTTTGGGAGAGCCCGCATGAAAAAACGGGTAGGCATCATCATGGGTGGGCCGTCGGCGGAACGCGAAGTCGCGCTGGCGTCAGGGCGACGGGTGGCGGACGCACTGACCGAGCGTGGGCATGCGGTGGTCGCGATTGACTGGACGGGCGCCGATCACAACCTGTGGGCCGATCTGCGACGGGAAAATGTCGACGTGGCGTTCGTGGCACTGCATGGCACGCTCGGCGAAGACGGCTGCGTCCAGGGGCTTTTGGAGTGCGCCGGCATTCCGTACACCGGATCGGGCGTGCTGGCATCCGCGCTGGCGATGGACAAAGTCGCGTCCCGTCGAGTGTTCGATGAAGCCAGCATTGAAACGCCGCGCTGGACGATTTTCGAAGGGCCCGCCGACGTCGAGCGCATCGGACTCCCGCTGGTGGTGAAGCCTTCGCGCGAAGGCTCGTCGGTGGGCATTTCGATTGTGCGCGATGAAGCGCAGCTTGATGCGGCGCTGCGGCTCGCACGGCGTCTGCATGGCGTGGTGCTGCTCGAAGAGTTTGTCGCTGGGCGTGAAATCGAAGTCGCGGTTCTCGACGGTGAAGTCATCGGTGAAGTCGAGGTTCGACCCGCCGGGGAATTCTACGACTATGCCGCGAAGTATCAGCGCACCGACACCAAATACTTGGTCCCGGCGCCGCTAAGTCCGGCGGAACGGCAGCTGTGTCACGATCTGGCCCGTCGAGCCCACTCGGCGCTTGGCTGTTCGGGCGTTACCCGAACCGATTTGCTGCTTTCACCGACGGGGCGTGCGGTCTGTTTGGAAGTGGATACGCTGCCAGGACTGACCGATCGCAGCCTGGTGCCAAAAATCGCCGAACACGCCGGTCTTTCTTTTGGTGTGCTCTGCGAGCGCATCTTGGCGACCGCAGCGCTCAAGGCCTAGCGCATTTCTCGTCGAAAGCGTTCCCCAAACGGGAGCCGTTTGCGATACCCTTTTTACCGTCACACGGGGAAGCGTCGATGATTCGGATTTTGGAACTCTCGACGGAAAATGGACAGCAGGTCATCCGCGAAATCGCCGACGAGCGAGCGCGTTCGCTCGCCGTGACGCCACCGCCGGGGACGGTGCGTTGGGTCGATATTTCCAAACAGACCGCCGAAGAGCTGGATCTGATCGCCCAAGGCTTCCGCTTCCACCCGCTTGCCGTCGAGGACTGCCTGCACTTTGATCAGCGTCCCAAGCTGGAAGAGTACGCCGGGCAGGCTCCGTATCTGTTCGTTGTGACCCACAACTTCACGATTTTGCCGACGACAAAGAGCCTTTTGACCGATGAAAACTCGCTGCACGTACCACGGCTTTTGTGGGCGGAGAGTCGGTCGCAGACGCTCGCGCTGACGATGCTCGAAACGCATGCCTTTCTCGGGCAAAACTTCCTTGTGACCGTCCACGATCAACACAGTCCGGCACTTGAGCAGACGTGGAACCGCGTCAAGCACGACAAGCAGTTTCTCGGGCGCGGCGCCGACTTTGTCTACTATCTGCTGGCCGACGGGCTTTGTGACGCAAACTTCCCGGTGCTCGAACAGATCGGCGACATTCTCGACGAAATGGAGGAATCGCTGTTCGACAATCCGAGCCGCGCCGATCTGCACCGCATCTATTCGCTGCGCAAAACGCTGGTGTCGATGCGACGGGTGCTGTCGCCACAGCGAGATGTGATGGGCAACCTGGCACGGCACGGCGGCAGCCCCTGCGTCAGCGAAAAGACGGCGCCCTACTTTCGCGACATTTACGATCACCTGACGCGCATCTACGAAAGCATCGAAGCCGGTCGCGATCTGCTCGGCAACTGCGTCGATGCCTATATGTCTGCCGTCGGACAGCGCACAAACGAAATCATGAAGCAGCTGACAATCTTGTCGGCGTTGCTTCTGCCCGTCACGTTCTTGTCTGGTCTTTTTGGGATGAACTTCGAAATGATGCCGTTCAAATCTCCGACGGCATTCGCTTTCGCGCTGGTGCTGATGTTCGTCGTCGTGCCGGGCGTGATGTTCTTCTGGTTCCGTCTGAAAGGCTGGCTGGTCAGCGACAGGACCGACGAATCATCCCCGCGCGACACCGGACGCCATTCGATCAAAAAGTAGCTCAGCGCGCGTCGACTCGACGGGAAGTGGTGGCAGACCGCGCAGGCGCAGCAGTGTCTGCGCAAAGCGCAGCGCCACGTCGTGGGTCGTCAGCGACGGTTCTGCGCCTTCTTCGACAAGACTTGTCACCTGTGCCCCACGCGCGCCACACGCAACGAACAGGCCTCTGCGAAACGGCGCCGTCGATTCGGCAGTCACATTCAGCGACAGTCCGTGGATCGCGACCTGATGTTCGACGTGGACACCGACGGCTCCGATTTTTTTTTCACCGACCCACACCCCGACGGGCTCTTGGCGATATTCGGCACAAATCCCCACAGAATCGGCCACCGACACCGCCGCCGCGGTCAACCAATCGACATGCCCGACGACACCACCGCGGAGCCGACAGATCGGATACACCACGAGCTGACCCGGTCCATGATAGGTCGCTTGGCCACCACGCTCGACACGCACGGTTTCGATGCCCTGCGCAGCCAGCCGATCCGTCGATACCAAAAGGTCAGCCGCCGTCGCCCGATGCCCCAGCGTAATCACCGGGGCGTGCTCAACCAACAGGATACACTCCGCCCCGCCGGACAGGACTTCGCGACGCAGCGCCTGCTGGAGCCTGAGCACCGGCTCATACGGCGCGCGACCCAGCCAAAAAAGCCGCATGCTACATCTTTCGCGGATCGGTTCCGGGCTGCGCGTACACCGTCGACCAGATGCTCGATTCTTGCGCGGGCGGTGACGAATCGGCAAAGCGCACCGTTTCGGCCACCCATTCGCGTACTTCAGCGTCGATTGCGGCGATTTCAGACTCGGGCAGAACATTCAGAAGCCGCGTCCGCGCCAGCTCAATCGAGTCGCGTTTTTTCCAGCGCTCGATCTCTTCTTTGGTCCGGTAGTTGCCCGGATCAGACATCGAGTGACCCCGATAGCGGTAGGTCTCGATTTCGAGCAGCGACGGAATTCCCTGGCTGCGTGCGCGCTCGACGGCAAGCTTTATGCGATCGCGCACTTCGAGCACATCGTCCGATACAAAGCGGTCGCGCTCAATCGCAAAACCCGACGCCCGCAGCGTGATGTCCGGATGCGCCAGCGTGCGCTCCAGCGGCGTGCCCATCGAATACTGGTTGTTTTCGACGATAAACACCACCGGCAGCTTCCACAGAC